>JARQTN010000086.1:16000-25938 GCA_029976695.1 Lewinellaceae bacterium
GTTGCGCTTTTTGGAGCGACGATGGCAGCCACCTCAAAGGTGGCCGACATCTGGAGCGTCATTCAAGCATTCTGCATTTCGCAGTTCGGGTTCCGCGTTTCATGAAGATTGCCGTTGGTTTTAACCGACGGACCCGTCAAGCAAAACCTATCGGGCCTCAGCCCGGAAAAAATGAAACGGCCCACCTTATCCTCCAATCCCAATTGCCAAATTCATTGATTTCACTTAACTTTGCCTCTATGCAATGGCAATATGTCATATCATTATTTTTGCTGACAGCTTTTACCCTGGGCCTTAACATCCAGGATACCGTTGCCTGTGAATCAACCTGTTGCAAGACCTCAACTGAAGTGGCTCCTGAAGATGAATCCGGGCGACCAGCAGACCATGAATCACATCAGGCGGCTCCGGAAGATCACTCCTGTGATTCCGGGTGCGCAAATGGTTGCGGAACAGATGACTGCGATTGCACCTGCTGCCACGGCATCCATATTGCCACAGCGATTCAGCAGGAAGAAAGTGAACCTGTCATGATTCCTGTTTCAGGTTACTTGTCCCCCTACATTCCGGTGTATTCCTTTGAGTACACTGACTCTATCTGGCAACCGCCAAAGGTTTAGAAGCGATTTTAAAATGGAGCAGTATGCCTGCTTCAAATTGATTTGCTTACTAAACGATATGAATTACATGAAACAATTTGGAATTTTAATCGTGTGGGTAAGCCTGATCTGTTCAGGATTATCCGCACAAAATGAGGCTTCGAATACCGTACGCTTTTATGTCGCAGGGGCCTGTGAGATGTGCGCTGACCGGATTATTGATGTCGCGTCGGGAGTTCCCGGGGTCCGGCATGCGGAATACAGCCTGCAAAACCAGGAAATTACCGTATTGGTTGAACAGGAAAAGTTCAATGAGGAATCGCTGCATGAATCAATCGCACAGGCCGGGCACAATACGAGCAAAGTCAAAGCGCCGGCCGAAGCATATGAAAGCCTTCCATTGTGTTGTCACTATACAGAACATCCCTTCCATTCCGTGGAGGGATCAAAAGGACACCCACAAAATCACCCGCAGTTCGGGAAAGTCCTGGAGATGGATGACAACGGGCACGAAGTACCCATTGTCGGGGCACACGTGTACTGGTCGGGCACCAGTGAAGGCGTGATCACGGATGAACATGGGATCTTCGTCCTGCCCCATCAAAAAGGCCGGAAGGAGATCGTGGTCAGTTACGTCGGGTTTGGCACAGATACGCTGACAGGGCCCTTCGAAGGTGACCTGAAACTGGTCATCGAACCTGCCATTGAACTTGAAAACATCGAAGTGACGCACCGGCAGAAGTCCATTCGCGTTTCTTACCTGGATCCCATCAAGGTGGAAAGTATTTCAGAAAGCGAACTCCTGAAAGCGGCATGCTGCAACCTGTCCGAAAGTTTTGAAACCAATCCATCGGTCGATGTTTCATTTACTGATGCAGTGACCGGCACGCGCCAGATCCAGATGCTTGGCCTTGCAGGTCCAAATGTCCAGATCATGCGGGAAAATGTCCCGGACATCAGGGGATTGTCTGCTCTGTACGGGTTCACCTATACCCCTGGCCCGTGGATCGAAGGTATCCAGCTGAGCAAGGGCACAGGTTCCGTCGTCAACGGTTTCGAAAGCATCACCGGCCAGATCAATGTGGAACTGCGCAAACCAGAGTCCAGTGAAAGACTTTATCTCAACATATACGGCAACCAGGGCAGCCGGCTGGAAGCAAACCTCAATATGGCACATTCGCTCGGCGATCATGTACACACGGGGCTGCTGCTCCATGGAAGTACCCAGCAGACAGAATTTGACAGGAACAACGACGGCTTTATGGATATGCCGCTCAGACAGAACCTTGTCGGCATCAACCGGTGGAAATTCATCCTGGGCAACTACAGGATGCAGGCCGGGTTCAAGGCCACATATGTCAACCAGACGAGCGGCCAGCTTTCATTCGACCCGGATGACGAGATTTCCTCCGTTGGTTTGTGGGGTGCCTACCAGGAAACCCAGCGCCTTGAAGGATGGATGAAAATTGGTCGTGTTTATCCCGGTAAGCCGTATAAGAGCATCGGATTGCAAATGTCAGGTGTTTACCATGACCAGGATGCGCGATTTGGTGGAAGGCCCTATGCAGCCATGCAGAGATCTGCGTACGTGAATCTGATCTATCAGTCAATAATCGGAGATACGGACCACCAGGTAAAATTCGGGCTGAGTTCACAATTCGACCAGTTTGACGAAAGGATCGCACAGATGGCATTTGAACGGGAGGAATTCGTTCCAGGCGCTTTTTTTGAATACACGTTCCTTGGAAGCCAGCAGTTCTCCCTTGTTGCGGGGCTAAGGGCCGACCACCACAACATCGATGGCTTGTTCATCACACCCAGGCTGCATGCACGCTTTGCACCAGCTGAATTGACGGTCTTCAGGCTTGGCATCGGCCGAGGCCGCAGGACACCATCCATTTTCGCTGAAAATATCGGGCTTTTCGCTTCAGCAAGGGAGATCCGGATCGAAGGAGATGGCCCGGATTACGCCTATGGCCTTACACCAGAGGTAGCCTGGAATATCGGATTGAACTTCACCCAGGGATTTATGATCTACCAGCGTGCAGCCGTCTTCAGCATGGATTTTTACCGGACACAGTTCTCAAGGCAGGTGGTCGTGGACTACGACCTGAGCCCCCGGACTGTCGTGTTTTATCCGCTTGACGGAAACTCGTTTTCCAACAGCCTGCAAATCCAGTTTGACTATGAATTTCTTGATCAACTGGATATACGCGTTGCATACAGGTTCAATGATGTGCGCATGCAATACCAGGCGGGCCTCATGCAAAAACCGCTGATCGCGCAAAACAGGGCATTTATAAACCTTGCTTATGAAACAGGGACTAAATGGAAATTTGATGCCACATTTAATCTGCTGGGGCAACAACGCATCCCGATGACCAATGAAAACCCGCGTGATTTCCAATTGGAAGATTTTTCACCTTCATTCCTTATCATGAATGCACAAATCAGCAAGACTTTCGGAGAACGCTTTGAAGCCTACCTGGGTGCTGAGAACCTGCTGAATTTCATGCAGGAAAACCCGATCCTCGCGGCAAACGACCCAAACGGGGATTACTTTGATGCATCCATGATCTGGGGACCGGTTTTCGGCAGGAATATTTATGCAGGTATCCGGTATCGCATACCTCGCTGAATGAATTTTGTCCATGTAAAAAGCTGACCATTTGCCCGATTCATCTCCGGGCAAATGGTTTTTCATTTAAAAGACAATTTGCGTTTTGGCGTCTATGACAAGCTGAAGATGAAGGACTTCCCCGACAGCATGCAAGTCCCTCAGATCGAAATGGACTGAATCAGCCTTGAACACCCCCCCGGTGGGCAAGGGATACGCCTCGAATTCGCCTATCCCCTTTTTCATGAGCTCCCCGATTTCCTTGTTCAGGATCTGTTCCCCAAGCTTGTCCAGCTTGTTG
This sequence comes from Lewinellaceae bacterium, assembly GCA_029976695.1. Taxonomy (GTDB): domain Bacteria; phylum Bacteroidota; class Bacteroidia; order Chitinophagales; family Saprospiraceae; genus JARQTN01. The sequence goes on from JARQTN010000086.1 coordinate 19,518, forward strand.
GCAAAAATATGGTTCGCCATCCAGTTTGCCCCCTTTGCAAGGATATTTCTGGAAACGAGCCTGACATCCAGTTCCTTCAAATCAAACCGCTGCTCATCCCTGATCCATTCCGGTATACACGTGATTTCCACTTCACCCTCATAGACACCGGATACAAAGGCATGGATGGTAAGGTATTTCCCCTCGCCTTCGACCACCACCTTGTGCAGTGTCAGTTTTTCATTCACCTTCAGGTCTTTGATCTGATCTGCCAGGAACCTGTTCAGGTTCTCAAAATGCACGGTGCATGCAAGTTCAATATGTGATCCCATTTGAATTTCCGGTTTACTGTAATCAACAAAAAAGCAATTTAGTAAATTGCAGAGATCCTTTCATTTTCAGACAAGATTCGAACCATATGAAACTTAACGCATCATTGATTTTCAGTGTCCTGATCCTGTTCCTTCTCGCAATTCCGGCCATGGATGCACAAAAGGCCAGAAATGCGAAGGAAACGAAAAAGGAAACCGGGGTAGCCCCAACCTATGAGGAGCATCTTTACGATGCCGTCGAATGGAGGCCCATTGGTCCTTACAGGGGCGGGCGATCCGCCGCTGTGACAGGTGTCGCAGGCAAACCGAACCTGTATTATTTCGGGGCCACCGGTGGTGGTGTCTGGCGAACAAAAGACGGAGGTGTTCACTGGGAAAATATTTCAGACGGGTACTTTGGCGGGAGCATTGGCTCTGTGGCGGTTGCCCCCAGCGATCCGAATGTCCTCTATGTGGGTGGCGGGGAATGCACAGTCCGCGGGAATGTTTCCTATGGATATGGGGCCTGGAGAAGTACCGATGCCGGAGAAACATGGTCAGCCATTGGCCTGGAGAATGCCCGGCATATTCCGAGGATGCGGGTGGACCCGACAGATCCGGATATCGTGTATGCTGCAGTCCTGGGAGACCTGTACAAACCAACGCCTGACCGCGGCGTATACAAAAGCAAAGACGGTGGCAACACATGGAAAAAAGTGCTTTTTGCAAATGAAAATGCAGGGGCCATGGATCTGCTTATTGACCCGAACAATCCGCGCATCATCTATGCCACGACGTGGAACGTACGCCGCACGCCCTATTCGCTTTCAAGCGGCGGAGAAGGCTCGGCGATCTGGAAAAGCAAGGATTCGGGTGAGACCTGGGAGGATATCTCCGGTAACAAGGGACTGCCCGGGGGCATCTGGGGCATTTCCGGCATCGCGGTTTCACCGGTAAACTCGGACCGGATCTGGGCGATCATTGAAAACGAGAAAGGCGGCGTTTTCCGCTCTGACGATGCTGGTAAAACATGGCAGAAACTCAATGAGGACAGGGCACTCCGCCAGCGGGCCTGGTACTATTCAAGGATTTATGCAGACCCGCAGGATGAGGATATCGTGTATGTCATGAATGTATCCTACCATAAAAGCAAGGACGGCGGAAAGACATTTGAATCAGCCAACGCCCCGCACGGCGACCACCATGACCTGTGGATCGCCCCTGAGGACCCGGACCGCATGATCGTCGCAGACGACGGCGGTGCCCAGATCACGTTTGACGGCGGCATCAACTGGTCCACTTATTTCAACCAGCCCACAGCCCAGTTTTACAGGGTTACGACCGACAACCGTTTCCCATACCGGATCTATGTGGCGCAACAGGACAACTCTACACTGCGCATTGCACATCGTTCGGGGGGCTTTTCCATCGATGAGGACGACTGGGAGTCGACAGCAGGCTGCGAGTGCGGGCATATCGCGATCCACCCGCAAAACCAGGATATCGTATTTGGGGGATGTTACGACGGACTGCTCCAGCGACTGGACCACGAAACCGGTTTTTCGCGTGCAGTGAATGTCTGGCCGGACAACCCGATGGGCCATGGGGTTGAAGAGATGAAATACAGGTTCCAGTGGAACTACCCGATCTTCTTTTCACCCCATCACCCGAACAAGCTTTATACAGCATCCAACCACCTGCATGTCTCGTATGATGAAGGCGAGAGCTGGCAGGTGATCAGTCCCGACCTGACAACGAATGATGCTACCAAAATGGGATCATCCGGTGGGCCGATCACCAAGGACAATACGTCAGTGGAGTATTACTGTACGATCTTTGCTGCCGCCGAAAGTCCCCGTGTCAAGGACCTGCTCTGGGTTGGCTCTGATGACGGACTTGTTCATGTCTCCCGCGATGGCGGCGAAAATTGGAAAAATGTGACACCTGCCGGCATGCCGGAATGGATGATGATCAATTCCATTGAACCGGATCCGCACCATGACGGAGGGTGTTACATTGCCGGAACGCGGTATAAACTTGGCGACTACACGCCCTACCTCTATAGGACCATGGATTACGGAAAAACCTGGACTAAAATTACCGACGGGATAAAAGATGACCATTTTACCCGGGTATTGCGGGTTGATCCTGTACAACAGGGCATCCTCTATGCAGGCACAGAAACAGGCATGTATATCAGCTTCGATGACGGGAATACCTGGCAATCCATGCAGTTGAACCTTCCCGTGGTCCCCATCACGGACCTTGCAGTGAAAAACAACAACCTGATTGCCGCCACCCAGGGCCGCAGCCTGTGGATGATCGACGACCTGACCGTATTCCATCAGCTGAATAAATCGCTGGCCGATAAGGACTTCCACCTGTTCAAGCCGATGGACAGCTACCGGATGCAGGGAGGACAGAACAAAAAGGTCAGGAATGCCGGGTTGAACCATCCCGGGGGCGTCATGGTCTATTACAACCTGAAAGAACTCAGCGAAAAAGATACGGTTGCCTTGACTTTCCTCGAATCGGGAGGTGATACAATTGTTACCTACTCTACTGCGAGTAAAGAGAAAGCATATACGCTCGAACCCAAAAAAGGTTCAAACTTCTTCAACTGGAACATGATGTACCCGCCGGCCAAAAAATTTGACGGGATGGTCCTGTGGTGGGCCTCATTGAACGGGCCGAAGGCGATACCGGGCGATTACCAGGTATCCCTTTCTGTAAATGGAAAAGTCGAAACCCAGCCCTTCAGGATCCTCATGGATCCCCGGTCACCCAGCAGTATGGCAGACTACCAGAAGCAATATGCTTTCGTCAGGGAAGTGAGGGATAAAATGAGCGAAGCGCATGAGACGATCATCGAGATCAGGGATATGCGCGAACAGCTGAAGAATTATGAAGAGCGGACTCCGGATGACGGGGATCTTAAAAACAAGGTCCATGAAATTGACTCGGTGTTGACCCGGATCGAAGAGTCCTTGTATCAGACAAAGAACAGGAGCAACCAGGACCCGCTTAACTTTCCGATCAGGCTGACCAATAAACTTGGCCATTTGAATTCACTTGTGGGTGGCAGTGAATATCCCCCGACGCAGCAGGCCTATGAGGTCAGGGATGAACTGTCAAAAAGAATTGATCATGAGCTCAGGGCCTTCGAAGATGTAAAGCAAAACATGATCCCTGATTTCAATGAAATCATCAGGGCAAAATCCATCGATGCGATTATCACCAAAACGAAAAAACCGGTGAATTAACGGGATGTGTCTGCCTGGTCGAGAGCCCCCGGCAAAGTGCGCAGACGGAAACCTGAGCCCTCACGGGTCTGGTCTGCCTTGATCCAGCCATATCCATCAGTGGAAATGACGCGGATCCACTCACCCTGGTCTTCCATGACACCAATCCAGGCTCCGTCATAGAGTTTTGCCACGATCTGGTCTCCGAAAGGTTTTTCGAGCATCAGGATGAATCGTTTTTTAGACTTGCTGTGTGTCATACTCAATTACTTGTGGATGATCGATTCAATTTGCTTTCTTTAATTGAATGTTCAGTCATTGCAGATTCGTTACCCTAATAGACAAGAAAAGATCCTTTTTGGGTGCCTGCCGGACGGCAAAGAATTGTACATTGTTTGTCATATGAGCAAGAATGCTGTTTCTGGACCTGTCCCATGCCAATCCATACGCAAGATCATCCACATCGACATGGATGCATTCTTCGCATCTGTGGAGCAACGTGACCAACCTGAATACAGGGGCAAACCATTAGTCGTCGGCGGGAACGGGCCGCGGGCCGTTGTGGCAGCCGCCAGCTATGAGGCACGGCAGTTTGGCGTCCGGTCAGCCATGCCGGTTTCCATTGCCCGGCAGAAATGCCCTGGATTGCGCATCGTTCCGCACCGCTTTGATGTCTACAAATCTGTTTCACGCCAGATCAGGGAGATCTTTTATGCGTACACTGACCTCGTAGAGCCTCTATCCCTGGATGAGGCATACCTCGATGTGACAGAAAACACACCCGGTCATCCATCAGCTATTTTCATCGCACGTGAGATAAAGCGGAGGATCCTCGAACAAACCCAATTGACCGCAAGTGCTGGCATATCTGTAAACAAGTTCGTAGCAAAGGTGGCTTCCGGGATGAACAAGCCGAACGGCCTGACCGTCATCTTGCCGGAAGAGGTGCCGGATTTTGTGGCCAATCTTGAAATCGGAAAGTTCTTTGGGGTCGGCAAGGCTACCCTTAAGAAAATGCACGCCCACCATATTCATTTTGGTCGTGATCTCTTGTCCTGGTCTTTGGTCGACCTGATCCGTGTCTTTGGCAAGATGGGCACTTATTTCTATAAGGTATCACGGGGAATCGATGACCGTCCGGTTAAACCACACCGTGAACGGAAATCCGTAAGTTCGGAACATACCTTTCGCCATGACCTCACCGAGATCGGTGATATCCTCCATCGCCTTGAAATGCTTTCAGAAGATGTTGCCCGGACTTTGCAGAAGCTGAATGCCCGGGTCCAGACAGTCCAGGTCAAGGTCAGGTACCCGGACTTTGAAACGATTACAAGGCAAAAAACGCTACCCTTTTTCATTTCTTCGAAAGAGGAAATCCAGGACACACTGCAAGAGATCCTGGCACAGGAAAACCTGTTTGAAAAACCGGTGCGCCTGTTAGGGGTTGGGGTGACAAAACTGGAAAAAAAGAAAAACAAGACACAGCTTACACTTCCCTTCCGGGACTGCTGACGGTTGTCCTGGAATGTTGATGCTTTTTTATCAGGAAAGGGACCATCAGGACAAGAAAGGAAACCAGCATGATCAATTCCGCACCCAAAAGAAAATAGGGCCACGGACCAAAATAGTCAAGCAGTGACCCGCCTGAAGGTTTTACCTGTGTATAGCCATAATTACTACCCATCATCATATTCAAGCCGATGAGAAACAAAAGATAGAATTGGGCGATCACAAAGGCACGCCAGAAATCAGGCCAGCCGATTCTCAGTTTCTGGACTACCGTAATATAGATCATGACACCGATGAGGCCGATGTGGACTGCAAAATAACCGATGTACTCCATCGCAGGAAAACCATGGGAGATATCCGGCGTCAGTGTTCCCTGGAAGGCTCCTCCCAGCACCCAGAAATATAGCACTTTCAGCATCTTCCGGTAATTCAGGATCAGGGCGATCGGCAGGAGCCAGGTCACGAGCCTGCACATGTACAGAGGCAGGTCCTCCGTGATGGAAAATGAACCATCGACAAGTTTCAGAAATGTCCGGCTGAACATGATCCCCCAGACGGCAAATGAAATCACGATGGCAATCATGCGCCTGGATTGGGCTGAAGGCAATTGACGTGTCCTGCTGATCAGTAACCAGAACAGGCCAATCCCGATCAATACCGGCATCAGGTGCTGGAGGGTGAATGGTTCAAAACTTGCCATCGGAATAAGTATCTTGTGGGCAAATAATGAAAAAATATTGATATGAGAAAATCCATGCCATTTCTGTATGCAATTCTCTTTCTCCTACAGTCCGTCCATCTTCGTGCCGACCATGAAGGCATGTGGATCCCGCTCCTGCTGGAAGCGCTGAATGAAGCGGAAATGCAGTCATTAGGCATGCAAATGACAGCCGAGGACATCTATAGTGTCAACCAGAGCAGCCTCAAGGACGGAATTGCCCACTTTGGCGGGTTTTGTACCTCGGAAGTGATTTCGCCCACTGGGCTGCTGCTCACAAACCACCATTGCGGGTATGGGGCGATCAGGTCTCATTCTACTGTCGAGAAAAATTACCTGAAGAACGGGTTCTGGGCCATGTCGCGATCTGAGGAATTGCCAAACCCCAACCTGTACGCCCGGTTCATTGTCCGGATAGAGGATGTCACAAAAGAGGCGCTGAACGGAGTGGAAGAAACAGAAACACCTGAAACGCGCCAGTCTGTCATTGATCGAAACCTGAACAGGATCACCTCGAATGCAGAGAAAGAGGATTACCAGGAAGCCTTTATCCGCCCGTTCTACAAGGGCAACCAGTATTTCCTTTTCATTACAGAGACATACCGGGATGTAAGGCTGGTCGCAGCTCCACCGGAATCGATAGGCAAATTCGGGGCGGATAC
>JARQTN010000087.1:0-15262 GCA_029976695.1 Lewinellaceae bacterium
ATTTCGCCGAAAAACATATCAACGCATGAAAAAGAAAACGAATACGGGCAGCACAAGGGCATCACGAGGTGTATCACTGGATGCCCAAACACGGCAGATCTGTGAAGAGATCTCGAAGAAAAAGGACAAGGAAGGGAAAAAAGCGACTGCGCTCCTGCTCATTGCGGATGGCATGAAACAGGCAGAGGCAGCCCATGCTTCCGGCTTGTCCGTCTGGCAAATCAGGTACCTCCTTGCCCGCTTCAGGAAATCGGGTATCGACATATTCAAAAATGCTCAGGAGCTGATCGATTCCAGCGGAATTGGTGAACGTAAAACGAAACGAACATTGAAGGCGAAGGTGGCTCCTGATGAGCCCGGGACAGAAAAAACGGTTTCAGATGCCGCCGAGAAAAATGAAGATGAGCCGAAAGACGAGAAGAAAGAGAAGAAAAAAGCCCGAAAGAATAAAAAGTCAGCGAAAAAGAAAAACAAGAAAAAGAAGGACAAGAAAAAGAAGGACAAGAAAAAGAAGGACAAAAAATCCAGGGATAAAAAGAAAGGCAAGAAGAGGAAGAATAATAAAGGAAACGGGAAGAAGGCCAAGAAAAAAGCTCAGAAAAAGAAAAAGCCAACGAAAAAAAAGAATAGGAAAAAGAAAAAATAACCGGATCAGGCAACATCCATTCCGGTGTATAGACGTTAAAAAATAAATTGATTGATATGTATCAGAAAACCTTATTCATCGGATTGCTATCCCTGTTCCTGTTGAGCGGATGCAGCAAGGAGGACGACCAGCGTGAGATTGATGCCGAGCTGATCAGGGAATATGTAGAAGCAAACAACCTTGATGCTCAATCAACTGATTCAGGATTACACTATGTCATAGATGTCCCGGGCAGTGCCGAACGCCCCGACCTGACATCAACAGTGAGGGTAATCTATTCAGGCAAGCTGCTGGATGGATTCCAGTTTGATTCATCAAACGGGACCGTACGGGAATTCAAGCTGGCCCAGCTGATCCCGGGGTGGCAGGAGGGAATTCCGCTATTCGGGAAAGGTGGAAAGGGCATCCTGCTCATCCCTTCGCACCTGGGATATGGCTCCAGAATCATACCCGGTAGCGGCATACCGCCCAATTCGGTACTTGTATTCGATATGGAACTGGTCGACTTCTTTTAGGGATTTCCTGTCAATTCACAATCTTGAATGTCGTCCGGCGATTCGCCTGGTGCTGGGTTTCGCTACACTCCTCACAGGCACAATCCACCGCAGGACGGGATTCTCCATAGCCGACAGATGATAGCCTGGATGCAGCGATACCCCGCATGCTGAGATAGAGCATTGCAGATTGTGCACGTCTTTGTGACAGCTGCATATTATATTCATCCGTATTCCGGCAGTCGGTGTGTGAACCAAGTTCGATATGGAGTTCAGGATTTTGCCTTAGCAATGTGACCAGGCTGTCCAGGATCGGTTTTGCATCTTCCCGGATGTTCCATTTGTCCAGGTCATAGTAGACGTTCTGGAGTACGATCTCGGTATTCCGAATAATCGGATCAAGCACAATTTCCCGATTGATGGTCTTTGTCGGTTCATTTGGGTCCTTGCTGATATCTTTGGTTGAAAACACAAGCGCATTTGAAAAATGCTCCGGGTATTTTGCCCTGAACAGGTAATCCTTGTCATATTCAAGTTCAATGATGAGATAGCCCTGTTTGTCGGTACTGAAGCTTTTTGCCATGGGGCCTTCTTCACCGACGACGCGGGCACCGGGCAGAGGCTGTTTACCGATCCGTCTGCTGTTGGGATCCTCAGGGTCTTCAAGCACCGGTTCCACAACCTTCAGGGCGAGGTAGAGCCTGTACTTTTTCGGGGTTGGGGCCTGTGTATCAGCCACTACCGTGGTGTCTTCTGCTGAAGGAGTCAACGTCAATTTCGTATACCTGAAGATGTCATCGTTTCCCGCGCCTGTATTCCGCGTGGAACTGAAATACCCCTTTTGGACCTCATTGCCGCGCAGGCGCGCAAAGGTATCCACAATAAATGCAAAGTCATCCCATCCGGAATTTACCGGCGGCTTCAGGTTTTCAGGCGGCGACCAGTTGCCGTCTGACAAAGGGTAGGTCTTGAAAATATCAAGCCCGCCCATCCCCAGGTGGTAATCCGAGGCAAAGTACAGCGTATCCCCGTGGACAGAAGGGAATTTTTCATTTCCTTCCGTATTTACCCGCGCACTCAATATCTGCGGGGTGTCCCAGCCGCTTTCTGACCTCAAGGTATAATAAAGATCATAACCGCCCGCACCTTCCGGATCATTGCAAGAGAAGAACAGGATGCTGTCATTCTCGCTCAGGAAAGGATGGCCATAATTGATCTCCTCCTGCTGAAAGGGTAATGGTGAGGGATCTGTCCACCCGCCTCCCCGCCTGTTGCTGACCATGATTTTGCAATAACTGTCGTACGCATCGCCGGAATAGCACCGGGTGAAGTATAATTCTGTTCCATCCCGGTTGATGATCACGGTCCCTTCGTTATCCTTACTGTTCACCCCGGAATCAAAAGCCTCCACCGTTCCGGCACGGACATCGGCAAGGAAGAGGTCCGAAAAATGATTCCCGGTCCATGTGTAGATTTCATCACCGGTGCTTTGCGGCCTGTCGGAGGAAAATGCGATCACATCCTCGCCCATGACAAAAGGCGCATACTCCGATGCCGGCGTGTTGATCGGGAGGTCTTCCACCACATAGGTGCTTTTTGACCGCTCTGTCCACCATTCATATGCCAGCTGGCATGCTGTTGCCAGCTGACGGTATTTCAGTGCACCGCCCTGCTCATCAGCCAATTGCCTGTAGATATCGAGTGCCTCTATGTACCGCTGGGACCTTTTGAGCATTTCTGCATATTTTTCAAGAGCAGAAGGGCCGAAATTGTGCTCATCCGCAGACTTGTACCATTTCCCTGCTTCCTCCACCCTGTTCATTCGCTCATAGCTGCTCCCGATCATGAATGCAATCTTTGCCTTTTCATTCAGGTAACTTGTCTGCTTGTACTCTTCTGCCAGCATTTGTGCAGCTATGGCATATTGCCTGGCTTCAAAAGCCTGCTCACCCGTGCGGATCTTTTTCGTGAACGTGCAGCCGGACAGGAGGAGAAACACCAATACGGGTATCCCGATTCGGGAGAGGATATTCATCTTTCAATATTAGTAAACTATTCTCAGAAACGCCACAGGGATACCCGTTGTTGCAAAGATGCCTGCACAACCAGATAAAAAATCCCCCTGCGCTTATAAGCCCAGGGGGATATCCAACGATTTCTGTCTGTTCTCTTTGACTATACGCGGGCTGCGCGAGAGAAGCTCGATTTCTTTTTGTCCTTCGGTTTCAGTTCATCAGTCAGGTCAGACATGATCGGCGTAGCGACGAAGACCGAGGAGTATGTACCGACCACGATACCCACCAGCAACGCAAAAGCAAAGCCTTTGATGCTGCCTCCACCGAAGATGAACAGCATCAACACTACCAGCAACGTCGTCAACGATGTGATGATCGTCCGGCTGATCGTGCTGTTGATCGCCATATTGATCACTTCCTTCTTTCCTTTATTGGTATATAACCCTAAAAACTCACGGATCCGGTCAAACACAACGACTGTATCATTGATCGAATAACCGATCACGGTAAGCAGCGCTGCAATGAAAGCCTGGTCGATTTCCAGTGAAAAGGGCAATACGCCGTGGAAAATCGCGAACATCCCCAGCACGATGATCGTATCGTGAAACAATGCTGCGACCGCACCAAGTGAATACTGCCACTTGCTGAACCTGACGAAAATATACAGGAAGATCAGCAGCAGCGCAAACACGGTTGCTTCCCAGGAACTTTTCTGGATATCATCCGCAATGGTCGGACCGACTTTCGCAGATTGTGACACATGTGTGCCAATGCCATCCGGCAGCCGGAATTGCTCGAAATCGATATTCCCGCCAGCGATCGCATTCACGCCCTCATAGAGCTCACGCATCACCAGATCCGGTGCTTCCTCATCAGTGGCATCGACCAGATAGCTCGTCGTAATATTGAATGTGTTTTCTGTATCCACAGCCTTTACTACAGGCTGACCTCCGAATGATTCTGTGAGTGCATCCCGCAACTGGTCGACACTGACGTTGATATCCCGGGCAAACTCCACATTATAAGAATATCCTCCCTTGAAATCCACACCAAGTTCAAAGCCCTTTACAAAAAAGCCCGTGATGGAAGCTACGATCAGGATGCCTGAAATGACATATGCAATCTTGCGTTTTCCAAGCCAGTCGATATTCAGGTTGGCAAGCACATTCCTTGTCGGCCCTGTCCAGAAAGTCAGCTGGCGATCCTTGCTCAGCCACCATTCAATGATCAGGCGTCCGAGCAATACCGCTGTAAACAGGGATGAAAGCACACCAATGATCAATACGGTGGCGAATCCCTTGATCGGGCCCAATCCGAAATAGGCAAGTACGAATGCCACCAGGATCGTCGTCACGTTGGCATCGATGATCGCAGAATAGGATTGCTTGAAGCCCTCACTGACAGCCAGTTTCAGGCCCTTTCCTTCCCTGAGCTCTTCCCTGATGCGCTCAAAGATGATCACGTTTGCATCAACAGCCATACCAATTGTCAACAGGATACCCGCAATACCCGGTACCGTGAGTACGGTTCCAAATGACGCTAATGCACCAAAAATAAAGAACAGGTTTGCCAGCAGCGCGATGATGGCCACAATACCGGCTGAACCATAGTACAGGATCATGAATACCAAAACGAGCGAAAAACCAATCACCATGGACATCAGGCTGTTCTGGATATTCTTTGCACCCAGTGAAGGCCCAACCAGGGATTCCTGGATAATCTTCGTCTTGGCAGGCAGTTTTCCGACCTGCAGGATATTTGCAAGGTCTTTTCCATCCTGGATGCTGAAGTTACCGGTGATCCGGGAATCTCCCGACAGGATCGGTTCGTTCACGCTTGGTGCCGATACCACTTCATCATCAAGGACGATAGCGATCTCTCGGTTATTGTTCTGTGCCGCTTTTGTTGTCAGGTCCGCCCAGATCTTGGAGCCCTTGTTGTCGAGCGACAGGTTGACCATCACCTCGCCCGTGACAGGATCAGGGCTTGTTGTGGCATTGACGACGCGATCACCTTCCAAGGGCGCCACATCACGGCCACGGGGTGCCTTGATCCCGTATAGTTCATACATATTTGAAGGCTTATTCGTCTCCGGGTCGGTCATCGGTTTGTCCGCCCAGTAGAGTTTCAGATCCTTCGGGAACAACGGCTTGATGTCAGGCCTGTTCAGCATTTCCATGACGGCATCGCGCTTGTTCTTTTCTGCCACTCCCATCACCGGGTACCAGTAGCTCAGGCCCTGGGCACCCGCTGTGAAATTGGGTGTAAAGATCTTGAACAGCGGTCCCTGGCTTTGCAGCGGGTCATTGTCAACCGGAACACTTACCGTAACCATATCCTGGCCTACCACGTTGCCCAGCGAATCGGTGATGTCGACATACTGCGTATCCACTTCGAATTGCGGGCCTTCATCCACATCTGATGTATCTCCCGACATGAGCCGGTCCAGCTTGCGGTCTGCATCCACAAAAGCCTGCATGACACCCGGGTCAGTTGCCCTGTAGACATCCCAGAATTCCAGCTTGGCCGTTGCCTGCAGGAAGTTCCGTGCCCGTTCAGGGTTGTCGACACCGGGCAATTCCACGGTGATCAGGTCCCGGGTCTCATCGAGGGTCACATTTGGTTGTGTCACCCCGAATTTATCGATCCGCTCCTTCAACCGCTGAAACGTCATATTCACTGTCTCATTCGATTTTTCACGAAGGATCCTGATCACCTCAGCATCAGAAGTCTGGAAGTTGATTTCATCTTTCAGCGAGGCATTCCTCGAAAAGATGGTGCTCAACCGTTTTTCACCCTTGATTTTATTCCATTCTGTGGCAAACAGAGTCACATAATCGGACTGTGCAGACTTCAATGCCTCGTCTGCATTGTTCAACGCTTCATTAAATGTGGGGTCCTTGGAATTATTTGCCAACCCGTAGATCAATTCCCTGAGGTCTACCTGGAGGACTGTGCTCATTCCACCTTTCAAATCGAGCCCGTAAGCCAGCTGGGCTTTTTTCAGCTCTTCATAGGTCCATGATTTGATCAGCGGGATCTTGAAGATCTCCTCGCTGGACATTGAGTCCAGATATGCTGCCCTGGCATCTTTGTATGCAGCATTCTTTTCTGCCTCTCCCGTCACCTTATCCGATACAGATTGGGCGAATTGATCCGCCTTTTTCTCCACTTTACGCGTCGGAAGCATGTAGAGATACTGGATAAGGCACACGATTGTCAACAGCACCAGGAAAAACTTGATAATTCCCTTTCCTTGCATTGTACCTGATATTTTAATGAAACGTTGAAAAAAAACTCCGCAAATATACGGCAATATATTCGAAAGAAAGCCCTTTGCCAGATAATATCTAAGAACCTTTTGGAAACGTGTTCAAAGGCCTAAAATATTCATTTTCTGATTCTTATAAATGTAAAGAAATATTCAATTCATTTCCCCCATGTACACAGAACTGGAATTTTTGGTAGATTGCAGCAGGCTCTCCTTCCGGGGGGCTGGAACAAGCTTGCGATTATTCAACCGTTAAAATTCATAATCATGGGATTATTTTCTTTTTTGAAGAGTGCCGGTTCAAAAGTGTTCGGGAAAGTTGAGCATAAGGAAGCCGAGGCACCAGCAGAGATCACTGCTGAAAAGCTGAACCTCCTTCACGCCGTGGTCAAGGGATTGCACCTCCCGGTCGAGGACCTGTCTCTCGAACTGCAGGGGGACAAGGTCGTCGTGTATGGCCAGACGGAATCACAGCAGGACAAGGAAAAGGTGATCCTCGCATTGGGCAACGTGGAAGGTATTGCCCAGGTAGATGACCGGATCTCGGTCACGCTGCCAGAGCCTGAAGCGAAGTTCTATGAAGTGGAGCCAGGCGACTCCCTCTCCAAAATTGCCAAGAAATATTACGGGGATGCGATGAAGTACACCGAGATTTTCGAAGCAAACAAGCCCATGCTCAAGGACCCGAACAAGATCTACCCGGGACAGGTCCTGCGCATTCCGCCCCTGGAAGATTAACCCAGAGTATGCTTGGGAGTTCACTTATCGAAACGCCTGGCTTGCTATTGAATCCACGGCTAGTGTGCTGTGTGTTGATCTTTACTTCGTGATGTGTTCCAGATGGGCCGCAGAAGCTTCAAGGAGCCGTTGCCTGGCCTCCCTTGTTGACCACGCCATATGCGGGGTGATGATGATCCGCTCTTCCTGCAGGAATGGATGATCCGCCGATGGTGGTTCTTTGCGCAGCACATCGAGGCAGGCACCACTTATTTGACGGGTCCGTACCGCATGCAGCAGATCGGCTTCATTGACCAGGTCACCCCTACCTGTATTCACCAGAATTGCCGATGGTTTCATGCCTTCAAGAAAGGATGCGTTTATGATCCCTTCATTTGTGCTGGTGAGCCGCGCGTGCAAGGAGACAATATCGCTATCGCCACTTAGCTTTTCCATTGGAACAAATGCATTCACGTCCGGATGTTCCACTGGGTTTAGCGTATGGACGAGTACAGTCATCCCGAATGCTTTTGCCAGGCGGGCCACTGCTTTTCCGATATTGCCGAACCCGTATATCCCCATCGTTTTTCCGGACAATTCTGAAACAGGACCCAACGTATAGGAAAAATGCGGCTGTCGGCTCCAGGCACCATCACGGACTGAACGTGCATGATCACCGATGCGGTTCGTAAAATGCAAAATAAGGGCGAACACATGCTGGGCAACGCTTTCCGTGCCATACCCGGCCACGTTATACACTGGAATATTCAATGCGTCAGCGGCATCCAGATCAATGTTGTTCATCCCTGTCGCAGTGACACAGATGGCCCGCAGCCCATCCAGCTTTTCCAGCATGGCCCGATCGAGCACCACCTTGTTGACCACAAGGACATCCGCACCTGAAGAACGTCTCAGGACATCCCCTGGCCGCGTATGGCCATACACGGTGACGTTCCCCCAGGCTTCAAAAGGCGCCCAGGACAAGTCCCCGGGATTGAGGGTATGCCCGTCCAGGATTACAATTTTCAATTTCTGCACATCGCATGTCTTTTATTGCCGCAATGGCCCGAATTGGATTTGCCTACCACAGATCAACTGAATGAAGGTCGTTACAAACACGAACGGGAAAGAAATCCAGGGTGTCAGCCGGAATACGGAAACATTGCGGCTGGCAATAACCCCGACTGAAGCAAAAGAGTTCTTTAATTGGCTATTCTTCTTCCTCGCCTTCTTCCCCGACGTAGACGATCTCGTCCAACATGGGCAGGTTGACCCATTTTGCCTCGGCGGCACTGATCGAGAAGAATCCGAGGAAACCACCTGAAGCTGTCGCCACGTGTTTTGCGAAACGCTTGAATTCCCTGTACAGCCTTGAACCATATTTCGGGTCGAGTTTGGCAAGCACGGCGTTCACATCTTTCAGGCGTTCATTCAGGATGCTGTTGCGTTCCTCTGTATCAGTGGGCAACACCTTGATCATTGCATCCAGCTTTTCCTGAAAATCGCTTCCGATCTCTTCATAAAACGTCTGGTATTCTTCAGGCACTGAAAAGGTCCGGATCTTGGTGATTTTTTCTGCCCATGCACGCTCCTTTTCGTCAATATTCCCGTCGGCACCAGCAATCAAAATGGCGATCATGGGGACCGCTTCCTTCAGGAGGGCAAGTTCTGCGGTTTCCAGCTGTTCAAAAATTTGGATCATAGAGTTTTTCGCGTTTATGGGGACAATATTAGAAAAAAGAAATAAATATATCTTTATGTGTTCAAGCTGAAAATGACCAAGTGGGAAAGAAATCAACCGGAATAAAATCAAAGGAAACCCCTTTGATGCAACAATATGCAAAGATCAAAGGGAAATACCCTGATGCCATTCTGCTGTTTCGCGTCGGGGATTTTTATGAAACTTTCGGGGAAGATGCGATCAAGACCAGTAAAACGCTGGGGATTGTCCTGACCCGGAGAAACAATGGCGGAAGCGATATCGAATTAGCCGGTTTTCCGCATCATTCACTGGACCTTTATCTGCCAAAACTCGTCAAAGCAGGGTACCGCGTTGCGATTTGCGACCAGCTGGAAAAACCATCCAAAGAAAAAAAGATCGTCAAACGGGGTGTGACGGAAATGGTGACACCCGGGGTGACCACCGAAGACACCTTGCTTGACCACCGGAAAAACAATTTCCTTGCCTCGGTGCACTTTGCCAAGCATGACCAGTTAGGCATTGCCTTCCTGGATATCTCCACCGGGGAGTTCCTCATCAGTGAAGGAGATGTCTACCAGATCGACAAACTGCTGCAGAGCTTTGAACCATCTGAGGTCATTTTTGCAAAATCACACCAGAAGCAATTCGACAAGCATTTCGGGTCAAGGTTTTACACCTATCCGCTCGACGAATGGATCTATACGCTCGATTTTACCAGGGAGAAATTGCTGGATCATTTTGAGGTCCAGACCCTGAAAGGGTACAGCGTGGAAGACCTGGAATATGCCCAGATCGCAGCGGGTGCAAGCCTGCACTACCTGGCGACGACAGAAAATGACCGCATTCGTCACATCAGCTCGATCCAGCGCATCCACCCGGACGCATACATGTGGATGGACCGTTTTACGATCCGCAACCTGGAACTCATCCACGCCAGCCGGGCAAACGGGACCAGCCTGCTTGAGATCCTGGATGAGACCATCTCGCCGATGGGAAGCAGGTTACTAACCAAATGGCTTCTCCTCCCGCTTCTTTCCATCCACGCCATCCGCGCAAGGCACGAAGCCGTTGATTCCCTGATTGCTGATCCGGATCTTCAGGAGGCCCTGGAAAAAAATATCCGGCAGATCGGAGACCTCGAACGACTGATGTCGAAGGCCTCCGTAGGCAAGATCAATCCACGGGAAACAAAGCAGCTCCATGTTGCCCTGACCGCACTCGTACCGATCAGGGACGCCCTGGGCAAATCCGACAACGATGGATTCCAGAAAATGGCGGACCGGATCAACCTGTGCACCGTACTCCGCGACAAGATCGAACGTGCCATCCAGGATGATCCGCCGGTCAGCATCAGCAAGGGCAACGTTTTGCGTGAAGGGTACAATGAGGAACTCGATGAATTGCGCGATGTCGTGGCCAACACACAGGAGATGCTGCTGACCATCCAGCAGGAAGAAGCGAAAAAGACCGGGATCACATCACTCAAGATCGGATTCAACAACGTGTTCGGGTACTACCTGGAGGTCACCAATAAATACAAGAACCAGGGATTGATCCCGGACAACTGGGTCCGCAAGCAAACGCTCACAAATTCAGAGCGCTATGTGACGGATGAACTTAAAAAACTGGAGCAGAAAATACTGGGTGCCCAGGAAAAGATCTCGGCACTTGAAGAGGAGCTCTATGAGTCGCTTGTCGAGGATATTCAGGAATATATCCAGCCCAACCAGGAAAATGCACAGGTCGTGGCGGAAATCGATTGCCTGATCTCGTTCTCAAGGCTGGCCGTGAAAAACAATTATTGCCGGCCACAGATGAATGAGGAATTTGCGATCGAGATCAAGGCAGGCAGGCACCCGGTCATTGAGAAACAGCTGCCGCTGGATGAAACCTACGTGCCGAACGATATCTACATGGACTGTGACACCCAGCAGATCCTCATGATCACCGGACCGAACATGTCCGGTAAATCCGCCCTGCTGAGACAGACGGCACTGATCAGCATCATGGCACAGATTGGGAGTTTTGTGCCGGCAAAACAGGCAAACCTGGGCATTGTGGACAAACTGTTTACCCGCGTGGGCGCATCGGACAGCATTTCATCCGGGGAGTCGACATTCATGGTGGAAATGAACGAGACAGCAAGCATCATGAACAATATGTCCCCGCGGAGCCTCATCCTGCTCGACGAGATCGGACGCGGAACCTCGACTTATGACGGCATTTCCATTGCCTGGTCAGTTGCGGAATTCCTTCATAACAACCAACAGGCACATCCAAAGACGCTCTTTGCGACACACTACCATGAACTCAATGACCTGAGCGACCAGTTCAGGCGCATCAAGAACTTCCATATTGCCACAAAGGAAGTCGGCAACAAGGTGCTCTTCCTGCGCAAGCTCACCCCAGGGGGCAGTGAGCACAGCTTCGGGATCCATGTCGCCCAGATGGCCGGCATGCCCAGGTCCATCATCCTGCGCGCTGCCGAGATCCTCAAAAGGCTTGAAGAGAATTCCCTTTCCACAGAATCGAACAAACACGAAAAGGCACACATCAAGGAGGCCCTCAATACACCATCTAACCCGGCACTCCAGCTGAGTATTTTCGAAACCGTTGATCCGGCACTGGGCAAAGTAAAGGAGATGCTGTTGGACCTAAATGTCAACACCATGACACCAGTGGAATGCATGATGCAGCTGATCGAACTGAAGAAGATCTTTGACGAGGAAAACTAAGAGGCCCGTACAGTTTTCCATACAGGCCTCTTCTTGTATAAGCAGTTTGAACGGAATTATTCCTCCATCCGCTCGGGATGCATGACCGCCTTGATCATCTGGTCTTTGTTGAAATATTTCCCGACAGCCATCTGCAGGTCCTTTGCAGAAAGCTTCTTGATCCACCCTTCCAGGGTTTCAAGTTTGATATTCTCCAGGTCCGTGCCGTTCAGGTAGCTGCTTTGGATCTGCCTCATCCAGAACCTGTTTTCTTCAAGGTCCTTGATGCGTGACTGGCGCTGTGTCTCCTTTACCTTCTGGAGGTCCTCATCCGTCACCCCTTCCTCAATCGTTTGTTCGATCACATCGAAAGCCGTCTGGATCAGCTCGTCCGTCCGCGGCGGATCACTGTTGAATGAGATGGTGATCTCATACTCCTCCACCGGTTTTTTTGAGGGGCCGCCAAAAAGATTGACGCCATACACCCCTCCCTTGTCCTCGCGCATAGCCTCCCTGAGCTTAATGCGCATCAGGTCGATCATGGACTGGAAGACATAATTGTTCCAGTCGTTCCATGCATAATCTCCATGGAAGAAGATATGGATATTTGACTTTGGCGCTTCGCCCCTGTAGAAGGTACGCTCGATCTTGCCTTTCGGCAGGCGGATGCCCAGGTCCTTCCAGTCTTCATCACGGCCACTGCCGGGCAGGTTGCCCAGATAGGTCGCGCAGTATTCCCTGAGTTTTTGAGGATCAAAGTTCCCGACAAAAAAGAAGGTAAAATCACTGGCATCGCCAAAACGTTCACTGTAGATGTTCAACGCATCTTCAAGCATCACCTGGTCATACATGCCCGGGGTTGGAAACATCCGCCGGGGATGGTTTTGCGACTTGATCCGGCCAAGCTGGTCGTTGAACCAGAAATTCGGATTGGACATCAGGTTTTCCACAAACCCTTTCTGCTTTTTGATATAGGAGGCAAATGCTGTTTCATCCTTCCGCGGAGCGGTGAAGTACAGATACGCCAGTTCAAACATCGTTTCCAGATCATCCGGAGAACAGCTGCCCTGGAGGCCCTCATACCTTTCGGATATAAACGGGGAAACCCGGACCGTTTTGCCTGCAAGCAGCCGGTCCAGCTGATTCAGGTCAAAATTGCGCAAGCCGGATTCGTTGACAATCGATGCTGCCTCATCCGCACTGTAATACTTGTCCATCTGGTAGAGTGAAGTTCCGCCCGGCGAGAGTGCATTCATGTTGATCTCGTCATTCTTAAAGTCCGTCTGCTTCACATAGATCTCAATGCCGTTTGCCAGGGTCCAGACCTGAATGCCCAGGTCTTCCATTTTTTTCTCCCCGACAATCGGTACCGCCTTGAGATCTGCATCCATCAGCGGTTCATCGACCGTTTCGTCCACATAGGGATCCAGATTCGTGCTCCGGATCCTGTCCAGGGTTTCCAGCAATTCATGCTCCGACGGATAGGACACGCCTTCCTTGTCAGGCCCGGTGAGCACGATCACCATGTTTTCATCTTTCAGGAATTGCTTTGCCAGGGCATTCACTTCATCAACTGAGATCGTACCCAGCATTTGATCATATAGCTGATACTGCTGCTCAGGGCTGGGTATGGGTGTTTCCCTTAAATCATGGTACACCAGCCGGGAGGCCAACCGTGCAGATTCCGTCTTGTCCTGCTCCTTCACTTGCTTTTCAATTGCATTCATCATCTCATCTTTCTGCCTTTCCAGCTCAGTCACATTAAACCCATGCTGGAGCACCCTGTAATTCTCCCTGAGCAGGGTCTCGTACGCCTCCACGGCACTGCCCTCCTGTACCATGGCAAATGAACTGTAGGTATCGATATCACCGACATCGGTCCCGTATCCACTGTACCCATAGATAAACGGAGGCTCAGCCGTGCGCGTCAATTCGTCCAGCCGCGCATTGAGCATCCGGTTGTACAGGTTGCGCACCAGGGAAGCCCGATACTGGGCAAGGTTTGTCACCGGCTTGTGCGGGTGCTTGATCATCATCTGAATCTGGGTGAACGTTGCCTCCCTGTCCTGCACGATGCTGACAAGCGTCTCCTCATGACCTGGGATATCATTCCCTTCCTTCCCCCTTTTGCTGGATGCCGGTTTGATCTTGCCGAAACGATCCCTGATCTCTTTTTCGATGCTGTCGGTATCCACATCACCCACCACGACAACAGCCATCAGGTCAGGCCTGTACCAGTCCCTGTAAAATCGCCTGAATACATCATAAGGTGCGTTTTCAATGATTTCGGGTTTCCCGATGGGCAGGCGGTCTGCGTACCGGGACTGATGGTATACGACAGGAAAATACTCCTGCTGCATGCGCTGGTTGGCGCTCAGTCGCGTCCGCCATTCTGAAATGACCACGCCCCTTTCCTTGTCGATCTCCTCATCATCGAATGAGATCCCCTGGGCCCAGTCCTCCAGGACAAGAAGGCCTTTGTCCAGGTGTTCGGCATCATCCGTCCGGACCTGCAGCATGTAGACGGTTTCATCGAAACTTGTATACGCATTGAGGTCAGGTCCGAAACGTGTCCCAACAGATTCGAGGTAGTTCACCAGTTCATTCTTGCTGAAATGGGTCGAGCCATTGAATGCCATGTGCTCGACAAAGTGTGCAACACCCAGTTGGTCCTCATCTTCCTGCATGGAACCTGCGTGCACCACAAGGCGCAATTCAGCGCGGTTCTCAGGTTTTTCATTTTTCTGGATGTAGTATCTGATCCCGTTCTCCAGCTGACCTGTGATGACAGCAGGATCAGACGGGATTGGGTCGGGTGAATCCGCCATTGCAGTGGATCGCTTCAAACCCGGTGCATCTTTTCTCTGTACAGCCTGGGCGGTAGATAGCTGGAATGAAAGGGCCAAGATGAGGCCTGCCAGCATTGTCAGGACAAAATTTCTCGTGTGCATGTGCTTGATTTTATTGTGATATAATTGATTTATCCCGAATCTTGAGATTCAGGCAGCGATGTCGATGTATCAGAATGGAATCACGCAAACCGGGATTACCTCCTGGGCATATTGCGCATCATCCCCTGCATCCCTTTGCCACGGCTCATGGCATGCATCATTTTCCGCATCTGGTCAAACTGGCGGATGAACATGTTGATCTCATGGAGATTCCTTCCGCAACCGGTCGCAATCCGCTTTTTCCTGCTCATGTTCAGGATTTCAGGGTTCCCCCTTTCTTCAGGGGTCATGGACTGGATGATGGATTCCACTTTGGCAAATGCCTTGTCGTCGATGTCGAGGTCCTTGGTCATCTTGCTCATCCCCGGGATCATGTTCATGAGTGACTTGATATCCCCCATTTTCTTGATCTGGTTCAGCTGGCCCAAAAAGTCATTGAAGTCAAACTTGTTCTTGCGGATCTTTTTCTCCAGCCGCTTGGCTTCGACCTCATCAAACTGTTCCTGGGCCCGCTCCACGAAAGAAACAATATCACCCATCCCGAGGATGCGCTGGGCCATCCTGTCCGGGTGGAAGACATCGATCGTGTCCATTTTCTCCCCGGTACTCACAAACTTGATTGGCTTGCCAACAGTATACTTCACAGTCAGGGCCGCCCCGCCGCGTGTATCCCCGTCCAGCTTGGTCAGCACGACGCCGTCGTAATCGATCACCTCGTTGAAAGCCTTCGCAGAATTGACTGCATCCTGCCC
>JARQTN010000087.1:15362-17564 GCA_029976695.1 Lewinellaceae bacterium
CTCAGGAAGTTGGCGAGTTTTGCCGAGAAGGTCGTTTTACCACTCCCCTGCAGCCCTGCGATGAGTACAATGCCGGGATTCCCCTTTACATTGATCCCCACCGATTGGCCGCCCATCAGGTCGATCAGTGCATCCAGCACGATCTTCACCATGAGTTCGCCAGGCTTGACGGCTTTGAGGACATTCCGCTGCCCGAGGGCTTCATCCTTGACCTTGTCTGTAAACTCCTTCGCAATTTTGTAGTTGACATCAGCACTTACCAGTGCCCGCCTGATCTCCTTGATGGACTGGGCGATGTTGAGTTCAGTGAGCCTCCCCTCCCCTTTGATATTCTTGAAGGCCAGCTCCATTTTTTCATTTAAACTCTCAAACATGGATGTTTTCTTTTACGATCATAAAATCAGGAATGCAAAGATACGTCTTTCATTCTGAAGATCAACACATTATGATTCAACCTGGTTGACATGCCGATCGAGAATGCCCTGCAGGTCTGCAGGTGAATACGCCACTGATTTCAACACCTTCTGGTCAGCAGTGCGGTATACGAGATACACATCACCTTTTTGCTCGATATATCCTTCCGTTCCGCGGTGTTCCCGGTAATATTTCAATGTCTCTTCCGCCTCTTCACGCGAATGACATACCTTGCTCATATTCGAACGCTGAACCTCATCAAAGAGTTTTTTAAACGTATCCCCGAGACCGAATTCGAGCACTGCACCTGAGAGGACATACTGCAGGTCGCTGAGGGCATCGGCGATCTCGACCAGGTTGCCATCTGAAATGGCCTGCTTCAGCTCGTCGAGTTCTTCCTGCAGGAGATTCACCCGGAGTGCACATCTGTCCGCTGAAGGGATCTCCGGTTTTTCGAGCACAGGAAGGTTGAACGTTCTGTGAAACGCGGCTACGCTGTTGAGTGCCTTTGGTTCATCCATCATAATAAATACATATATTTAATGTGTACATATTTTGGATTCGAAGATAGAATTTTTATGCAGCATATCAGCAGGAAAAGGTTTCTGAAAGGCCTTGTAGCGGGCACGGCCGGGCTTGCACTGACCGGGTGTACAGCCCGGGAATCCACAACTGGCAAGGATACACCCGGCATTCTGGCCGGCAAGACCTACCGGTGGAACATGGTAACGACGTGGCCGCCAAACTTTCCGGTACTGGGCGAAGGATGCAACCTCTTTGCTGATTGGGTGAGCCAGATGTCGGGCGGGCAGCTGACGATCAAGGTATACGGTGGCGGGGAACTGATCCCGGCACTGGAGGCATTTGATGCTGTGTCCAGCGGCACTGCCGAGATCGCAAGCGGGGCGAGTTATTACTGGGCCGGTAAAAATGCGGCCCTTCAGTTTTTTGCTTCATTTCCCTTTGGCCTGAATGCGCAACAAATGAACGCGTGGCTCTATTCAGCAGGCGGGCAGGAACTCTGGGAAGAAGTATATGCCCCTTTCAACATCCAGCCCTTTCCCGGTGGCAATACCGGGGTCCAAATGGCCGGCTGGTTTAACCGGGATATCGAGACCGCAGAAGACCTCAAGGGGCTGAAAATGCGCATCCCGGGTTTGGGTGGCAAGGTCCTGAAGGAAGCCGGTGGTACCGTCATCCTGTCCCCTGGCGGGGAGATCTATACCAACCTCGAACGCGGTGTCATCGATGCAGCCGAATGGATCGGACCTTACCATGACTACAAGATGGGATTTCACCAGATCGCACGCAATTACTATTATCCCGGATGGCATGAACCGGGATCGACCCTTGAGATCATCATGAACAAACTCAAATACGACAGCCTGCCCGGACACCTGAAGGAGGTCCTGAAAACTGCATGTGCCCGTCTGAATATGTGGATGCTTTCCGAATTCGAAGCCAAAAATGCGGAATATCTGGAGATCATTGAACAGGAAGGCAACGTCAATATCGCCCCGTTGCCGCAGCCGGTCCTCGAGAAATTGAAAACACTGGCTGCAGGCATCATTGATGATATGGCGGAAAAGGACCCGCTCAGCAAAAAGGTCTTTACCTCCATCCGGGCATTCAAGAAAAGGATGCGGCCCTGGGGGCGTATGACAGAGGAATCATTTTACCTGAAGATGTGATTTCCCAGCCGTAACTGAGTTCCGCTTACTTGTTTGAATGAAACCCGATCCGGTTTCCCTCGGAATCGATCGCTGCAGCCATATAGCCGTGCTCTTC
>JARQTN010000087.1:17664-25503 GCA_029976695.1 Lewinellaceae bacterium
AAAAATTCAGAATTCATCTCCATCAAAATACGGAAACCACCGCAGAGTGACCTACCTTCAACCCTTGAATGGAAAATCATCGCATGGATTTCAAGAAAATGAATCAAAAAGCCTGGGACCTCCGTACCGAAGCACACCTCGAAGGCTCCTTTTACAAAATCGATGAGTTCCGAGCAGGTGCACAGACACTGAACGAGATCGAACTGGCATTGCTAGGAGATGTCAAAGGATTGGACATCCTGCATATCCAGTGCCATTTTGGACAGGATAGCTTATCTCTGGCGAGAATGGGGGCAAAAGTGACGGGGGCGGATCTGAGCGGAAAGGCGATCGAAGCCGCCCGGAAATTCACCTCGGAGCTGAACCAGGAAGCTGAATTCATTCAGTCCGATATCCTGCGACTCCCGGAAAAGCTGGATCGTAAGTTTGATCTTGTTTTCGGATCATACGGCGTGGTGGGGTGGCATCCCGAACTGGCGCCGGTGATGCAAGTGGTTTCTCATTTCCTCAACCCCGGTGGGCGTTTCATCCTTGCCGAATTCCACCCTGTGGTGTGGATGTTCAATCCTGATTTTTCGAAGATCATCTATCCCTATTTCAACACAGAAACCTTTGTCGAACAGATCGGATACTCTTACGGGTCGGACAAAATATTCATCGAGGCTGAGGATGTTTCATGGAATCATCCCGTATCGGATGTATTGACCGCCGTGCTAGATTCCGGCCTGGAAATCAGGTCTTTCAGGGAATATGACTATTCACCCTATCCGATCTTCAGGGAAAGTATCGAGGGATCGCCGGGGCGTTTTACCCCGAAGGAAACAGCAGGGCTCATCCCGCTGGTATATGCCCTGATGGCTGAAAAACAGGAACCCTGAAAATCAGGATGATCACTTGTTGGTATTGCTACCTGTCAAAGGTCAGTCGCATCCCCTGCCTGCTCCGGTCAAAAACCCCCTTGTTGAAGGCCACATGCCCGCTGACGATGGTCGTTTCCACCTTTCCGCGAAAGCGCCAACCTTCCAGCGGGGACCAGCCGCATTTGTAGAGGATATTCGATTTATTCACTTCCCAGTGATGCTCCGGATCATAGATGATGATATCCGCAAATGCACCTTCATCCAGAAATCCGCGATCCTCCACCTGGAAGCAGATCGCCGGTGCATGGCACATCTTGTGTACCACCTCCTGAAGCGAAATCCGTCCCTGCTGTACATGGTGCATCATCAGGTCAAGGGTATGCTGGACAAGAGGCAGCCCGGACGGACAGTCCATGTACTTGTTGTCTTTCTCCGCCATCGTGTGCGGGGCATGATCGGTCGCAATGACATCGATATGGTGGTCACGCACACCCGCCATAATTGCCGCCCTGTCCGCATCATCCTTGATAGCAGGATTACACTTGATCTTCCCGCCAAGCGTCCTGTAATCCCCGCTGGCAAATGTCAGGTGGTGCACGCATGCCTCCGAGGTAATGCGTTTCTTTTCCAGGGGAATATCATGATCAAACAGGCTGACTTCATCCGCAGTTGAAATGTGCAGGATATGGAGCCGCGTACCATACCTGCGCGCCAGTTCGATGGCTTTTGAAGAGCTCAGGATGCAGGCCCTACGGCTCCGGATCACGGGGTGCATTTCCATGGGGATCTCATCACCGTATTCAGCCAGTGCGGCTTCTGTATTTTGCCTGATGGTGTTCTCATCCTCGCAATGGGTGGCAATGAGCATGTGGGCCTTCGAGAAAAGGCCTTCAAGTGTTGCCGTGTCATCCACGAGCATATTGCCGGTAGAACTGCCCATGAACACCTTGATGCCGCACACCTTTTTCGGGTCGGCCTTTAGCACGGTTTCCAGGTTGTCATTTGTCGCCCCGATGTAGAAAGAGTAGTTTGGCAGGGAATGCTCAGCTGCAATCGCATATTTGGATTCCAGTTCCTCAAGTGTGACCGCAGGCGGTTTTGTATTGGGCATCTCCATGAAGGAGGTGACCCCTCCCGCCAGCGCTGCAGTAGACTCGGTGAAGATGTTTGCCTTGTGTGTCAGGCCCGGCTCCCTGAAATGGACCTGGTCGTCAATAATCCCCGGAAGCACCCATTTCCCGGATGCATCGATTTCCCGGTCGGCGTTGGCATCGATCGAAGGGGCAATGCGCTCAATGCGTTTACCTGAAACGAGGATATCCCCGGAGAATTCCTTCCCCCTGTTGAAGATCTTGGCATTTCTGATAATCAGTGAAGACATGAAATTTTTCTTTCAAAGGTAAAATTGTTTCGTGATGGCTATCCAGAATTTGGACGCATAATTCGGAAAGGATACTTTTGTCACACTCAGAAAAGCACAACCCATATGAAAGTATATAATCCGTTTACGCAACACCCCCTGAGAATCGGCATTCTCGGCGGAGGACAGTTGGGCAAGATGTATTGTGAAGCGGCCAGCAACTGGAACTGGGAGATCTGGATCCTTGACCAGAAGAAGGATTTCCCCGCCGGCCCTGTCGCCACTCATTTTGTAGAGGGTGACTTTACATCCTACGATGATGTATATGCTTTCGGAAAACAGGTTGATCTGCTGACCATCGAGATTGAAAAAGTAAATGTAGAGGCGCTGGATAAACTGGCGGAAGAAGGCCTGCCGGTGCACCCCTCTCCAAAGGCTCTATGGATCATCCGGGACAAGGGGCACCAGAAAACATTTTATGAAGAGGAAGGACTGCCCACAGCAGAATTTCAGCTGGTCCGGGATCTTCATGAAATCAATCAGCTGATTGAGGAGGGGCAAATCAGTTTCCCGTTTGTCCAAAAAGCGCGGACGGGCGGCTATGACGGACGCGGTGTGGCCATCATCAGGGAAAGGAGCGATATGCGCAAAGCCATGGATACGCCCAGCGTGATTGAGCCGCTTGTCGACATTGAAATGGAGATATCTGTCATTGCGGCGCGCAATGCAAACGGGGAAATCACAACCTTCCCTTCTGTGGGTATGCATTTTCACCCGGAAGCAAACCTGGTGGAGTATCTTTTCTCCCCCTCCGGCATCAATGCGGCACTTGAAAAAGAGGCTGAACGGATTGCCCGTGATGCCATCCGGACATATGGTATTTGCGGACTCCTTGCGGTTGAAATGTTTGTGACAAAGGACGGAAAGATCCTCATCAATGAAGTAGCCCCGCGACCGCACAACAGCGGGCACCATACGATTGAGAGCTGCAGCATCTCGCAGTTCCAGATGGGCCTGCTCTCCATCTGCAACCTGCCGCTGCCGGGGGTCAGAGAGAATATTCCGGCGGTCATGGTCAACATCCTCGGCGCAGAAGGATACACGGGGGAAGCCAAATATGAAGGCATTGTGGATGCACTATCCATGGAGAATGTATTCCTCCACCTCTATGGCAAGAAAGACACCAAACCCTTCCGGAAAATGGGGCATGCCACCATCGTGGACCAGGACTTGTCAAAAGCCATCGAAAAGGCTACATTCGTCAAAAACACGATAAAAGTGATCGCATGAACCAGCCTAAAGTGAGTATTATCATGGGGTCCGATTCGGACCTTCCCGTGATGCAGCAAGCTGCGGATATCCTTGACCAGTTGGAGGTCCACTATGAATTGACGATCGTTTCGGCCCACCGGACGCCGGAGCGGATGTTTGACTTCGCCCGCATGGCACATAATCGCGGCATCGGTGTAATCATCGCCGGTGCCGGTGGTGCAGCACACCTGCCCGGCATGGTTGCCTCGCTCTCCCCGCTGCCTGTCATCGGTGTGCCGGTAAAGTCTTCCAATTCGATCGACGGCTGGGATTCTGTCCTTTCGATCCTGCAGATGCCTGGCGGTGTGCCCGTCGCCACGGTTGCACTAAACGGAGCCAAAAACGCAGGGATCCTGGCGGCACAAATCCTGGGGGCCAGTGATCCTGAAATTCGCAACCGCATATTGAAATACAAAGCTGCCCTGGAAGAAAGCGTCCTCGATAAAGTCCGGAAACTGCAAGACAAGCAGGGCCGTTGATTTCCTATCTTACGGGAGCTTTTCCCCGGGCTGCAATCTATTGCTGCCCCGGAGCCTGGACCGCGTAATCTTGTTTTGCAGCAATGCTCACCGGAATCATGATCTTAGTTCCTTCGATGCAACAATGTATTGCATCTCAGCCCTGAAGGGGCGACAGCCCATAGCCCCGGGCGTCAGCCCGGGGATTGAAATATCAGGAAAATCAAGCCCTGGAGGGGCGGCATATCCCGGCGATTAGGATAGATTGGGCATGTCTCACACGAAGACTGACATGCCGCTCCTGCGGAGCTCTACTCATCTGTCATTTTCTTCCCGGGCCTCACAGCCCGGGCTGCAATCTATCTCTCCTCCGGAGCTTTGACAGGAAAATCTTGTTTTGTGGCAATGCTCACCGGGATCATGATCTTACGCTGTTTCGGAGCTCTATTCATCTACCATTTTCTCCCGGTCTTAAGACTGCAATGTCAGTACCCGGTTAAAACCCTCCCGGGGTCAGGTTGAATTCTACGCGCCTGTTCAGCGATCTTCCCGTATAGGTACTGTTGTCAGCGATGGGCCGTGTTTCCCCGTAACCTGTCGAGTGGAGCCGTTCGACTGGCACACCCTGCGAGACGAGATAGTCATAGCAAGCCTTTGCCCTGTCTTCCGATAACTCCTGGTTGAACGAATCCGAGCCAGTGCTGTCTGTATGACCGCTGATCTCCAGTTTGTAGTCCGGGTACCTGGACATGATATCCCTGATCTGGTTGAGGATCGCATACGACTCGGTTTTCAGGTTTGCACTCCCGTGCTGGAACTGTACGGCCTTCATGGCGAATTCGAGCACCTGGGTATCTTCCTCCTTGATCTCCGGGCAGCCATCATTTTCTGCCGGGCCGGCCATCGTCGGGCACTTGTCGATATTGTCCGGAACCCCGTCTCCGTCCTCATCCGGGCAGCCGTTGTACCTGAACAGGCCGGGCGTTTCGGGACACAGGTCTTCCTTGTCCATGATCCCGTCATTGTCCGTATCCGGGCAGCCACTTGTCGCGATATTGCCAGGTGTGTCGGGGCAGAGATCCTCTGCATCCGGCACTCCGTCACCATCCCGGTCCGTAACCGGGCAGCCGTTGTTTTCTTTCGGGCCTGGCTCATTGGGACATTCATCCTGGGTATCCGGCACGCCGTCGCCATCTGTATCCGGACAGCCGTCAAATTCCCTGAGGCCAGGATACTCCGGACAGGCATCTAACCTGTCCTGGATCCCGTCCCCATCTGTATCCGGACAACCATTAAAGGCCATGATCCCCGGCACTGTGGGGCATTCATCGTCATCATCATTGATGCCGTCGCCGTCTGTATCTGCGATCATATCGATGATTTCTTCCGGTTCGGGTGCCGGGGCTCCGAATACATACCGGAATCCAATACCGTGATGAAAATTGCTTTCGCCTGTTACTGTCGAGGGGCGGTATTCAGACTGGATGTTGAAGTAGGCATTTGAAGCAATTTTGAAATCCAGCCCAATCCCAAGCGGAAACTGGAAATTGAGCGAATCATTGTTCTTATAGACAGCCCCTGCGCCTGCAAGCAGGTAAGGTGAAACGATTTTGGGATTGCTGAGGATATGATATTGCGCCTGCACATCAAGGCCGATCAAACGGTTGGTGATCTCCTCCCCACTCCTTTGCCCAAGTCCCACCTTCACCGGAACGTACAGATCAAGGTTATCGATCAGGGAGAAAAAATACCCGACCTCAAAACCATCTGTATAATCCTTGAATGCACCGAAATCGCCACCGTTCAATGTCTGGTAATCCAGGAACAACTTTTTGAAAACCAGACCACTGCGATTCTGGGATTGCCCCCAAACCAGGGCAGTGGTACAACAAAGGGCAAGTGCGCAAATGATCTTTTTCATCCGGAAGTAATTGTCGTGCAAAATTCAATTGCACGTTTAAGAGTCTGAAAAATAGTGCAATAAAGATAAAAACTATTTTGAATATAAAATGAAAGTTCTCCCCCGGGGCAAGCTGGCATTGGAAGATATGAAATCATCCTGAAAGTTTGGCTTCAAAATAGCCGGTCTTGCGGTTTTTCTCCACCCGGTCCCAGTGAAAACACCGGCCGTGCATGGCAATGTACACCCCGTGGGGCAGGGTCTGGACAAAGGCAAGCGCACTCCCCAGGTTGAAAAAACCATCTGAGGATACCCCGAATGCATGCGGGATCATGGCGCCGGTCAGTACGATCGTCTTGTCCAGGTTTTTCTCTGCGATCACAGCAGCAGTCTCAACCATCCTGTCGGTGCCGTGTGTGATCAGGATCCGCTCGGCATGTACGCGATTGCAGTTATGCACGATGATCTGTCGGTCCTCAGCCGTCATCTCAAGACTGTCCACCATCATCAGCGTCTTGATATCGATATCCACCGTACACCGGCCGCGCTCAAAGATCTGCTTGAGGTGCGTATCCTTGAAATACAATTCACCCGTGATGTAATTATATTCCTTATCGAACGTCCCACCGGTCACGAATACCTGTACCATAAGCCCTTTTCATTTGATGCGTCAAAGATCAAAAAAAGAGCGGATACCTTTCGATATCCGCTCATGTAATTCTTTATGCGGGAAAATGATCTTTCCGCTTATTGTACTTTAAATTCACTGTTATCTATCGGGACATTGATCTCGACTTCCGACACTTTCATCTCCATCGGCACAGGAGAGCCGCCGGAGGTCTTCATCAGGAATGGGAGTTTGATGCCATCCACTTCCCTGTAATCATCAAATTCATTGGTCACTGTTGCCATCTGGCCCATTTGTTCCACGGTCATCACGGACTTCAGTTTAAGGCCCGAATCAACGCTGTAGTACTCTGTGGATTTTTTCCCCATTGGATCTGTGACCTGGACCTTGAAACATGATACGCCATTGACATCCTCAACGCCTTTCAATTCGATCTCATATGGGCTTTCCAGGTATTCAAGTTCCGGAGCGATTTTGCCCTGGTCGGCCATGCTCATGGCATCATCGCCTTCAAGCACCTGTTTCTGCCCCATGCTTTCCACAAGTGCCTTCTCACCGTCAAACACCTGCTTCATCATCGTGGAGCCCTGCGCATTCATCGTCATGGAAAACATGGGAGGCTTTTGCTTTACAGTCACCATCATATCCATCCCCATCATACTCATGGAAAGTTTGGACCTTGTCGTCTTTACTTTTGCTATCGCCTCCTTGCCGCCTATGGCTTTGATGTACGCCAGGATAACATCCCTTGCCGTCATGTCTCCTGCGGATCCCATCTCCATTTTTTTCGGGTCGCCATAATAATCGAGATAGGAAAGTTTGCCGTCGCTGTCAAATTGGACAAGTTTTTCAGCGACTTCATCCATATTGCCAACCACTACGATACGGGCATTTTCCGGCCTGATATATTTCTGTGAAACAAGCTGTACATCCTCAATGTCTACGCCTTCAAGGTTCTCCAGGTATTTGTTGTAGTAATCCGGTGCCAGGCCAAACCTGTAGGTATTGAGTGCGAAACTGGCAACCGTGCTCGGACTTTCGAGGCTCCGGGCAAAACTACCGGCGATGGCATTCTTGGCCAGCTCAAGCTCCTCGTCGGTCACTGGGTTGGAGCTGATCTCGCGGAGCTCATAAAGGAACTGTGCCACTGCGCTGTCCGTCACTTCGTTGCGCACGCTTGCACTGGCTGTAAATGAACCGACCAGTTCATCCGCCGACAAGGACGAATAGGCACCATAGGTATATCCCTTGTCCTCGCGCAGGTTCTGGAACAACCTACCGGATGCGCCACCTCCAAGGATCTCGTTCATCACCCTGGCCGG
>JARQTN010000088.1 GCA_029976695.1 Lewinellaceae bacterium
GCATTAAGAAAAAGCCAATGGCAAATGGCCAACGGCTAAAAGCGAATAAACGCATCCACGAATCAACACATAAACAAAAAGTCCAGCACCCAAAACCCAATGCCTTTGATACCTAAAAATACACGCCCTAATCACCTCATACCCTCATTCACTTATCACCTCATAACCTCATAACCTTATACCCTTATTAACTTATTAACTTATTAACTTATCACCTCCCCTTCCCAATCACTCACCCAACCGGCCCAACCGCTCATTCCAATTGTATTGCGTCCGTAGAACAAGCATATTGAGGAAAATAAAAATCAATCCACATGAAAAGGCAACTCATCTTTATTTGCTTGCTGCTGACAGCTTCAGCAGTCATCGCCCAGAATGTCGGGATCGGGACGACCAACCCTGCTGACCTGCTGCATATCAAAGACGGTATGCTCAGGCTCGAAGGCAATAACAAATTCTTCAACTTACATACCACCACGCCAAATGCGACCGGCTTTCGATTCTACACCAATGGTGCTTATGAGGGAGGCTGGTTCTATCGCGGGTCGGACCAGATCCTGAATCTCACGAATAACGGAAATATCAATGGCTTTGTGTATGACCTGGAAAATAACCGGGCATACCTGGGACGGGACTTCCAGATCGGCTCCGAGGTTTTCGGGGTCCGCGCCCCAACCACAGGCTATGGCGGGATGTACATGGAAACCTCGGGAGAAACAGGTCAGCCGTTTTACGGATATGCCACCGACAGCATAGGCCGCATGTGGCATTATTATCACGGGACAACAAACTCCTGGCGTGTCAATCTCGGGGGGGACAAGCTCACTTTAAATGGTCTTGGTTATTTCGGGATCGGAACAGTCTCTCCAAATGACAGGCTCCATGTGATGAATAATATCAGGCTTGATGGTGCAACCACGGCATTACGGTTTTATGATGGCACCACAAGCAAGGGGCAACTCCAGTTCAATGGCAATCATGTTTTTCTTACAAATTTCATGAATGGAGGTACAATCAACATGACAACCGGCGGGGCGAACAGGTTGATCGTCGAAAACGACGGTGATATCGGGATATCCACCCTCAGTCCGATATCTCGCCTCCATGTCTTTGGAAATGCTTGGGATCTGGCTAATTCTGACGGAATCTTTGCGATCGGAGCAGCCGCAGAGCGCCTTGCGTTCGGAATGGCAATTGACGGTGCAGGTGCCGGAACAGGACGTATCTATGCCAAAGGAACAAGTAATAAACTCATCCTGGGTGGCGGTGCTAACGATGTACTGTCGGTACTTGGAACCGAAAAAAGGATCGGGATTGGAACGAATTTCCCAGCATATACCCTCGAAATCCAGTCAGCAGAATCGCGCGGTATCAGTGTCCATAACAATTATTCCGGTGCGTCTACAAAATTTGGGGGACGCTTTGAGGCAGAAGCCGGGGGCTCCGGTACGAGGTACGGCATCTGGGGAGAAGCCTTCGGTACGAGCGGGCTCTCCTCAACAGTGTACGGAGGCAGGTTTTACGCAAATGGAAACGGGAATACCGGTGCTGCGTATGGCATTTATGCCCAGGTGGCTTCACCTGGAAACGGAAATCATTATGCGATATATGCAACAGCCAACACTTCTCATGCAAATGAGAATGCACACAGTTGGGCTTTATATGCAGATGGACACAGCTATTTTGACAACGATGTGCGCATCGGCACACTGAACGGCGCCACCGGGTACAGGCTATCCGTCGACGGCAAGATCATGAGCGAGGAACTCAAGGTCCAGATGAGTGCAAACTGGCCGGATTATGTCTTCGAGGAAGACTACGACCTGATGACACTTGATGAGATTGATGGATACATCAAGGAATACAAACACCTGCCGGGCGTCCCTTCTGCCAAAGAAGTGGAAGAAGCAGAAGGCTTCCATGTCGGGGAGATGAATCGCATCTTGCTGGAGAAAGTGGAAGAATTTACGCTGCTCCTGATTGAGCAAAACAAGAAAATAGAGCAACTGGAGAAGGAAATAAAGATCTTAAAAGCAAATTAAAAACAATGAAACTCAGGTTCATCATCATACTGCTCGTCGTGACCGCTGGTCTGTCAATTCCAGTTGATCTGGCCGGTCAATATGACTTTGCATATTTCCTGGAAGAAAAAGGAATGCGTAATCTTCAAGCGATCCGGGATTCATTTGAGCATTCCATCCGGAAACTGCCAGTGTCAATGCAAAACCGCTCGCGAAAACACTTTTATCGGATGTACAGGCACTATGAAAGCGTACTGGACAGGCAGGGCAATATCTTCAACCATACCGCAAAAATCCGCAGCGAAGAGCGAAAGGCCGCACGTACGATCCCCGGCTTTATGCTGTCAGACCAACGCGCAACACATGGACAATGGGAAAACATTACACCACCGGAATTTAACCAAAATGAACCACACACGGGAAGGATTCTCCGAATTCAGGGTCATCCGACAAGCAACACCACCCTTTTTGCAGGTACGCCTGACGGTGGGCTGTGGAAATCAACCAATCTTGGTATTGACTGGGTCAACCTCACACCAGGCATGAGCAACCTCGGGATTTCCGGGATTTGTGTTCATCCGTCAAATCCGGATATCATATACATCCTGACCGGTGACGGGGATAGCAGATACAGTTTTTGCACCGGCGTTCTCAAAACAACGAACGGAGGGCTCGATTGGGAAGAAACCAACCTGACATTTGATGAGTCCGAACTCGCCGGGGGTGTGCAAATGAAAATGAAACCCGGGGCCCCAAACACGATGTTTGCCGTCATGTCAAATAATCAGGGAATCTACAGGACAACTGACGGCTGGACTACATTTTCCCAGCATCAGTTCGGAAGATCATTCACAGATATTGAATTTGTGCCGGGTTCTCCCGATACGATCTATGCAAGCACATGGGGAGGAGAATGCTACAGGAGTACGAATGGCGGTCTGTCTTTCAACCAAATCACGGCATTCAATGGGACAGATCTGGATGAATTTCCTTCAAAAACCCAAATTGCTGTTTGCACCAGTGCACCTGCAATCGTTTACATGCTCAAAGCCTGGTCAAACCTGGGGGGCAATCCTCATTATGAATTATTTCTATCCTCTGACTATGGAGAGTCGTTTTTCCTGATCTCTCAAGGCAATGATTTTGGGAAACAGTCGCACATCAACCTGGCGCTGGAGGTAGACCCGGACAACTTGTTCCATGTATACATGGGCGCTGTGGAATTAGTTAAAAGTACGGACGGGGGCCAGACTTTTTCGAATATCAGGACGGGCCAAAACGAAATCGGCACACATGTGGATATCCATGACCTGATGTTTCACGGGGGATATTTCTGGGTGGCCTCACATGGAGGTGTTGCCAGGTCCATAGATAATGGACAGAACTGGGCAAAAGCCAACAGGGGTTTATACACTTCAAAGTTCACTGAGATTGATATTTATAACAACAAGTTTATGGGTGGGACCCAGGACAATGGGACACTGACATGGAACATAGGCGACCAGATCGGCCAGCGTCGTCTTGGCGGAGACGGATTTGAATGCCAGTTTGACCGGGGTGCAATTGGAGAATTTTATGCGAGCACACAGCATGATAGATTCAGGTTTTTGGGTTCATCGGCATTTGTGATCACACCAAGCGGACATTACAACACGTGGGATGCCTCCTGGGCCTTCCACCCGACAAATACGGACACTTCCTATTGCTTCAGGCAAGACCTTTTCAGGTCATACAATAAGGGTTCAACCTGGGATTCGATCCATATTCCGGACAGTGCACTGCCGAAACCAAAGAATGTCCGCGTCGTGGAACAGGGTGTCAATGATCCAAATGTCATGTTCATTTCAGACCGGTTTGACATTGCTTATACACAAAATATTCACAGTACATCTGACCCGGTGTGGACAAATGTATCTAATCCGATAAATGTCATGAATGACGGCGAAGGAGGAGATAACTGGTGGGAGCGGCTGATTGGAAGCATCAGCCTTGACCCTGAAGATGCCTCAAAGGTCTGGGTCACGATCCTGGGATTTGAAGAAACAGGCAAGGTCTACCATTCGTCCCAATTCGGAGAGAACGGCTCCTGGACAGATGTGACTGGCAATCTGCCTGCCGTACCCATCAAGTCCTCCGTGGCAGAACCCGGTCCAAACGACGGGATCTACGTGGGGACTGACCTGGGTGTATTTTACACAAACAACAACCTGTCCGACTGGATTTGGTTCGGGAACGGCATGCCCAGGGCAGGCATTGAGGATATGCAGATCTCTGACGGATACCTGTATGTCGCGACTTTCGGAAGCGGTGCATGGAGATCACCGCTCTATTCAAGTTGTCCCGGTGTCGTCCTGCTGAATGAAAATACAAACCCGGATCCAAACGGGTTGACCGGAATGCAGCAACACACCTCGTCATCATCCATTTCATCAAACCAGGTGATCTATGGTGGCCCGGATACGGATATCAGGTTCTCGTCAGGAAATTTCGTCCTTCTTTATGACGGATTTACAGTAAAACCAAATACTACTTTCGAAGCTAAAATCGGGGGCTGCCCGCAGTAAGATAGCACAGAGCATCATTTTAATCTTTATAAAGCACACGGCCAGCTGCGACCCATCAGCTGGCCATGTGTGTTTTCGCAAGCTTGGCATTCGAGTGCATTTGTCCACAGCGCGTATTTTTATATCTTTCCCTAAAATGAAAATGAATGCGCATTTTGACGATACTGATTCTCCCTGTCTTCCTTTTGCTCGTTTTAATCCAGTGCCAGAGCCGCGATAAAATGGATGAAGTGGAAAACCAAAAACATATCCTCGTTTTCTCGCGAACAGTCGAATTCCGGCACGCCTCGATCGATGCAGGTGTGGACCGGCTTCGCCAGATCTGTGGTGAACTGGATTTCATGATGGAGCATTCCGAAGATGCGGCTTTATTTGCGGACAGCATCCTTGCAAAATTCGACCTGATCATTTTCCTCTCCACGTCGGGCAACATCCTGAACGAAGCGCAGCAAAATGCCTTTATCAGGTATATGCAAAACGGCGGCAATTTCATGGGCATCCATGCAGCTACGGATACAGAAAAAGACTGGCCCTGGTACAATGGGCTGGTTGGTGCCTATTTCAAGAATCATCCCGAGATCCAGGAGGCAACCATCCAGGTACTGGATAACAAGCATATCTCCTGCCGGCACCTGCATGACAGATGGACGAGAACTGGTGAGTGGTATAACTTCTACTCATTCCAGCCCGGCCTCAAGATCCTCCTCAATCTCGACGAATCAACATATGAAGGGGGAGAAAATGGCCCTGCCCATCCCTTTGCCTGGTGCCATGAATATGAGAATGGCCGTAGTTTTTACACCGCGATCGGGCACACGATCGAGTCATTTTCCGAGCCAATGTTTATCAAGCACTTGAAGGGCGGGATCCGGTGGTGCCTGGGATTGGAGTAAGTGGGGCGCGGATTTCAATCCGCGTAAATAGTCAACCGTTCCTAGGATCCCATTCCGCACAGACCCAGGTAAACGGATGCTCCTCCCATCGCTCAACAAGTCCAGCCTTCACAGGATTCATCAGGATATACCGAATTACATTCCCAAGCATTTTCTCATTCCGGATATATACATCAAAACTTTCACTCTGCCAGAACTTTCCCGTCAGATTCAGGATCAGGTTTGCCTCACGGGCACTTGCTCCCTTAATCCGCTTTAGGATGCGATCCAGATTGACATAATCTCCAGGAACATTAAAATGATTCTCCTCCTTCTTCATTTGGATACGCGTGTCGATCAGGAAATGAACATGATTGGGCATCACACTAAACGCGATCAGGTGATAAAATAGCTGGTCAAAACGTCTTAATTGCTCTACAAAAGCGCCAGCGACTTTAGCATCAGCCAGATATACTGGACCATTTTCAATTTTGTGCAGGGCATCATCAATCCGGGATACATGCTTTTCGCGCAGAAGACATTGCTTCACATACCTCTCATTTGGATCTTGAATGGTTTCAATCAATTCCTGATCATGAGTAAATCTCTGTCCGATACGCCTGATCACAGAGCGGGGAAGGCTACCAGAAAGCCTTGTTGTGATAAAGAATATGTACCCTGCAGGTTGAATATGCGGCAGGTTGCGCCTGTAAAATGGCTTGACTCCCATTGTGTGTTCTATTCAATCGATGTGTTCTCATGAGTAAATTACCATGAAAATGGAATGATGTCAAGCACCCTTATTCTTTTATTACATTTTACTT
>JARQTN010000089.1 GCA_029976695.1 Lewinellaceae bacterium
CCGTAGGTTGTGATCTTTTGAAGAGGATAGCTCGATGTATGTTGTAAACTTACGTCATTGAAAGAGCTCAATGTATGTTGTAAACTTACGTTATGGAAAGAGCTTCATGTATGTTGTAAACTTACGTCATGATAAACTTCATGTATGTTGTAAACTTACGTTACAAGGATCCCGCCCTGCCGGCTTATTTCCCTCTGACTACAGATGGAAAGTGCTCAGAACAACATCCATTTTCGTAAGTTGTAAACCCGACTTATGCACAAATTTCTTAATAAAGCTTAAACGAATAAAGTGTAAACCATTCATAGACAGGTGCATTTTCAAGGGTTGATCCCGACATTTTTAAAATGCGATGGTCCTCAGTTTTGAGTATCAGAAATATTCAGTTCAATGATTCTTTTGAGATCAAAGAGGAGATGCATTTTAAAATTCGTCGGCCCGAAGGGCGGATGGTGGCTCGATTCGATATTTTGGACATCTGATCAATTGAACGAATGATTGTTTTATTGAAATCCAGTTTATGCATAATCCGGGTAAACTTACGTTACGCACAACATCAAGGCCCTTCTCACAACTCCACCCCCTCCGAAAGCCTTTTCATGAGATATCAGATTGGGAAACCAGTCATGAGAATCGGGAATGGAGATAGATCGCTCCCTGATGCCCTGAATTTACATGAACTGGGGTAGAATTGAAATGTATAGCCGTCCTACCTGTTGATATTATTCGCCAGCAGAATCAGGGTCATGATCGCAGTCGCCTGGGCCAGGACATCCCGGACAACGTTGTTCCAGTCCACAGGCTCCTTCTCCTCCCGCTCCTTCCTTACTTTTTCGGGTTTCTTGCCCACCTTGATGCGCGCCCCTTTCTTTACTTTCGGGTAGGACCGGAAAAACAGGAAACTCCTGGCTTTCTCTATTTTACCATTTGCCTGCTCGACCGTGATGAGGTTTTTTGAACCATCATCAGAAACCCCCGCTGCATACTCATTGACGTAATACAATGCACTCTTCTCCCCTTCAAAATTGACGGCAATCTGGTTCCCTCCAGTCAGGTATTCCTCCCGGTAAAGTTCTGCAGCATTGATCGCCCCCTCGATCAGCACCAGGTCCTCCTGCCTGGGGATGTACACAGTATCCATGTCATCGAGGATAATATTCCAGCTGGAATTCGGCTGGCTCAATGCCCGGTCAAGCTGGATCACAACGAAGCCAATAGAGTCCTTTGCCCTGAACAGCGCCGCGGCTTCCGGATTTGCCTCCTCAGAAAGGCCCCCGGCCCGCGAGATGAGGCTGGCTAACCGTTCGTTGTTGCTGGTAAGCGTATATTCACCCGGATACTGGACTTCCCCCTGGAGGATGACTGTCTTCTGGAGGTCAAAATCGGGTATCTCCCGCACGTAAATGTGGTCAAATGGCTGAAGTGATCCGAAATTCTGGTCACTCACCATACTCAGGTCCCGGTCAACCTCCACGGTATACTCTGCCATCTGCGGCGGGTCATTGTCCCGCAGGATGACACGCGAGATATCAATTTTATTCGTTGCCGCACTGTATCGCAAACCGCCAGCGAGCCGGAGGAGATCGATCAGTTGCAGGTTGGGATCATAGGCATAGACCCCGGGTTGCCGGACTGCACCGGTAACTTTTACGTAGAACTCATCCCGGTAGTTTTCCTTGTCCACAATCCGGACAACATCGCCCGGAATGAGCGTGATATTGTCCTTTGCATTCGCATCGGAAAGGATGGAAGCGATATTGACCGGGATGTAATCGGTTGTCAACGGCTCGTCCGGACGTTTTCGCACGACAAACCC
Organism: Lewinellaceae bacterium; assembly: GCA_029976695.1. GTDB lineage: Bacteria > Bacteroidota > Bacteroidia > Chitinophagales > Saprospiraceae > JARQTN01. The sequence goes on from JARQTN010000089.1 coordinate 1,817, forward strand.
AAAATCCGCAGCTTGCGGTTTCAAACCTCCGCTCAGGAGGATCGCATCGTCAATATTCAGGTTGTTGGCAGGATTGAACGAAAATATCCCCGGATTGCGGACTGCACCAACAACCCTGAAGCTGACCGAATCCCGGTAGAATGACTCCTCCTGGATCACGATCCGGTCCATATTGCGCAGTACCGGATCAATTGTAGTATATGGCTGCTCCATGATTTCCCCGGGGTTGATCCGCTGATACGAATAGGAGCTATCCGCATTGAACCTGAGCAGGTACCCAAAATCCAGCCTTGCGGTCTCCTTCAACCCGCTCTGCCTGAGTACATCCGATACGCGGAGGAGGTCTTTCCGCTCATATTCGCCGGGGAGCAAGACAGCGCCTTCTACAGAAACATAATTCGATGCCGGCACCTCCACTTCGCGAATCGAAATCACATCCCCGTCATACAGTTCGTAATCCGTACTTCGGGACAGAATATCCTTCAGGTTTACACTTGTCACGATCTGACGGTCATCCAGGTACCGTGTGATCCGGACGGCATTCCGAAAGGCTTCAGGAAGTAGTCCGCCTGCAAAATCGATCAGCTTTTTCAGGTTCTCCCCTTCCCTGAGTTCGTATTTCATCGGCCGGTTCACAGCTCCCTTCACCTCAACGAGCTTCTGGACTGCCGGGACAAAAACGATATCGTTCTCATTCAGGTAGTATTCTGCCTTGTTTGTCGGGCTGTCGAGGTAAGCATACAGGTCAACTACACGTTCCTGATCAGTAGAAATGACCTTGATCCTGCGCACCGAACCCCGGTTTGTCATGCCTCCTGCAGCCGCCAGGACATTGAAAACAGTATTATTGGCGGGGATCGTGACAGAACCCTTGTGCACAATCTCTCCTAAAACATTCACCGTAATGTTCCGCGCGTAAGAGACGGTCACTTCAAACTGGTCTTTGTTGAACAGGTAATTGCGCGCAAAATTTTGACGCAGCAGTTCCTTTGCCCGTCCAAATGGAATCCCTTTGAGAAGGATGCGGGGCATGCCGGCAGGTGTGATGTATCCCTGCCTGTTGATCTCGTAGGTCTCGTTCAGGACCGAAGCGCCGAAAATCGCCACACCGATCTCATCGCCTTCCCCGAGGATATATTGTTCCGGCGGCTTGATATCGGTATTTGAAAGTTTCAGAAACAGGTTGTCCTCCCTGAAGATGGAATGACCGTATATGACTGAGGTGTCTTTTACAGTTTCGCGGAAATCCTGCTTTTTATCCTTTTGTTCTTTCTCATTCGGCTTAACCGTTGGGGCAGGCTCTGGTTTACTGGTTTCAGCCACTTTCTGTGAGTCCTGTTTCCGCTGCCTGAAGTCCCTTTCTATTTCTCCAATCGTTTCTGTCAGAATATCCTGGAATTGCGGAAGCTGGTCCGGGGTGATCTCATCCGGGTTGACACCTTTTGCAACGAGTCGCGCCCTGAGGGTGTCTTCGGGTATCCCCCTTTGCTGTAATGCTGCCCTGGCTTCCTGTTCTGAAACCTGGGAAAATGCAGAAGTTCCCATACCCAGCAGCAAGAAAGCCAGCATGAAGATCTTGATTCTTTCCATTCCCATATCCTTTATACAATGCAATTGCTGTACCAAAATTGACCTATTGAACGACGGACTTGAAATACATATGTGTCTTTCGCAGCCCTTCGCTCCGCTCAACTTTCGGATACCAGCCAAGTTTATCCTTTGCCTTCGTAATATCCGGCTGCCGCACTTTCGGATCGTCTTTTGGCAATGGCCTGTAATCAATATGGGCATCCGGGTTGCCCACGATCTCGAGAATTTCTTCAGCAAGTTGCAGGATCGTGATCTCGTCCGGGTTGCCGATGTTCACAGGATAAGTATAGTCACTGTGCAATAAACGATAGATGCCGTCGATCAAATCATCCACATAACAGAAAGACCTTGTCTGGCTCCCATCGCCGAAAACGGTCAGCCCCTCTCCCCTGATCGCCTGGCTGAAAAAGGCCGGGAGTGCCCGCCCGTCATTCACCCGCATCCTGGGGCCATACGTATTGAAAATCCGTACGATGCGGATATCCAGCCCATGGAATGTATGATATGCCATGGTAATGGCTTCCTGGAACCGTTTCGCCTCGTCGTAGACGCCGCGGGGGCCGATCGGGTTGACATTCCCCCAGTATTCTTCGGATTGCGGGTGTACCAATGGATCCCCGTATACTTCCGATGTAGAAGCGATAAGGATACGGCTTTTCTTCTCTTTTGCCAGCCCCAGGAGGTTGTGCGTACCAAGCGAGCCTACTTTCAATGTCTGAATCGGCATTTTGAGGTAATCGATCGGGCTGGCCGGGGAGGCAAAATGCATGATATAATCCAGTTGCCCGGGCACGTGGACAAACTTCGTGACATCGTGATGGTAATACTCAAAATTGGGATCCGGAAAAAGATGCTCTATGTTTGAGATGGAGCCGGTCAGGAGGTTGTCCATCCCGATCACGTGATACCCATCAGCTAACATCCTGTCACACAGGTGTGATCCCAGGAATCCGGCAGCTCCGGTAATCAGTACGCGCTTTTTTTGTGAAGACATGAGGCGTGTCATTTGTCAGTTGACAAAGATAAAATTTAATCGTTGCCAGTCGTTGTAAACTCTCCCAAGCTGAAATCTCGACTGATGTATCCATTTACCAAATAAATCAGACATTTGCATGAAGTAATGCTGCTAAAACCTGTGACAGGAAAATTCATTTTCACATTGATCCTTGGCCTTGCATTGTCCCATGCATTTGGGCAGCAGCGGCCCCCGAGTTTTTTCAATATCAGCTTCGAATATGGCATTCACCTTCCCCTCGGCGACATGAAGGACCGGTTTGGGACAAATTTCCAATTGGGTGGCCATCTCGAAAGGATGCACAGCAAGTCCAAGATCCTGTACGGCGCTTCATTTCACTTCTTGTTCGGGAATGTGGTCAAGGAGGATGTGCTCGCAAATCTGCGGACCACGGATGGCGGGATCATCGGAAATGACCGGAGGTTTGCAAACGTCGGCTTGCGGGAACGCGGATTCAATGCACAGGCCTATATCGGGAAGATCTTCAACCTCGTGGACGGGCATTATGCCTCCGGGATCAAATTGACCCTTGGTGCCGGTCTGCTGCAGCACAAGATCAGGATCCAGGACAATTCAAGTACAGTCGCAGAATTATCCGGCGACTACATCAAGGGCTATGACCGCCTAACAAACGGATTTTCGGCAAATGCATTCCTCGGCTATCAGCACCTGGGGAAAAACCGGAGGATCAACTTCATTGCCGGATTTGACTTCGTGCTGGCATTTACGGAAAGCCGGCGAGATTTTGATTTCCTGCTCATGCGAAAAGACGACCGGAAAAGGACTGACATGCTGGCCGGCTTCAAGGTTGGCTGGATCATGCCCATTGGTGCGGGAGCACAGGAGGCCGGTGACATCATTTACTAACAACTTCCCGTACCATGATGATCCTGTACCGTCTATCCCTTTTTATTTACCGGCTGGCTATCGCAATTGCTTCCATCTGGAATGAAAAGGCCCGGAGATGGATGGCATTGCGCAAAAAACAAAAGCAGTCCCTGGAAGAAAGCATTCCAAAGCCTGGGAGAAACTTCCGGATCTGGATGCATGTGGCTTCCATGGGTGAATTCGAGCAGGGCCGCCCCCTGCTTGAGCAATTGAAGGCTGCTCACCCGGACATCTCGATCTGGGTCAGCTTCTTCTCCCCTTCTGGATATGACCGGGTAAATGAAGTATTCATCGACCGTAAACTTGTCCTCCCGTTGGACAGCCCCGGACAGGCAAGATCATTCCTTGGCCGGGTGGCCCCCGACCTGGTGATTTTTGTCAAATATGAATTCTGGTTTTATTTCCTGAAGGAAGCCATAAAGCAAGGTATTCCCGTCCTGTTTATCTCGGCTATCCTGCGCAAAAAACACTGGTTTTTCCACCCGCTCTTTTCGCAAATGAAAAACACGCTGAAACAGGTGGATCATTTTTTTGTCCAGGATGAAGCGAGTGCGCAGATCCTCGCAAGACACGGTATTACACAAGTCACAATATCCGGGGATACGCGTATTGATCGTGTCACTGCTCTCCCAAATTCCGATGCAGATTTTTCAGCCATTGAGGAAATCCTGCCAACGCCTGTAGATATCGTGTGCGGGAGTATCTGGCCTTCAGATGCAGCGATTATCTTGCCTGTGTTGAAAAGCAGGGGAATCTCTGGCATCATTGCTCCACACGAGATCAGCACATCATTCAACCGTGACCTCAAAAGAGCGCTAGGAAAACATTGCCTGCTGTACAGTGAACTGGAACATTTCGATGCGACTCGGGACACAATGCCCAGAATCCTGATCCTGGACACGATCGGTCTCCTTTCCAGGATATACAGGCTTGGGAAATGTGCCTATATTGGCGGCGGATTCGG
>JARQTN010000090.1 GCA_029976695.1 Lewinellaceae bacterium
TTCCCGGTTTTATTCTGGTATTCCTTGTATCCCGGGTACTTTTCCACAAGGAGTCTTTCTTCGTATACCGATTTGAAATAAAAAAACACCCATAGGGCGATACCCAGACCAACCCGGAACAGGCTTCCGTCAAGAAGCCCGAATCCCAAAGCAATAAAGATAATACCCGTGTAAATAGGATGACGGATATGTTTGTAAATGCCGGAAGTGATCAACACACCGTCACGCTTTGGACTCGGAAACGGAGATATGTTCCTGTTGAGATGAACCAGGGCGACAAGGGATATGAAGAAGCCGAATAACACGATTATGAAGGCGGCAATTTGCCCAATTGATCCCAATTCAAATGCATTATCCCCAAGAAATAGATAAAGGAGAAAGATGATTCCCTGAATAGAAACATAAAAAATGTCCCTGGTCCTGTCCATGTCCCTGCAATTTAGGAAATCGTAGCCACCGCAGGGTGCCAGTGACTTGCCAATCTTCCAAATTCGCTTAATGCATGACAATTGTCGTGGTAGATACGAACCTGCCATCCAAAACGGCAGTAAGATACACAAAGCCTATGTGTGCCTGTTCAAGTTCAATTTCAAGCAAACTTTCCCCTGCATTGAGTCCCTCGACCTGTTCATTGACAAAAACTTCACCCTCCGGACTTGTCAGGTACAGGTCCAGCCGACCTCCAACCGGAGCATCAACCTTTAGCCTGAATGCATTCCCCGAATTTGGGTTCGGGATTGCCTCAATCGTAAAATCGTGGTATCCATCCGGTCCAGGCACCATCCCTGTCGTACCATCGTCCCGAACCAGGTAAACCTGATAAACAGAATCGAAAGCATGGGTGACTTGTGTGTTGTTGAACGTAAACGGATTCATCGCTTCACTGAAGATCCCGCCAACGATATGACCTAACAGGAAACTGTCCTCTTCAACCTGGTCAATAGCCACGATTCCTTTGCCCGCAAAGGGGATGTCGGGATTGATAAGAAATTCTGCACTGGCTCCAAGGAACAAAGGCATTTCAACAGGAAGTTTGTATTCAGCGTACTGACCGTCAGCGTTTCTTGTGACCCTGCTGATCGTACGCACAAAAGGTACGTCCTCATTTTCCACCAATTCCCCGTCCTGGTAAAAGTATTGGCTGATCCCTCCGAAGAACAAGTTGTGCATGGCATTTTCTGAAGCGTCATGAATGGCCACGTGTGCAGCATGGTAATTACTCAGGTACTGGTTGAATTCCGGGACAGGGGCATATCCGCTCCCGGTGATCTCTACCGGATACAGAAAAGGCAGATCTTCATTCAGCTGGAAAACGCCTGAAAAAATCGTGTACCCGTGAGATCCATCAGGCCGCACCTGGGGCAACAGGTTATAATCCCTCCTGTGCAGGTGTACTCCGTCCGAAACACTGACGAATTGATCCGCCACAACGGAATCCTGTGTGATTGTCAACTTGAACTTCCGAATTGCATTTGTATATTCCTGCACGAAGGAAGGCATGTTCATCGGATTATATCTGCCATCAAACCTGTGCCCGCCAACAAGGTAATAGGTATCTCCGATCTTGCCGAGGACGCCGCCCGTAACCGCAAAAAAATCAGTTTCCACTTGATGGAAGTTCATGTGAATCGCGTTACCCGCCGTCATGTCTTCAACCAGACCGGGCAAATCTACCACTGTCAGATATGGAAATGTCATATGGTCACCCTCAGCATTACTGTATGCATAGCCCCCAACCAGGATGAGAAAATCGCCATCCTGGTAAAATTCCATATTCGAAGACTGCAGCTGGTCTGTGAGCGGGCTTTGCAACGCACTTATTGAAACGCTCGCAACAGAAGGTACAGACGGATCCACCAGATAGATCATGGTATTCTGATGTGCTGCCGGAAATGAATTGAATGGTTGCCTGGGATGCAGGCCATCTGTGCGCCCACCCAACAAGACCCATTTGCCGCCATGTTGACCGTATGCATATGAGTGCAAGCCGGGCAGGCCATCAATTGCGCTCGCTTGGAACACAACCCTGTAAGGAAACCCCTGCTGTCCCGCCAGTGGTCCGGGTCCGGATAAAAATGCTAGCACGATTCCCAGGCTAAAACTCCAAAAAGTCCCTTTCTCCATTGCTTTTCTGATCAATTCTCAAATTCAATACTCCAGATACCCCTGAGATCACCGTCTGCGTAATCGATCGCTTTATCATTTGGATATCGTTCGCGAATCAGCGCATAGTGCCCTTCATCGAGTGATTCCCCGACCACTCCATGACATTTCAGGCAAAATGCATTGACCCTGATCGGCGCATAGAAAGCATGCCTTTCATCCTCAAGTGTAACTACGAGTGGTTGCAGTTCACCACCATTCTGCACAGTTTCTTGATACCTGTCCAGGATGCGCGTTTCCTGCATCGTGGGATTATTATTCGGGTTGCGCGTTTTCAGCGAAGTTCTTCGGATACGTGCATCAAATGCACCTGACAGGCTGTCTACAAGCGGGTATGCCTTCAGGTTGCAAAGGTCAATTGCCCCTGGCACACCGTCCTTGTTCATCGCCTGCTGCAGTGTAGAAGAAAGCACGCCAAACGTACGGGCCGCAATTTCCTTTCCCTGGGACATATAATCAGGTTCTGTGCTGACAGGTGCCTGGTCCTCTTGCCTGGATGCCTGTTGATCCTTGCAGCTGGAATTGACCAGCAGGACCAATGTGGATAAAAGAAGGAGTTGGAAGTATTTCATGATCAATTTTTTGATGGGGGGATATTCATTTTGTCGTAACCCGGATCATATTTCACCACCATATGAAGCCAAAGGGACCTTGCCCCGCGCAACACCTTGAGATAAGCAATACCGGCAAAAACAAGCGTAAACAACATGGCAGCTTCCACAGACCATTTCAGCCCAAATACAAGGAGAAGTGCCGGGATCAGCAGCATGAACCCGGATACGATATAGGATAAAAACATGGCACCATAGTAAAAGCCCGGTTCCGGTTCTGTGACCTGGCCGCAGACAGGGCACCTTTTGGGCATGGCCAGCGGGTCTGAAATCCTGAATGGTTTCTCAAAAATGTAGCCCTCCCTGCACCTTGGGCATTTTTCATTCCACATAGCCTTAAACGAAAAACCTGTTTTCATTTTCATTCCTTCATTTTACTAATGATACCCAAAAATAGAACTTCCAAATCCATGTTATGTAAAACAAATCACATACTTGACAGATTTTAAATCAAAGCGTTCGGATCACATTAAATCGTATGTCATAATTCAACTACTCAGGGATATCATATCCAGGACCCGGAACCTTCGCTGACAAACGAATTGAATGTCCAAAATGTGATTTGCCGCACGCATCATCATCCTGCATCTTCATAAATTGCTCCATATTGACTCATAGATGAAATTTCAGAACATGGAAGAAAACAAGAAAAAGGCCCTCCTGGAAAAAATCAGCGAAGCCATCCACAGTGATGAAAGCCCTGTCGGCATTGATGCCAAAAAAACGCATCTCATGATCCTGCTTGAACTTGCCGAGATCAGGGAAGAACTCAAGGCGATCAAATTGAAAATGGAGAATTGAAAATTAGATTATGACCCGGTTTCCCGATATCGAAGACTTTCAGCATCGGGATCAGCTGCTGCGAAATGCCATGGAAAAAAAGCCCGCCGTCGCTCTCTGAGCTATGGCAGGCGAATCTTTCAGTCGGGCATTGCCCGTCACCTTTACAAAAGCTACGGTGACCGAAGGACGAAGCCTGCCTCCGCTAAAGCTTTGGCAGGTAATACTCGAAGAAGCTGGCGAAGCTCGCCTTCGCCAAGGATTTAACTGCTTATTTTCAATACCAAATCTAAAAACTGAGTCTAAGAATTTAGCAAATCTGTGTGTCGGGCCCCGCCCGACGAAGCCCGCCACAAACAAGTACCGATCCAGTATGTAATTCTTCTTAAACAAAAAAGCCCGCCGTCGCTCCCTGAGCTAATGGCGGGCAAATCTTTCAGTCGGGCATTGCCCGACGTAGCTCGAAGAAGCTGGCGAAGCTCGCCTTCGCCAAGGCTTCTGCGAGCGAAGTCGGGGTGATAGGATTTGAACCTACGACCTCGTCGTCCCGAACGACGCGCGCTACCGAGCTGCGCTACACCCCGAAAATGAGTGTGGGTGTGGGTGTGAGTGTGGGTGTGGTGCTGAAATAAACTCCTAATTCCTCTTTTGAAATTTGAAATTCCTCAGTCATTGCAGCGCAAATTTAACATAAGTTCTGAATTGGGGGGACCAAGAAAATCAATTTATAGAAGTCCTGTTTTTTCATAGAAAATGTATCTTTGCATTCCTCTCCGGGACTTTAGCTCAGTTGGTTTAGAGCGCATGCTTGACAGGCATGAGGTCAGCAGTTCGAATCTGCTAAGTCCCACTCTCTTTTTCCCGTTGCAAGTACCGGTCATCTGAATTTCCTATTTTGGCAGACGAATAAAATTTCTGCCTCATGTATGGTATCATCCTTGCCACTTACGAAATCCCCAATTTGGCCAGTTTTGAGGTCTGGGTGAGCTTGCTGACCCTCACATTCCTTGAAATTGTGCTTGGCGTCGACAATATCATTTTTATTACCATCGCGAGCAACAAACTCAAGGATAGCGAACAGCCCAGGGCAAGGAACATCGGCTTGCTGCTCGCAATGGCATTCCGTGTGATCCTGCTATTCGGGATCTCATACCTGATTGCGATGCAGAATCCATTTCTGGAATTTGAAAACGGGATCATCTCCGGAGCTTTCACGGGCCAGAGCGTGATCCTCTTCCTGGGGGGACTCTTTTTGCTCTACAAGAGTGTCACGGAAATTCACCATAAACTGGAAGGAGCAGAAGCAGTTCCAGGCCAAAAACTTGAAAAGGGAAAGGCTACCCTGACCAGGGCGATCATCCAGATCGCACTGATCAATATTGTCTTTTCCTTCGATTCGATCCTGACGGCGGTGGGGCTTACGGACAACCTGATCATCATGATCACAGCAGTTGTGGTTTCCATCATCATCATGATGCTGTTTGCCGGGCCGGTTGGCAGGTTTGTCAACCAGCACCCGACCATCCAGATGCTGGGCCTGGCATTCCTCATCCTCATTGGTTTTATGCTCATCGCAGAGGGTGCACACCTGGCCGACCTGGAAGTGGCCGGACAACACATCGGGGCGGTACCCAAAGGTTACCTCTATTTTGCAATTGCCTTTTCACTTTTTGTGGAATTCCTGAACCTGAAACTGCGGAAGCGGACCAAACCGGTACACCTCCACAGCATCAGTGCAAAGGCGGAAAAGGAAGGCATCCTGAAAAAATCCTGACAGATGAAAAGAATTCTTTATCCTGCACATTCAGATCATCCGGTGATCAGCTGGTCCTCACTCATTTTGAGGATCGTGTTCGGCCTCAGCATGATCTTTGGTCATGGATGGAGAAAACTCATGGTGATCATCGGGGGAGACCCAATCAAATTTGCCGATCCGATTGGCCTTGGGGAAGCCACCTCATTATACCTCGCCGTTTTTGCCGAGCTTTTCTGTGCGCTCCTGATTGTCATCGGTCTCTTCTCAAGAGGGGCGGTGATCCCGCTCATCATCACCATGCTGGTCGCCCTGCTGGTCATCCATGGTTCGGACCCGTTTTCCAAAAAGGAAATGGCACTCTTATACGCTGCCGTTTATTTTTGCATATTGCTTCTTGGGCCGGGTAAGTTTTCCCTTGACCATTTTCTCTTTAAACCAAAACAACGCACTGAATGATCACCAGGTCAATGCATTTTTTCATTCCCGGACAACCGCATCTAGTGGTCATGTCGGTAATTTTCGCTGTTTCCGTGCTGTTCTTCTCCTGCAAACTGGATGGAGAAAGATCTGGACAAATGGCTTACCGGGAAATCCTTGTCCAGGGAACCACGATGGGGACCACCTATCACATCAAGTTTGAGAAAAACCCGGACTACCTGGACTACCAGTTTGAAATCGACTCTGTATTGATAGACGTCAACAATGCCGTTTCCAACTATATTCCGACATCAGTCATTTCCCGGTTCAACACGGCAGATTCTGTTTTTCTCCTTGAAAAATCGACCGGTGATGCGCAAAGAGATCTGCTGCACGCTTATTTTTTGGCCAATTTCAATAAATCGACAGAGATCTGGAAACTGACGA
>JARQTN010000091.1:0-9943 GCA_029976695.1 Lewinellaceae bacterium
ATCCTATCGCCCCCACAAAAATGAGTGTGGGTGTGAGAATGAGTGTGGGTGTGAGTGTGATTGTGGGAATGAGAGTGGGTGTGACCTGCAGATTTTGAAATACAGTTTAAAAGCGGGAGTAGCTCAGTTGGTAGAGCATCAGCCTTCCAAGCTGAGGGTCGCGGGTTCGAGTCTCGTCTCCCGCTCATTTTGCACCGGTACTGAGTCTGCGATTGCTTTTATCAAGCCAATGTAGCTCAGGGGTAGAGCACTTCCATGGTAAGGAAGGGGTCGGGGGTTCAAATCCCTTCATTGGCTCTATTTTGGTTGACAATAAGATATTGTTATCAGTTCGCATAGATTTTTTACTAAAACATCAATAAAAACCTACATCAATGGCAAAGGAAACCTTTCAACGGACGAAACCGCACGTTAACATCGGTACGATCGGTCACGTTGACCACGGTAAAACGACCTTGACTGCTGCCATCACTACTGTCCTGGCAGAGCAGGGTTTGGCTCAAAAGAAAGACTACGACTCTATCGACGCTGCTCCTGAAGAAAAAGAAAGGGGGATCACGATCAACACAGCGCACGTTGAATACGAAACTGCAAACCGTCATTATGCACACGTTGACTGTCCGGGTCACGCTGACTATGTGAAAAACATGGTCACGGGTGCTGCCCAGATGGACGGTGCGATCCTCGTCGTTGCTGCTACCGATGGTCCGATGCCACAAACACGCGAACACATCCTGCTTGCCCGTCAGGTGGGTGTGCCCAAAATCGTTGTGTATATGAATAAAGTTGACCTCGTGGATGATGAGGAAATGCTTGAGCTCGTTGAAATGGAAGTTCGTGAGTTGCTTGACCAATACGAGTTTGACGGTGACAATGCAGCCGTTGTGCAGGGTTCTGCGCTGAAAGCACTTGAAGGAGATGCCACTGCTGTACAATCAATCGTTGAATTGATGGCCGCAGTTGATGAGCAGATTCCTGAGCCGGTCCGGGATGTGGACAAAGATTTCCTGATGCCGATTGAGGATGTCTTTTCAATCACAGGTCGTGGTACAGTAGCGACAGGCCGGATTGAGCGGGGCGTGATTAACACAGGTGACCCTGTAGAGATCATCGGGATGATGGCAGAAGGTGAAAAGCCGCTGACATCTACCATTACAGGTGTTGAGATGTTCCGCAAGATCCTGGAAAGGGGTGAAGCTGGTGACAATGCCGGTCTCCTCCTGCGTGGTATCGATAAAAACGAGATCAAGAGGGGGATGGTCATCTGCAAGCCAGGCTCTGTTACACCGCACAAAAAGTTCAAATGTGAGGTGTATGTCCTTGGCAAAGATGAAGGTGGACGCCATACACCATTTTTCAATGGCTATCGTCCGCAATTCTACTTCCGGACGACTGACGTGACTGGTGATGTGCAGCTTCCGGATGGTGTTGAAATGGTGATGCCTGGCGATAACGTCACGCTTGAAGTGACACTGATCAACACGATCGCCATGGAGAAAGGTCTCCGTTTTGCGATTCGTGAAGGTGGACGTACTGTTGGTGCCGGTCAGGTGACAGAGATTATTGACTAAATCAAGTGCCGGATCGCTTAGAAAAAGCGCTTGACACCATATTGAAAAATTAAGCATCTGATATTCGGGTGCTTAATTTTTCACTTAATGAAAAGCACTCCTGGAATATGTTCAGGAGGCTATTTTTGAAATACAGGGGAGTAGCTCAATTGGTAGAGCGACGGTCTCCAAAACCGTAGGCTGCGGGTTCGATTCCTGTCTCCCCTGCTCATGGTCGCCGGGGAGGCTGTGATCAGAAACTGAAAGGCGATTTAACAAATAGGATATCATGGATCAAATTATCGGATACCTCAAGGAAAGCTATAACGAACTTGTGCACAAGGTGACCTGGCCGTCGTGGAACAGCCTGTTGAGCAGTACGCGCCTCGTGCTTGTCGCATCCCTGATCATTGCGTTGCTGATTTTGGCTATGGACGTGGTTTCAAAACAGTTTGTAGAAATCATTTACAACATCTAAGAAACCGGAGATTCATGGCTACAAAGTGGTATTCCCTCAGGGTGATCAGCGGAAAGGAAAGGAAAATCAAGGAACGGATTGAACTCGAGGTGCAACGGGCCGGATGGAATGATTTTATCACCCAGGTGCTTGTACCATCAGAAAAAGTATACAAAATCCGGAATGGCAAAAAAGTGATCCTCGAAAGAAACATTCTGCCAGGATATATTTTGCTTGAGGTGGAGGAAGGAAAATTGTCGGGAGAAGTCATTCAGGCCATTTCCAACATTCCGAACGTGATCCATTTTTTAGGGCGGAATAATCCGATCCCGATGCAGGATGCCGAGGCCAACAGGATGCTGGGCAAGGTGGATGAATCACAGGATATCGGAGAGTCCCTGATCGAACCATTCATCCCCGGAGAAACGGTCAAGATCATTGATGGGCCATTCAATGAATTTGTAGGGGATATCAAGGAAGTGAACGAGGAGAAGAAAAAACTCAAGGTAATTGTAAAAATATTTGGAAGAGGAACTGAAGTCGAGCTCAACTTTATGCAGGTTGAAAAGACTTCATGATCTAAAATGGAATCATAATGGCTAAAGAAGTAGAAACGTATATCAAATTGCAGGTGAAGGGCGGGCAGGCGAACCCGGCCCCCCCGGTAGGCCCGGCACTTGGTGCAAAAGGGGTCAATATCATGGAATTCTGCAAGCGTTTTAATGCAAAGACCCAGGACAAGCAAGGAAAACTGGTTCCTGTCGTCATTACCGTGTTCAAGGACAAGTCATTTGACTTTGTGACCAAAACGACACCGGCCGCAGTGCAACTCATGGAGGCAGCTAAACTCAAAAAGGGGTCTGCCGAGTCCAACCGGATCAAAGTCGGCTCCGTGACCTGGGACCAGGTAAGGGCCATTGCAGAAGACAAAATGGAAGACCTGAACGCTTTCCAAATTGAATCTGCGATGAAGATGGTTGCCGGTACGGCAAGGAGCATGGGTCTCCGCCTGAAGGGGACGCCGCCCTGGGAACAGCAGGAAGCATAAAGTAGAAACTTATTCAAAGGGAGCATGCGTACCATGCGTATGCGCCAGGACCTTTAAAACTTATATCATGTCAAGAATTTCAAAGAAGAGAAAGGCAGTCCTCGAAAAAGTGGAACCGAACAAGGTGTATCCACTGGACGAGGCAATGAACCTTATCAAAGAAGTCAACCTGACCAGGTTTGATGCATCTGTAGACCTGCACGTCAACCTGGGTGTTGATCCCAGGAAGGCGGATCAGGGTGTCAGGGGAACAGTGAGGTTGCCGCATGGAACAGGTAAAACGAAACGTGTTCTGGTCCTGTGCACACCGGACAAGGAGCAGGAAGCCCTTGATGCGGGTGCAGATTATGCCGGTCTAGATGAATACATCACAAAGATCCAGGGCGGCTGGACAGATGTGGATGTTGTCATTGCGATGCCTACTGTGATGGCTCAGGTGGGTAAGATTGGCCGGATACTCGGTCCGCGGGGATTGATGCCAAACCCGAAAACCGGGACAGTGACCATGGATATCGCTGCAGCAGTCGAAGAAGTAAAGGCTGGAAAGATCTCCTTCCGTGTGGACAAGTACGGAATCATACACACTTCCATAGGCCGTGTCTCATTTTCGCCAGAAGCGCTTGCGGAAAATGCCCGTGAGGTGATTACAACACTCGTGAAAATGAAGCCGGCATCCACGAAAGGGGTATACATGAAGAAAATTACCGTGGCCTCCACAATGAGCCCGGGAATCCCCGTTGATGTCAAAAATTTCAGGATTCAAAATTGATTGACAGATGACAAGGCAAGAAAAACAAAATAATATAGAACTTCTCAAATCGAAATTTGAGGAGAGGCAATACTTCTACATCACTGATTCTTCTACCCTGACAGTGGAGCAGGTAAACAAGCTGAGGGGATTGTGTTTTGAGAACGGCATCGAAATGAAAGTCGTCAAGAACACCCTGGCAATCAAGGCGTTGGAATCCATTGAGAATTCTGACTACTCAGAACTGTATGACGCACTGAAAGGCCCGAGCACATTGTTGTTTGCAGAAACAGCAAATGTACCGGCGAAAGTGATCAAGCAATTCCGCAAGGAGTTCAACAGACCGCTGCTGAAAGCAGCCTACATCGATTCTGATATTTTCAAGGGTGATGAACAGGTAGATGCGCTTGCCGCTCTGAAATCCAAAGAAGAATTGATTGGAGATGTCATCCTGTTGCTCCAGTCACCTGCAAAGAATGTGATTTCCGCACTGAAGTCTGGGGGGGCAACATTGGCCGGCCTGATGAAGGCTTTGGAGGAAAGAGCAGAATCGCAAGGATAAATTTGGCTTCCAAGCTTTACGCTTCTAAATAAATTATTTACTGACAATTAAAAAATTAAAGTCATGGCAGATTTGAAAGCATTTGCAGAACAGTTGGTGAACCTGACCGTTAAAGAGGTCAGCGAGCTTGCCGATATCCTCAAGGAGGAATACGGAATTGAACCGGCTGCAGCTGCAGTTGCCGTTGCTGCTGGACCGGCTGCTGGTGGTGGTGAAGAAGCCGCTGCAGAGAAATCAGAGTTTGACGTTGTGTTGAATTCTGCCGGCGCAGCAAAACTTAAAGTTGTAAAAGAGGTTAAAACACTTTTGGGTGTTGGACTAAAAGAAGCTAAGGATTTGGTTGATGGTGCTCCTGGTGTGCTCAAGGAAGGTGTGCCGAAAGAAGAAGCCGAGTCCATTAAAGCTGCTCTCGAGGGTGTTGGTGCTGATGTTGAATTGAAGTAAGGTTCAATCAAACAAGGTACCAATTACCATATTGAAGCAACTTTTTTACATACTTCAGAAAGATTGGCTTAGCTGAAATACTGAAATTTCGGCTAAGCCTATTCTTGTCTTATGGAGAAAAGGCAAGAATTTGATTTATCAATTATACTAAAACGATTTCAATGGGATCCGCCGTCAAAGTGAAAAATCAAAACGAAACAAGGATAAATTTCGGAAAAATTGATTTGGGTACGCAATATCCAGATTTCCTGGAGATCCAGATCAAGTCCTTCATGGAATTCTTTCAACTCGAGACAACGCCTGAAAATCGTGTGAACGAAGGGATGTTCCGGGTTTTCCAGGAAAACTTTCCGATTACCGATGCCAGGAACATATTTGTGCTTGAATTCCTGGACTACTTTATCGATCCCCCACGGTACAGCATCGAGGAATGTATGCAGCGTGGCCTGACTTACAGCGTTCCATTGAAAGCGAAACTGAGATTGTCCTGTAATGACGAGGAACACGTTGATTTCCAGACAATTGTACAGGATGTATTTCTTGGGAACATTCCCTACATGACCCCGAAAGGGACCTTTGTGATCAATGGGGCTGAGCGGGTGATCGTATCCCAGCTGCACAGGTCACCGGGCGTGTTCTTCAGCCAAAGCTTCCACCCGAATGGAACCAAGATCTATTCAGCTCGTGTGATCCCTTTCAAAGGGGCCTGGATGGAATTTGCGACGGATATCAACACGGTGATGTATGCGTACATCGACAGAAAGAAAAAATTCCCCGTCACGACCCTGCTCAGGGCGATCGGCTTTGACAATGACAAGGAGATCCTGAACATTTTCGGGTTGGCAGAGGAGGTGAAAGTGAATAAGCGGTCCCTGAAAAGTGCCATCGGCAGGAAACTCGCCGCACGCGTCCTGAAAAAGTGGACAGAAGACTTTGTGGATGAGGATACGGGTGAGGTTGTGACAATCGAGAGGAATGAAATCATCCTGGAACGGGATGTCATCCTTGATGAGGACAATATTGAGCTGGTCCTCGGAACGGACGAAAATACGATCATCCTGCAGAAGGAGGACGTTGAAGAGGATTATTCGATCATCTACAATACCCTGCAGAAAGATCCTTCGAGCTCGGAGATTGAAGCGGTGCAGCACATCTACCGCCAGTTGAGGGGTACCGATCCGCCAGACGAGGAAACCGCCCGCGGGATCATCGACAAGTTGTTTTTCTCCAACAAGCGCTATAATCTGGGTGAAGTCGGCAGGTACAAGATCAACCGGAAACTGGGTCTTGATATTGAGCCCTTGACGCTTGTCCTGACCAAGGAGGATATTATTGCCATTGTGAAATACCTGGTCAGCCTGATCAACCAGAAGGCCGAGCTGGATGATATTGACCACCTGTCAAACAGGCGTGTCCGGACAGTTGGTGAGCAATTGTATGCACAATTCGGCGTTGGTCTGGCACGTATGGCGAGGACGATCAGGGAGCGCATGAATGTCCGTGATAATGAGGTATTCACGCCGATCGACCTCATCAATGCAAGGACCCTTTCTTCCGTGATCAACTCGTTTTTCGGGACAAGCCAGCTGAGCCAGTTCCTGGACCAGACAAACCCGCTTTCAGAAATTACCCACAAGCGCCGGATCTCTGCTCTTGGCCCGGGTGGTCTTTCACGGGAGCGCGCAGGCTTTGAGGTCAGGGATGTGCACTACTCACACTATGGCAGGTTATGTACGATCGAAACGCCTGAAGGTCCCAATATCGGGCTGATCTCTACCCTGTGTGTGCATGCGAAGGTAAACAAGATGGGCTTCCTCGAGACGCCGTACAAACTTGTGAAGAACGGCAAGGTAGTCATCTCCAAAGATGCAGAGTACCTGTCAGCAGAAGGGGAGGATTACAAAAAAATTGCCCAGGCAAACTCGCCGATCTCAAACAAAGGTGAATTTGAGAATGACCGGATCAAATGCCGGGAACACGGGGATTTTCCTGTGCTCTCACCGGAAGAGATCGAGTATATGGATGTGGCACCGAACCAGATCGTGGGGGTCTCAGCTTCGATGATCCCGTTCCTTGAGAATGACGACGCCAACCGTGCCCTGATGGGATCGAACATGCAGCGCCAGGCTGTGCCGCTGGTTCGTCCAAGCTCACCGGTCGTTGGAACCGGACTGGAAGGAAAAGTAGCCCGGGACAGCCGCATGCTGATCAATGCTGAAGGAGATGGCGTCGTGGAGTATGTGGATGCTAACAAGATCATCATCCGTTACGATCGTTCCAAGGAGGAACAGCTTGTCTCCTTCGAGGATAATGTAAAGGAATACAACCTGATCAAGTTCAAGCGGACAAACCAGCGGACCTGTATCAACCTGAAGCCGATTGTCAAAAAAGGCGACAGGGTGAACAAGGGAATGATCCTTTGCGATGGATATGCGACAGAGAACGGTGAGCTTGCATTGGGACAGAACCTGAAAGTAGCCTTCATGCCCTGGAAGGGGTACAACTTCGAGGATGCGATCGTGCTCTCGGAACGCGTGGTGCGCGAGGATGTGTTCACTTCATTGCATATCGAGAATTTTGAGCTTGAAGTGCGTGATACGAAGCTTGGTGAGGAAGAGCTGACGAACGATATCCCGAACGTAAGTGAGGAAGCAACCAAGGACCTGGACGAAAACGGGATCATCCGTGTCGGTGCATGGATCAATGAGGGCGATATCCTGATCGGGAAGATCACACCAAAAGGTGAATCTGATCCGACCCCGGAAGAAAAATTGCTCAGGGCCATCTTTGGTGACAAGGCGGGTGATGTCAAGGACGCGTCACTGAAAGCACCCCCTTCAACCAAAGGGATCATCATAGACAAGCAGCTCTTTGCCCGTGCCAAAAAGGACAAGTTCCAGAAAGAACAGGAGAAAAAGCTTCTCCAGCAACTGGATGACCGCCATGCAATCGTGTTGAATGAGTTGAAAACCAGGCTGATTGACAAGCTAACCGTTCTGGTCAAAGGAAAATCTTCTCAAGGTGTAAAGAGTATTTACAACGAGGAGATGGTGGGCAAGGGTGTCAAATTCACCCAGAAAGTGCTGAAAGGGATCGATTACACCCAGGTGGATTATTCCAACTGGACAACGAATGACGATACGAACCGTCAGATTGCCCGCCTGCTGCATAATTACAGCATCAAGGTGAATGAAGAGGTCGGGAAATACAAGCGTGAAAACTTCAACATCAGCATCGGTGACGAGTTGCCTGCCGGCGTTCTGAAGTTGGCCAAAGTCTATCTTGCCAAGAAAAGAAAACTCAAGGTCGGGGACAAACTTGCGGGACGTCACGGGAACAAGGGGATTGTATCCAGGATCGTCCGCGTGGAGGACATGCCGTTCCTGGAGGACGGGACGCCTGTCGATATTGTCCTGAATCCGCTTGGTGTGCCTTCAAGGATGAATCTTGGGCAGATCTTTGAGACTGTACTCGGTTGGGCCGGGGAGAAAATGGGAGTCAAATATGCGACCCCCATTTTTGACGGGGCGACACTTGATGAAATCGATGCAGAAGTGGAGAAAGCAGGTTTGCCGCATCTTGGCCAGACATACCTGTACGATGGTGAAACAGGAGACAGGTTCCATCAGCAAGCCACGGTAGGTGTGATCTACATGCTCAAGCTGTCGCATATGGTGGACGACAAGATGCACTCAAGGTCTATCGGTCCATACTCCCTGATCACACAGCAGCCGCTCGGTGGGAAAGCACAGTTCGGTGGACAGCGTTTCGGGGAAATGGAAGTGTGGGCACTCGAAGCATTCGGTGCATCCAACATCCTCCAGGAGCTGCTGACGTTGAAATCTGATGACATCATCGGCCGGGCGAAAACATACGAAGCGATTGTCAAGGGAGACTTGCTTCCTGAACCGAATATCCCTGAAAGTTTCAACGTACTTGTACATGAGCTGCGGGGATTGGCCCTGGATATCAAGTTCGACTAATGCACCATTTAGAATCATTACTTAATTCAATTAAGGAACAAACCCATGCCATTAAAAAAGAAGTTTGATACGAAATACCAAAGTTTTGATTCCATCACGCTGAGCCTTTGTTCTCCGGATGACATCCTGGAGCGTTCCTATGGAGAGGTGCTCAAGCCTGAAACGATCAACTACCGTTCATACAAGCCGGAAAGGGATGGCCTCTTTTGCGAGCGGATCTTTGGGCCGGTTAAGGATTACGAGTGCTACTGTGGAAAATACAAGCGCATCCGCTACAAGGGCATTGTGTGCGACAGGTGTGGTGTTGAGGTAACAGAGAAGAAAGTGCGCCGCGAGCGGATGGGACACATCAAGCTCGTTGTGCCCGTTGTGCATATCTGGTTCTTCAAGTCCTTGCCGAATAAGATCGGGTACCTGTTGGGGCTTTCATCCAAAAAGCTTGAATCAATCATTTACTACGAGCGCTATGCCGTGATCCAACCCGGATTGAAGGAAGCCGAAGGGATGGCAAGGCTCGACCTGCTCACAGAGGAAGAATATTTTGAAGTACTGGATTCATTGCCGCAGGACAACCACCTCCTCGATGATGAAGATCCCAATAAATTCATCGCACTGATGGGTGCCGAGGCGGTAAAGGAATTGCTGAACAGGCTTGACCTCGATCAGCTTTCCTATGATCTGAGGCACCAGGCTGCAACCGAGACTTCCCAGCAGCGGAAATCTGAAGCGCTTAAAAGGCTCAGGGTCGTGGAAGCTTTCAAGGAAGCGAATGAACGGATGGAAAACAGGCCCGAATGGGCAATCATCCAGTACCTGCCGGTCATCCCGCCGGAACTGAGGCCGCTTGTTCCGCTTGATGGCGGACGTTTTGCAAGCTCCGACCTGAATGACCTGTACAGGAGGGTCATTATCCGGAACAACAGGTTGAAAAGGCTCCAGGAGATCAAGGCACCTGAAGTGATCCTCCGGAATGAGAAGAGGATGTTGCAGGAAGCCGTAGACTCACTGTTCGATAATTCAAGAAAATCAAATGCTGTCAAAGCGGAAGGCGGAAGGGCGCTCAAATCCCTGAGCGATATCCTCAAGGGAAAACAGGGGCGTTTCCGTCAGAACCTTCTCGGGAAGCGTGTTGATTATTCAGGAAGGTCAGT
>JARQTN010000091.1:10043-24829 GCA_029976695.1 Lewinellaceae bacterium
GCATTCAACGCCGACTTTGACGGTGACCAGATGGCGGTGCATGTTCCATTGGGTCATGGTGCCATCCTCGAAGCACAGCTGCTGATGCTGGCATCGCACAACATGCTGAACCCCCAGGATGGGTCTCCGATTACGCTTCCTTCCCAGGATATGGTACTTGGATTGTACTACCTGACCAAGGAGAAAAGGTCACTCAACGGCGAGAAGGTCCGTGGCGAAGGCATGACTTTCTACAGCCCTGAAGAGGTAATGATCGCATATAATGAGGGAGAAGTCGATCTGCACGCACTGATCAATGTGCGGGTGAATGTGGAAAATGAGGAAGGGAAACTCGTGAAGCAGCGGATTGAAACGACGGTTGGCCGTGTCCTCTTCAACCAGAAGGTGCCGAAGTCCGTTCCCTTTATCAACGAGCTCCTGACAAAAAAGAACCTGAAATCCGTCATAAGCGATATCATTGAACGCACAAATTTTGCGGTGACCGCAGATTTCCTGGATGACATCAAGGATCTTGGTTTTACCTGGGCATTCAAGGCTGGCCTTTCCTTCAACCTGGGTGACCTGATCACCCCAACAGTGAAGGAAAAAACACTGAAAAATGCACAGGAAGAGGTCGATGAGGTCTGGGAGAATTACAACATGGGCTTGATTACCAATAATGAGCGGTACAACCAGATCATCGACAAATGGACCTATGCAGATAACCGGATCACGGATACCCTGATGAAAGAGTTGTCAGAAGACAAACAGGGTTTCAATTCGGTATACATGATGCTGCACTCGGGTGCACGGGGGAGTAAAGCACAGATCAAGCAGCTTTGCGGGCTCAGGGGACTGATGGCAAAACCGAGAAAATCAGGGGATACCGGCAGGGCGATCATCGAGAACCCGATCCTTGCGAATTTCCTTGAAGGTCTTTCAGTACAGGAGTACTTCATATCCACGCACGGTGCGCGCAAAGGTCTTGCCGATACGGCTCTGAAGACGGCTGATGCCGGTTACCTGACCAGGAGGCTTGTCGATGTGGCGCAGGATGTGGTGATCATGGAGGAGGATTGCAATACGCTCCGGGGTATCGAGACGACTGCATTGAAGGACAATGAAAAGATCATTGAGTCATTGGCTTCCAGGATTGAAGGAAGGTATTCACTTGAAGATGTGCTTGATCCGGTCACCGATGAAGTTATTGTGGAGGAAGGCGAGTACATCTCCAGTAAAGTGGCCAGGAAAATCGAAGATGCCGGTATCGAAACCGTCACCATCCGCTCGGTTCTCACCTGTGAAACAAAGCGCGGGGTATGTGCCAAATGCTATGGTAAAAACCTTGCTACAGGACGGCTTGCCGAGATGGGAGATGCAGTTGGAATTATTGCCGCACAGAGTATTGGTGAACCGGGAACCCAGCTGACACTGAGGACTTTCCACGTGGGTGGTATCGCGTCCGTATCGAAGGCAGAGTCAGAATTGATCTCTAAATTCAACGGGGTGACCGAGTTTGACGGCATTAAAACCACAACGTACACCGGTGACGGCGGCAAAGATGAAATTGTCATCTCCAGGTCAGGTGAGATCAGGATCAAGGATCCTGAAACAGGCAAGCAGTTTACCAGCCATCATATTCCTTATGGCGCGACCCTGTTCATCAAGGACAAGAAGAAAGTGGCAAAAGGTGACCCGATTTGTGAGTGGGATCCGTTCAATGCTGTGATCGTATCGGAATTTAGCGGGATCGCACAATTTGATTCTATTGAGGAGGGCATTACCTACCGCATTGAGCGTGATGACCAGACCGGGTATGCCGAAAAAGTGATCATCGAAACCAAGAACAAGAAGAAGATCCCGACAATCAGGATCGTGGACAAAGACGGTGACGAGCTCAAAAATTACAACCTGCCTGTAGGGTCCTATATTTCTATTGAGGATGGGGCTGAGATCAAGGCTGGCCAGAAAATCGTAAAGATCCCGCGTAAGCTTGGTAAAATCCAGGATATCACGGGTGGTCTGCCGCGTGTCACAGAGTTGTTCGAAGCACGCAATCCGTCCAACCCGGCTGTTGTGTCAGAAATTGAGGGTGTGGCTTCCTTCGGGAAGATCAAACGTGGCAACAGGGAAGTCTTCATTGAAGATGAGAAGACAGGCCAAAGGAGAAAATACCTGATCGGTCTGTCGAGACACTTGCTCATCCAGGAAGGTGACTTCGTCCGTGCCGGTACACCCTTGAGCGATGGAGCTATTTCGCCGCAGGATATCCTGCATATCAAGGGACCGTTTGCCGTGCAGACGTATCTCGTAAACGGGGTACAGGAAGTATACCGTTCACAGGGGATTTCCATCAACGACAAGCATATTGAAGTGATCGTGCGGCAAATGATGAGGCGCGTGATTATTGAGGATCCGGGTGATACGATCTTCCTTGAAGGTGAAGCAGTAGAGCGTTATGACTTCTTTGAGCAGAATGACTGGATCTTCGACAAGAAATTTGTCACGGATCCCGGGGATTCAACAAAACTGAAAGCAGGTCAGATCGTGACTTTCCGGAGTGTCCGGGAAGAGAATTCATACCTGAAAAGGAATGATATGAGCCTGGTTCAGTTCCGCGATGCAATCCCGGCGACCTCAAGTGCACTGCTCCAGGGGATCACCAGGTCATCACTGGGTACAAAGAGCTGGATCTCGGCAGCTTCGTTCCAGGAAACAACCAAGGTCCTGAGTACAGCCGCAATAGGTGCAAAGCAGGATGAATTGCTTGGCTTGAAAGAGAATGTGATCGTCGGTAAGAAAATCCCGGCAGGAACAGGAAGTACACGATTCAGAAGCCTGTTTGTACGTGAGAAAGAGGATATCCTTGTTGAAAACGGTGATTCCCCAGAAGGGAATGGTGCCGAAGAATAGCGGATTCCAGTATATACTTTTTGAAAGAAAGGCCTTTCATTCGTTTGGATGAAAGGCCTTTTGCATTCAGGTTTCCTGTTTGTATCCTTCCAGGATACCTTCGACTTCAAGGTTTCGTAAAATGTATTTGCCCACAATGTCAAATTCGATATTTACCTGATGCCCGGGCTTTAGTTGTTTGAAGTTTGTCATTTCATAGGTATAGGGGATAATGGCAACACTGAACCTGTCCATTTCAAGATCTGCGACGGTCAGGCTTACACCGTTGATTGAAACTGATCCCTTCTCCACGAAGTACTTCCGGTCCTCCGGGTACAATCTGAAAAAATATCTCCAGCTGCCATCTTCGTCAAGCACTTCGACTACTTCGGTTGTCCTGTCGACATGCCCCTGCACAATATGCCCATCGAGCCTTCCATTCATGGCCATGCACCTTTCCAGGTTGATCTCGTCGCCGATTTTCAGTACTCCAAGATTGGAGCGTGAGAGGGTTTCATCGATCGCGGTCACCCAGTGGTTGTTACCCTCCACCTTTGTCACTGTGAGGCAGACACCATTGTGGGAAACGCTTTGATCGACAGTTAGCTCATCCGAAATCTCCGAGGAGATCTCAAAATGGATATTCTTCTTTTCTCGGGTGATCGAATTGATCTTTCCTGTACATTCAATGATTCCTGTAAACATAGCTGCATCTTGAGTTCCAAACTAATTTGAACCGGCAACAAGCTGAATGAAACCTTTCAGGATCGAAGGTGCTTCATTGCCGGTTTCACTTGCTTCAAAGACTTTGCAAATATAATGGTAGACCCCGTCTGCAAGGGGTTTGCCTGCCAGATTTGTCCCATTCCACTCGATATCCGGATTTGTTGTTTCAAAGACCAGGTTGCCCCAGCGGTTGAATACCTGGAACTCTATCCGGTCAATGAACCTGTATGGATATGGCCTGAAGATGTCATTATGCCCGTCGTTGTTTGGCGTAAAGGCATTGGGCAATTCATAAAACGGGCAGTTTTCAACACAGATAAAATTGCTCAGATCACTCTCATTCCCGAGTTCGTCGATGGCCGTAATGGCATAACAACCGGCAATGCCCTTGTCGGGCCGATGTGCATAAAAGAACTGGGTTCCGGTAGCCGGGACCTCATCTACAAATTCGAAGTCAAGTCCTTCATCGGGCGCATAATAGATCCGGAACATGTCGGCATCCCCAAACTGAGTACAGTTGATTGGCGGATATTCCCAGGTTACTGTATTGACGATTTCATCTTCGGGTATTCCGGGTGTGGTTTGATCGCATACATTTTGCACCTCAATGACCGGAATACAAGGCGGGATATTATCCATTGGGGCATTGCACCTTTCCTGTGAGGCGTTGATGAGTGGATCCTCGATATCCGTTATTCCATAGGTTCCCGTTGCAATGACCTTGTAGCAATATTCAATTTCATTTTCAAGTCCGATGTCAGTGTAGGTCGTATCATCCTCCACGGTTGCAATCAGTTCGAAATCACCGAGGTCGTTTTTCCTGAATATGTCAAAAGCATAGTTATCCCACGGGGTATTGTATGACCAACGGAGGATGTTGGCCTCGTGCGTGCCCGAGATATCCAGGAATACCGAAGATGCGGGTAGGGATGATCCGATCGGATTCGCGAGGTCATTTGCATAAAAATCGACGATATACCGCAATCCGGTTGCGGATGTGTTTACGCCTTCGTGTAAAAATGTCGTGTCACGCCAGCTCAGGAAAACGGGGCTGCTGAAATCTGCACCAGGCACTGGTGAATAACTGTCTGTATCCAGGCCATTGCCAAATCGAAGGGAAAACCTGTACGGACCTGGATTTTCAACCGTATCCAGTTGTGCAACGAGCGGTTTTGACCACCGAACAGAAACCACACCGTCATTGGGATCTGTTTCCTCGATGGACACCTTGGTCAGCAGGGGAATGTCCCTGTTCAGTTGAATACATGACTCATCCGAGGGAAGGCTTTCCACACGGTTGAAAGCCAGTCCGGAAGCAGCTGTCTTGGCAAATTCTGCCAGTACGCGATAACAATACGTCCTTCCTTTTTCCACATTGGCATCATCATAGAAATATGAATTGCCTTCCTGGTCCCTGATGTTGAAGGCGATTTTTTGATATCCTTGCCCGTCAAGTCCTGTCTGACACGTATCCAGTTCAAACTGGTTGCTGCTCTCCCTCCGCCACACAGAAAAGCCCTTGAAATAGTCATCCTGTGTGACTTCACACGCGTAAGGTGAATCCCAGGTGGTCCGGATCACGTCACCATCGCTCCGGGTTTCCACATTTTCAGGGGGCGGCCCGACAACCTTGATCCGCAGTGTCTTCAGGGCAGCAAGGCCAGTCGTATCAAAGATGTTGTCCACAGCCTTGAATACGACTGAGTAGTAATGGTCAGAGATATGGTCACATGTCGTGTGCCAGACGAACCCTGCCTCCAGCGGGGAGGCCTGGTATCCTGTCTGGCTGATCAGCACAGCCGGGCTTGAATTGTGGATGAAGGGTCCGCCAAGTGCTGACAAACGGACCAGCTGATTGGGGTCCGGATCTGATACCAGGATATCCAGGTCGATCGTTTCCCCGGCCACCACACAGATCTCATCCAGCACATCGATTTCCGGAGGACTGTTTTCGTTGCAGTTGACCACGAGGATCTGCATATCCCTGATGACCGAACTGATCAGTACACCATTTCGGTATTCCTTGACCTTGATGGCGATATTGTACTCACCTACTGCTTGCGGGGCATCCCAGACAAAATCACCGGTAACCGGGTCAAGGCTGATATTATTGAAAGGGCCGGGTACGATCTGATCCGGGAAGCTGTATTTGGGAACCAGGAGGCCGGAATCTGCAAGCGGGATCACCAGCTCGAATGCAATGGAATCATTGTCCACAGTGTCTACCGCATTCGGGTTATGGACAAACCTTTCCCCGACGCAGGCGAAATCGATCGGGGGTTGCAGCAGGATCACAGAGTTGTTGGTTCCCTGAAATTGCGGGTTGAGGAATGTATATGTTGCTTCAACATAAAACGGGATGCTGATCGAATTGGGCGGATTTACGTTCAGGATATTTCCCACCCGGTTTTTGTCAAACATGGATATCGTATATGTGGCCCGGCCAGGAAATGTGTGCTCGGCGACGTACATATTGAATTTCACATCATTGTCCAGTGGCATCCCGTTGCCGTTTGCCCTTTGTACGACGGTAAATGTGCCATCTCCCCAATTAAAGGTCAGGCTGTCCCTGTCTGCCTGTATGCTGGATGTCTTTGTATAGGTGATGACGGTTACCCTCAAAGTGAGGTCACCAATCTGCTCGATGCGAAATTCCCCTGCGCGGTTGTGTGTGGCCCGGGCAAGATAAACCGATGAAACGAGTAATATGGCAAGTAGAATATACCTCATCTGAACTTTGAATGGAAGAATTTACATAAAAAACGCGAGGTTGTGGAAATTAGTTGTTACCCGCCAGAGTTTCCTTTTTCCTGGAGACATTTTTTGAGTGCTGCTTTCCAGTTTTGCAATTTCAGGCCAAACACATCATTCAACTTTTGATTAGAAAGTACGCTATAGGCAGGCCTTGGGGCAGCGGCATTGAATGAAGCCGTATCCGTTGGCTCACAATCTACATCCAGTGACGCAAACTCAAATATGGCCCGGGCATACGCATACCAGGTGGTTTCCCCTGCATTGCTGATATTGTATGTTCCCCAGAATCCGGATTGATCCCCGGAGTCCTCGATGATCCGGATCATGGACCGGACAGCGCTTGCCAGGTCGGCTACATAGGTCGGAGCGCCGAGCTGGTCATCCACGATTTTCAGATGTTTATTTTCTGAGCCTAACCTGAGCATGGTATTCAGGAAATTGTGCCCTTCATGACTGTACAACCATGATGTCCTCAAGATCAGGTGTTTATGCCACGTCTCCCGGATGATATCTTCCCCAGCCAGTTTTGAGATCGCATAGATCGATCTTGGATTCAGGGGGTCGGACTCTGAAAGAGGCCTGGTTAGCCCGTTGTCGTAGACATAATCCGATGAAAAGTGGATCATGGGGATATCCAGATCCCGGCAGATCAATGCGAGATGACCGACAGCGACGGCATTCGCTTCCATGGCAGCAGGAAATGCATTCTCTGCACCATCCACATTCGTATAAGCCGCGCAATTGACCAGCCAGTTTATCTTTTTGCTGGAAAATGCCTTTTCGACAGCGTCAGGATTCGTGATATCCAGCTTCTTGCTCGAATAGGCCAGGACAGGGGCCATTTCAGTGTCGAGTGCTGAACAGATGGCTTTGCCAAGCTGCCCATTTGCCCCGGTAACCAGGATATAACCTCCGGAATCTGTCATGGTCAGTGTTTATGTTCGCCAAGGAAGGGTAACAGCTGGTCCTTTTGACTGACCAGGTAGGGCGTATCGACCGCAGGCCAGTCAATTTTCAGTGTAGGATCGTCATACCGGATGCCGCCCTCGGATGCCCTGTCATAAAATGCATCGCATTTGTAGCTGAACACTGTATCGTTGCGCAGGACCAGGTAGCCATGCGCAAATCCCCTGGGCACGAGTAGCTGGAACCTGTTTTCAGCATTCAGCTCCACGCCGTACCATTTTCCATAGGTCGGGGACTCATCCCGAATGTCCACGATCACATCATAGACACTTCCCCTTACGACGCGGACGAGTTTTGCCTGTGCGGAATTCCCGGTCTGGTAATGCAAACCGCGCAGGACACCTTTCTGAGAAAGAGCTTCATTATCCTGTACGAACCGGGTGTGGATGCCATGGGTGCGAAATGTTTTCTGGTTGTAAGATTCAAAGAAATAACCGCGTTCATCTGTGAAAACATCCGGTTTCAGCAGAAAAACATCTTCAAGTGGGGTGTCAATAATTTCCATCACTTATTTTTTGCGAAAGTAAATGCTCATAGGGGATCCGGTGAATGTGAAGTGCTTCCTGAGCTGGTTTTCAAGGAAACTCCTGTAGCTTTCCTTGATATGTTTCGGGTGGTTGGCAAAAAATGCAAATGCAGGAAAATAGGTTGGCAGTTGCGTGACGTACTTGATCTTGATGTGGTGTCCCCTGTGAGCCGGTGGGGGTTGCTTCTGGATCACGTCAAGCATCACATCATTCAGTTCTGAAGTCTTGATTTTCCTGCTTCTGTTCTCATACACTTCAAGGGCAATGTCCATCGCCTTGTAAATGCGCTGTTTTTCAAGCGCGCTGATGAACAGGATGGGGACATCCTTGAATGGTGCGATCTTGCCTCTTATCTTTTCTTCAAATTCCTTCGCCGTATTTGTTTCTTTCTCGATGAGGTCCCATTTGTTTACGAGGATGACGAGCCCTTTTTTTCGCTTTAATGCCAGGTTCAAAATGCTCAGGTCCTGCTGGCCGACATCATTCCTGGCATCGATCAGCAGCATGCAGATGTCGGCTTCCTCCACAGCCCTGACTGCCCGGATCACGGAATAGAATTCAAGGTTCTCGTGGACCTTGGACTTCTTGCGTATGCCTGCCGTATCGATCAGCAGGAAATCCTTTCCAAATTTTGAGTATCGCGAGTGGATCGGGTCCCTTGTCGTCCCGGCCACATCCGTGACAATGTGCCTTTTCTCATCCAGCAGCGCGTTGATGAAGGATGATTTGCCCACGTTTGGTTGCCCAACTACGGCAATTTTCGGGATCTCAGGCAGGGCTGATTCCTCCTCAGACAGTTTTTCAGCGACCATGTCAAGCAGTTCCCCAGTCCCGCTGCCCGTGACTGAAGAGAGGAATACGGTATTTTCAAACCCGAGGCTCCAGAATTCATTTGCTTCAAGGGAGCGTCTGTTGTTGTCTACCTTGTTGACGGCAAGCACGACCTCTTTCTTCGACTTTCTGAGCATATCAGCGAGGTTTTCATCAATATCTGTGATGCCGGTGGTTACGTCCACCATGAAAATGATCACACTTGCTTCATCAATGGCGATGTGCACCTGCTCGCGTATCGCACTTTCAAATACATCTTCTGAGTTCCGGACAAACCCGCCCGTGTCAATGACGGTGAAGTTCTTTCCGTTCCAGTCACAGGTGCCGTACAGTCGGTCCCGGGTG
Organism: Lewinellaceae bacterium; assembly: GCA_029976695.1. Taxonomy (GTDB): domain Bacteria; phylum Bacteroidota; class Bacteroidia; order Chitinophagales; family Saprospiraceae; genus JARQTN01. Next base: position 19,064 of record JARQTN010000091.1, read on the forward strand.
ACGCCGCTGATATTGTCTACAATCGCCTGCCGTTCACCGATCAGCCTGTTATACAGGGTTGATTTGCCGACATTCGGCCTGCCCACAATGGCCACTATATTTGCCATACTCTAATTTTTATAGCCAAATTGCTTCAGCAATCGATCGTCATCCCGCCAGTTCTCCCTGACTTTCACATGCAGCTCGAGGAAAACATGCTGTTCGAGGAAAGCCTCGATCACTTTTCTTGAATGGATACCAAGTTCCTTGATGGCTGAACCATTTTTCCCGATCAGGATTGCCTTTTGGCTCTTTCGCATGACAAAGATAAGCGCACGGATCCTGATCAGGGGGCCTTTTCGTGATTCTTCTTCCTTGAATGTTTCGATCACAACCTCGGTACTGTATGGGATCTCGTCATGGTAGCGTTCGAGGATCTGTTCCCGGATGATCTCACTGACGAAAAATCGTTCCGGCCGGTCTGTCAGTTGATCCCTGGGATAGTAGGCCGGGCCTTCGGGTAGCAATTCCCGGATCGCATTCAGCAATTCAGCTGTATGGGTGCCATGTAATGCGGAGATAGCAAAGATCCGGGCTCCGGGCAGTATTCCTGTGATCGTATCCCGGACTTCGGATATCAAGGCTGGCTCAACCAGGTCAATTTTATTCAGCACAACGAACACCGGCACCTCAGCTTCAGCCAGTTTATTGATCACGGTATGGTCAAAATCCGGGTCCGATGAGACATCGACCACGAAAAGGAAGATGTCTGCGTCCTCGTAGGTTTGGAGCACAAATTTATTCATGCGCTCGTGCATCTTGTAGGATGGGGTCCTGACGAACCCGGGTGTATCTGAAAAGACGATCTGGAAATCTTCACCGCTCAGGATGCCCAGGATACGGTGCCGCGTGGTTTGTGGTTTGCGTGTAATGATGGACATCCGTTCACCGACGAGTGCATTCATCAGGGTGGATTTGCCCACGTTTGGCAAGCCGACGATATTGACGAACCCGGATTTGTGCGTTGGTGTCTTTTCTACCATCCGGGAAGTCGATTTGGTATTCGCTGAATGGCGGCTTCGACCAATTTGATCAGGCGGGCAGGTTTGCCCCCCCTCCAGTTGATTTCATTTAACGGGCCGCCATACCGGACATAATCACAGATCCTGTTGGTGTTCAACTCGTTTTCGACATGGTTGAGGATATTCACGATCGCAACATAACCGTCATATTCCGCCAGGTCGTCATTCCATTCTTCATAATAATCCTCTTCACCCGCATGAAAATTGAGGACATTCTCACCGATGATGATGTATTTATGGATACCATGGGGGATGAGGTGGTCCACGATATTCCGTTTGAGGTACATGATGTCATTTGTCAGGCAGTCGTTCCATTCCCCGATCATGTCAAAAATCGCATACCCCCCATCATAGTCCACATAAATAATTTTCATGTAGAGCGTCGGGCTGCCGAAATAATCCCATTGTGGATGGATGTAATAATTATAGATCGTGTTTGTAAAATGGAATTCATTATACTCCCTGTTGAAAAAAGGGGAGTTGGGATCTTCAGATGCGATATAATTATCTCTCCAGCGAAAATATGGTTCGATATCGTGCATAATGTAAAACCCTCTCTTCTTTGATTGCCTGAACTGTCCGCGAGTGTTCCGGCAAGATTCTTTTAATATTGCCAAATTTAAACGAATTCCTTAGAATGCTGTGATTCATCTGTTATGAACAGAAAACACGCGAAATTGATTGTGATGACAGGTCCCGAGAGTTCGGGTAAAACTGTGTTGGGTAAAACGCTTTCAGACCATTTTAAAGTTTCCTTTGTCGAGGAGCAGGCACGCCTCTATTTGTCCGGGAAGGCCGACCCATATCAACTGGAGGATGTCATCTCGATTGGTGAGATGCAGTCAGCCGCAATCGAGGAAGCCCTCAGCCGGTCCAGGGAAATGGTCATTGTGGATACCTGGATCTATGTGCTGATGGTCTGGTCAAAGATCCGCTTTGGCAGGATACCAGGGCAATTTTTCGAATGGAAATCAAAATTCACCCCGTCCCTGTATGTGCTCTGCAAACCCGATTTTCCATGGAGTACAGATCCGCTGAGGGAACATCCGCACCACAGGGAAGCACTGTTTCAGCTCTATCGAGCCATGCTCCTGCAGGACAATGTGCCGCTCCTTATTGCGGACGGCCCGGAAGGGAACAGGTTCTCTCTGGCGAAAGAAAGGGTGGAAAAACTCTTCGAATAGCCTTATCTTTGCTGAAACGTTGTAAAAGGGGTGCCTTACTTATCAGGCTGAGATCAAACCCTTTGAACCTGTCCGGGTAATGCCGGAAAGGGATTGTGCGAACAATCACGTCAAATTTGCAAAATCAAAACTGGTCAGATGAGACAAGGCATTTTGCTCTGCGTGTTGGTGTTTATTGTTCACGGGATTGCGACGGGGCAATACCGGTTGTCGGGATACATCTTCGATGAAGTCGAGCAACCGCATGAATATATCCCCATCCGCGTGGAATCAGATTCATTATCCTTTAACCTGCAAACCAATCAACACGGGAGGTTTGAATTGGAAAACATTCCCCGGGATATCTACCACATCCACATTATTTCAGCATACGGGATCGTCCGCAAGGAGGTGAACCTGAAGAGATCCGTTGAAATGGTGATCACTGTACCGCGCACGATCCGAATGGACGAGGTGCTGGTCAAGGCAAGCAGGGTGGATGAAAAGATGCCCTTTACGTACAAAAACCTCGACAGGGACGAACTTGAGATCCGCAACCTGGGACAAGATGTGCCATACACGCTGAAATGGACCCCTTCTGTGGTTGTGACTTCAGATGCGGGGACAGGGATCGGGTATACGGGGATCCGAGTGCGGGGTTCGGACCCCACCCGCACAAACGTGACGATCAACGGGATCCCGCTGAACGATGCAGAATCACAGGCCGTCTTTTGGGTTGACCTGCCTGATTTTGTTTCTTCCACAGAAAGCATCCAGATCCAGCGGGGTGTGGGCACGTCGACAAACGGGGCTGCTGCTTTCGGTGCGAGCATCAACCTCAATACGACCAAACTGAACAAGGATGCCTATGCGGAGGCAAATGTGACCGCAGGTTCATTCAATACGCTGAAGACAAACCTGCTTTTCGGTACCGGGCTGCTCAATGAGCGCTGGACCTTCGATGGCCGGTTGAGCCGGATCACTTCCGATGGGTATATCGACAGGGCAGAAGCAACGCTGAATTCCTTCTCCGGATCGGCGGCCTATTACGGGAATTATTCATCGATCCGGTTCAATGTGTTTCACGGCGACGAGCTGACCTACCAGGCATGGAACGGCGTGCCTGCACAGTATATCGATGACCCCGAACTGAGGACATTCAATACGGCGGGTGCCGAAAGAGCAGGACAACCCTATGATAATGAGGTGGATGACTACAAGCAAACCCATTACCAGTTGCTCTACCATTTCCAGATGAATTCTTTCCTCAGGGCACAGGGCGCCCTCCATTATACGAGGGGCAAGGGTTTCTTTGAACAGTACAAGGCCGACCAGGACCTGGCCGAATACCTGTTTGAGGAGGAACTTACTTCCGACCTGGTGCGCCGGAGGTGGCTGGACAACCATTTCTTCGGGGCCACCGGCAACCTGAACCTGAAAGGATCCCGGACAGGGATTGATGCCGATCTGGGGGGCGCGTTCCACCGCTACTTAGGCAGGCATTTCGGGGAAGTCATCTGGACCTCGGAGGCAGTCAGCCAGGAAGCAGAGGCCCCCTATTATGACAATGATGCCTCAAAGAATGACGGCAATATTTATTTCAAGGTTCAGTTACCGCTGTCTTCAAGACTGGGCGGCTACATCGACCTGCAGCAGCGCTGGATCAGCTATACGTTCCTTGGGATTAATCCGATTGGGGACCCGCTGGAACAAACCGTCAACCTCGGTTTTTTCAATCCCAAGTTCGGGTTGAATTATGCGTTTGCCGGGGAAAAAGGGAATGCGTATGTTTCTTACGCGGTCGCCCACAAGGAGCCAAACCGGGACGATTATACGGAGTCCACGATCAACAGCCGGCCAAGGCCGGAAAGGCTGCAGGACCTTGAACTCGGGGTCCGGCTGAACAGGAAAAACCTGGAATTGGGCATCAATGGCTACTGGATGGACTACAAGGACCAGATCGTACCCACTGGCAGGCTCAATGATGTGGGGGCAGCGACGAGGCAGAATGTAGACGACAGCTACAGGCTGGGCATTGAGCTCGATGCGACGTGGAACGTGACAAAAAAATTGACGATAGCCGCACAGCAGACATTGTCCAGGAACAAGATCAGGAGTTTTACGGAGTATATCGACAATTGGGATTACTGGTCGCAGGATTTTGAAAACACCCCGCCCGAGCTCCTCGAACCGCTCCAGTATGAGGTCGTGCATGAAAATACGGACCTCGCGTATTCACCAAATATCGTCAGCGCCCTGATTTTAGGGTACAGGATGATCGATGTGGAGAAGGTAAAAGTCGACATTGAACTGGCCAATAAATACGTAGGCAAGCAATACCTGGACAACACTTCCAATGAGCGGGCATCGCTGGATGGCTATTACTATGCTGATGCGCGTGTAAGCGTACAATTCAGTCCGAAGTGGGCGAAAGAAATTGGGCTGAATTTCCAGTTGAACAACCTGTTTAATAACCTGTACAGCGCAAATGGGTGGGTCTATCGCTTCAGGTCAGCAGGCTATAATCCGATTCCCGATGATCCCTATGTGGTGGAAGGAGAAGGGGACAGGTACAACATGATCGGGTACTTTCCACAGGCGACGAGAAATGTGCTTGCCAGTTTGCAAATCAGGTTTTAGGACACACTACTCGGCAGGTCCGGGCATCAAAAATTCCAGGTGAGGCCGATCCGGTAATCCCAGGGAATCCGGGTTGCCCTGATATCGTCCAGGATGTTGTAGTGAAGCGAAACATAGGTGCTGAACGGAAACCCGCCGCCGTATCCGACCCCGACATAGACATAATCTTCACCGTATCTCTCCTTTTGGACCTTCCCGTCAATGATCGCGGGTCCTCCCACACCAGGTTGCGCCCGCTGAAAAGAGGCCCGTTCATATTCAACCTGGCCAAAGAATTGATCCAGGAATTTATAACGGGCAAAAACAGTCGGGCCAATATCGAGATTACCATAACGGTAAACCTCTCCACGGCTGTTGAAACCCCTGATGTAGACATAATCAAGTTTGACAAGGGCACCTAATGAAAACTGGTCAAAAAGCCGGTATCCTGCCATTGGGGAGGCGCCCAGGGAGAAGAAACCCGTGCCAAACTGGACATTCCCGATATTCACACCATACCACAGGTCATCAGTGAATTTTCTCGTTTCCTCGCCTCGTTTCACAATGGCATCCTTGTTTCTTGTGTCCTCCCTGCTTCTTTCAGTTTTCGGTTTTTTCTTTTTCTTTTTCTTTTTGGTATTCCCATACTGGGCATCCACATTGCCAAGCCCGATGAACAGAAATGCGATGAGTGTGAGAAAGAATACTTTTTTCATGCCATTAGCTTCTTGAATTACGAAGATAACGCCAAACAATGAAATCAGTTTTGGCGTTGCTGAGTTTTAATAAAGTTTTAACCCGACTGATACACAAATTTCTTAAAGCAGCTTAAACGAACAATGTGTAGCCTGTTCATAAACGAGTACTTATTCAAGGGTTCATCCAGACAATTTCAAAATGTAAAAGGAACCCGTATTCAGGAT
>JARQTN010000092.1 GCA_029976695.1 Lewinellaceae bacterium
GGGTGTAATCGGTATAGGCGACCCTGTCGGGTGCCAGTGTTTTTTCGTCATTTGGGTCCGGTGCAGTCATTGCACCAAGGCAGATCGCGGCATCTTTAACGCTTCTGGCCATGGGACCGCCTGTATCCTGGGTAAATGAGATCGGGATGATCCCGGTGCGGCTGATCAAACCGACGGTTGGTTTGATGCCGACAATGCCGTTGTTGTTTGACGGGCAGACAATGGAGCCGTTCGTTTCCGTACCGATGGCCACGACGCACAAATTGGCTGATGCAGCGACACCCGAACCGGCACTGGAGCCGCAGGGATTGCGTGTAATGTCAAACGGATTACGCGTTTGTCCGCCCAGGCCGCTCCAACCGCTGGAGGAATAGCTGGAGTGGAAATTCGCCCATTCACTCAGGTTTGCCTTGCCCAGGATGACGGCACCAGCCTCTCTCAGTTGTGCAGCCAGCGGACTGTCCTTCGGCGGGTATGAGTCTTTCATGGAGCGGGCACCTGCGGTGCATGGCATTTTATCATGAGTGTCGATATTGTCCTTGAGGATGACCGGAATGCCGTGCATCGGACTGCGGATATTGCCGTTTTCCATTTCCTCATCCAGGGCCCGGGCAATGTCGAGGGCATCCGGGTTGACAGTCAGTACAGAGTTCAGCATCGGTCCGTTCTTGTCGATCGCTTCGATGCGGTCCAGGTAAAATTGCGTGAGTTGTTCGATAGTATAGTCACCATTCTCGTAAGCCAGTCGGATCTCGTCGATCGTGATTTCCGGATGGATATCGAGCGTGCTTTTAGCTGGTGCGCTTGCCGGGGGTACGCAGGAGACAATCGACAGAAAGGAAAGGGCAAGAAACAAGCAATAGGATTTCATAAGATCAATGACGGTTAATAAGTAAAAAGAGGGGTGTCAGTCAAAAGTAGTGAATTTGGGCATGCGGCTATTTGCAGCAACGAGAATAAATGATTTGCGCAAGATGAGAATCACAGAAAGTTTTCCTCGGATTCTGGAAAGATATGGTTCTGGAAAGTAGGGTTTCCTCATATTCTTACAGAAAAGTACGAAAAAAGGTACACGGCCTGGCAGGCTGTCACGCTGCCAGCGTGACAGGCCGTCAGCGTGACACGCTGAATGTCCATGCGTATTTGCACGGCGGATTTTGCCGCACCTGCTCCGGGATGATGACTTTAACCCCGTTACCGGATTTCGACCACTCCAGATCCAGGCCTGTACCCAGCAGGCGTATGGATGCACCAGTGGTCAAAGATTGAGCAGGGAGTTCTATTTCTGCCGGCATCTTTTCCTCCCCTTCATCAGCCAGGTAGAAATAGGACATGCTGCCATCCTCATGTGCGACCATCGCGATATTGCCCACCTTGTACGGGGCGATTGCCCGGCTGCCATAGATCGCGCTGCCGTTGACCTCCATCCAGTCGGCATATTCCTCCAGCAGGTCATAAGCCCCCTGCTGAAAGGTGCCCTCCGGCGTCGGCGCAATGTTCAGCAGCAGGTTGCCGCCCTTGGCCACGATATCCACAAGCAGGTGGATGGCTTCCCTGCCGCTCATATATTTTGCATCGGGAGTGTGTGCCCATCCGCCGCCGGAAATGATACAGGACTCCCATGGATAGGGAAGCGCCGCCTTGGGTACCCGGTTTTCCGGGGTGAGGTAATTCTGGTTCTTTCCGTGCACGGCGCGGTCGACGACAATCAGCCCGGGCTGTTCCTTTCGCAGTTTCCGGACGATCTCGTCCATGCGGATATCCTGGCTGACAATGCGGTGCTTGATAAAGCCATTATCACCGGCTTCCCTGAATTTACCCGCATAATTCTCGGCGATATTCACCGAATCCCGTTTTTTCACCCACCCCCCGTCGAGCCAGAGGATGTCCAGGTCACCGTATTCAGTGGCCAACTCAAGGAGCTGGTTGTGGGTGAATCGGACATAGTCCTCCCATTTTTCCGGATAGAGCGCCGGGTCATAGTTGACATTCCGGTCCTGGGGCGGGAAGTATGGATCCCAGTAATTTTCGTGGTGCCAGTCCGGCTTGGAAAAATAGGCCCCTGTCCAAAGGCCTTCTTTCCTGAAGGCATTGAAAATTTCTTTCGTGATGTTCGCCTTCGGGTGCTTGTGGAAGGGGCAATCCTTGCTGGTGACCTTGTAATCCGTATACTTCGTGTCAAACATGCAGAAGCCGTCATGGTGCTTGGTGGTGAACACGACATACTTCATGCCGGCTTCCTTTGCAGCAGTGGCCCATTTTGAAGGATCAAAGCTTGCAGGGTTGAATGTCGTGAGCAGGTTTTCGTATTCCTTCTTGTAGGCAAAGTAATCATCCGGGTGTTCACCCTTCGTCCTTTTGCACCAGCCGTAGTCTTCCGGGCAGAGTGACCAGGACTCGACGATCCCCCACTGGCTGTAAGCACCCCAGTGCATGAGCAAACCAAACTTCATGTCTTGCCACTGGTCAATCTTTTCGAGGACTAGCGGATCGGTTTCCGGTACATACCGTTCATCATCGTGGATGGGTTGGCTAATTCCGCCCAGGGAACAAAGGGCAAAAGACAGGAAAAGAAAGTACTTTTTCATAGTTGGAATTGGTTGGAGGCCGAATGATAGGAAGAAAAGAACTATTTTCCTAACTGGAAAATGGATGACAGATCTATACGTCGTAAATGGGTGCTGCCCATTATTGTGTTTGCCCAGTTTTGCTGTACATCCCTGTGGTTTGCCGGGAATGCAGTGATCAACGACCTCATTCCGCATTTCGATCTACCGGCCGGTTCGATGGGGCACCTGACATCCATTGTCCAGTTTGGTTTCATTTCCGGTACGCTTGTGTTTGCCATCCTCACCATCGCCGACCGCTTTTCTCCTTCACTCGTGTTTTTCCTGAGTGCCATTGCCGGAGGGACATTCAACCTTGCAGTCATTTTTGAATGGAATACGTTTCCTTCCCTCCTCCTCTTCAGGTTCCTGACCGGATTTTTCCTTGCAGGCATTTATCCTGTCGGTATGAAAATCGCCTCGGATTATGCAAAGGAAGGATTGGGAAAATCATTGGGATATCTGGTGGGCGCGCTGGTGGTTGGCACGGCATTTCCGCACCTGCTCAACGGGTTTTCGATTGACCTTCCATGGCGGATGGTTTTCGTGATCACGACATCCTTCGCCGTGCTTGGCGGGAGTGTCATCTGGCTCTTTGTGCCAAACGGCCCCTATCGAAAGCCCGGTGCCGGGTTTGACTTTTCCTCTTTTATCCGCGTATTCAGGAACAGGCCTTTCCGGTCGGCCGCATTCGGGTACTTCGGGCACATGTGGGAGTTGTACGCCTTCTGGGCCTTTGTCCCGGTGATGCTGTCAGCGTATAACAGGATGCACCCGGATGCATTACTGCCGGTATCCCTGCTTTCCTTCTTCGTCATCGGCCTGGGCGGTCTGGCATGTGTTGCCGGCGGGTATATTTCCGGCATTGCCGGGACAAAACGGACGGCCTTCATAGCCCTTTTGTTGTCCGGAATATGCTGCCTGCTGTCTCCGTTGGCCTTTTTACTGGGCTCGGAATCCCTTTTTGTATCGTTTTTGCTTTTCTGGGGTCTTGTCGTGATCGCAGACTCCCCTCTATTTTCTACGCTTGTGGCCCTGAATGCCCGTCCCGAGGCGCGGGGTACGGCATTGACGATCGTCAATTGCATCGGTTTTGCCATCACGATCGTGAGTATCCAGCTTCTTGTCTATGCAAGCGGGAACATTGAGGAAAGATTCCTGTTCTTACTCCTTGTCCCGGGACCTGTTATGGGCTTGATCGGCCTGGGAATTTTCAGAAAAGCAAAACAAAAAGGCTCGAATCAGTCTTATACTCGTAGTTGAGATAATGGACAGATGAACAAATTGATCAGACAATACTGGCGGGTCATCCTTGGGGTTGCACTGGGTACGACTGCATTTACGGTTATGCAAATGCAGCTTCATGGATCCAACGAAGAATCGATCCGGTTTCTGATCAGGTGGACGGCGAAGATGAGTGTGGTCTGTTTCTCTCTTGCCTTCGGGATCTCAAGTGTCTTCCACTTCTTCAAAAATGACCTCACTGCCTGGATCTTCAATTACAGGCCCCATTTGGGTCTTGCCTTTGCGGTTTTTCACACCTTCCACCTGGTTTTCCTGGTGATCCTCCAGACGCATATCCACCCGGTATTTACACTGGCAAAGACGAGCTCCCTCATTGGGGGCGGGATCGCATATGGCCTGATGTACCTGATGGTGATCACAACTTTTTATAAAGGAAAAACCATGATGCGACCCGGCACCTGGCGAATCCTCCACCTGATCGGGGGTTACTGGATCTGGGCGGTCTTTTTCAGGTCCTATTTCAAGCAGGTCTTCCTCCAGGACAAGGGGTATCTCCTGTTTATCCTGATCTCCCTGGTATTGGTTTTTCGTATTCTCCGGTTCTTTTTCCGTGAAAAGGATACGATGCCAGTTTCAGACTCCTCGCACTAACCTGCCGGGACGGCCCGGTGTCTGAAAAGTTCACCTGAAATTCAAATAATGATCATAACGGGTATTGACCTCTGTCAATGAAAAATCAGGTCGAAAACGACATTTTTGGCATCGGAACCAGAACCTTATCCAAATGACTCAACTTAGCTATCTCAGCGGCACAAGCGACAAACCCCTTTTGGGGATTACAATCGGGGACCTGTTTGACGAAATCGTGAAACAGTATCCCGATAAGGAAGCCTTTGTGGTTTACCACCAGAAAATCAGGTGGACCTATCGCAAACTCCAGGAAGAAACGGACAGGTGTGCCATGGCCCTCATGGGTGTGGGGATCCGAAAAGGGGACCGGGTCGGCATCTGGGCACCAAACCGGTATGAGTGGACAGTCACCCAATTGGCCACGGCAAAAATCGGGGCAATCCTGGTCAACATCAATCCAAGTTACAGGCTGCATGAACTCGAATATGCCCTGAAGCAATCCGGCTGCCGGATGCTGATCAGTGCACATGCGTTCAAGAAGTCACACTACACACAAATGCTGTATGATCTTCTTCCTGAACTGAAGGAGTGTGATCCCGGAGCCCTTGATTGCGAGAAACTGCCTGACCTGGAAATCATTGTCCGGCTTCACGAGGAACGCAGCCCGGGCACATGGACATGGTTTGAATTTTTGGAGAAAGCATCCATGGTGACGACCAGGGACCTTGGAGTTCGGCAAAAAAGCCTGTGCTTTGACGACCCGATCAACATCCAGTATACCAGCGGGACAACGGGCTTTCCGAAAGGCGCCACGCTCAGCCATCACAACATCCTGAACAACGGGTATTTCGTTGGCGAGATCATGGGGTTGACAGAACAAGACAAGCTGATCGTTCCGGTGCCGCTGTACCATTGTTTCGGCATGGTGCTGGGTAACCTGGCAGGTTTTTCCCATGGTTCCACGATCATCTATCCCAGCGAGGGTTTCGACCCCGAAGCTGTACTGGAAGCTGCTGAAAAGGAAAAGGCAACGGTGATCCACGGTGTGCCGACGATGTTCATCGCAGAACTCGATGAGCTGGATACGAAGAAATACGACCTGAGTAGCCTGCGCACGGGCATCATGGCCGGCTCACCCTGCCCGATCGAGGTCATGAAAAAGGTGAAGACCAAGATGCACATGCATGAGGTTCAGATCGCCTATGGCATGACTGAGACCAGCCCTGTCAGCACGCAGACCCGCCGGGACACCCCGATCGACAAACAGGTGAGCACCGTCGGACTCGTACATCCTCACCTTGAAATCAAGATTGTGGATCCCGAAACAAGCCAGGTCCTGCCAAAAGGGCAAAAAGGAGAACTCTGCACGCGGGGGTACGGTGTGATGCTGGGTTACTGGAATGACCCGATCAAAACAAAAGAAACGATAGACCAGGCTGGCTGGATCCATTCAGGGGACCTGGCACTGATCGATGATGACGGGTATATCAAAATTGTCGGCCGCATCAAGGACATGATCATTCGTGGCGGCGAGAACATCTACCCGCGTGAAATAGAGGAATTCCTGTATACGCATCCCGACATCAGCGACGTGCAAGTGATCGGTGTGCCGGATGAAAAGTACG
>JARQTN010000093.1 GCA_029976695.1 Lewinellaceae bacterium
GCTCGAAATTCGTAATCCCGTAATTCGTAATTCCCCTAGTGTAATGCCGCCCTGATCGGAATACCCTGAATGATCTCCGCCTCCCTGTCCACCCACCATCTCAGACGGTCGTATACTTTCCCTTCATCAAAATAGTTGAGCGCCATCTTGACGTACACGTGGCCGTGTTTGGCCTCGGAGATCCAGAGCGTTTTGTAGAAGCGGAACAGGTCCTCATCCTCCTGGGCATCGGATACGATCTTGAACCGCTCTGCGCCGCGGGTTTCCACAATTGAAGCGATAAGCAAGCGGTCCAAAAACCGCTCCTCGATCCCCGAATGACAAAGCTTCATTAGTTGCTTGATGTAAGGGTCTTCATGGATGACATGGGCCAACTGGATGCCATTTGATGCCATGAGCTCGTAGACCTGCTGAAAGTGCTCCAGTTCTTCGATACCGATCTCAATAAGTTCAGGAATAATTTCGAGCCTGTTAGGGTACTTGGCGACAAAACTCATGGCCGTTGCTGAAGCCTTGCGCTCGCAGTCTGCGTGGTCCTGGAGAAAAGATGGAAAATCCGCCATGACGGCTTCGATCCATTGAGGTGGGCTCGGGCAACCGACATCAAGATTGAGCTTCATAATGCGTGAGAATTGCTGAAGGAAAGCTCAAAGATGGTAAAAAATTATGCGTACATGAAAATGATATACAGCAATACGATCAATAATACAGCTACAATGACCACTGTAAGAAAGAAGCTTTTCTGCTGTTTCTTTTTCTTTGCGGCCAGCCTTTGTTTCCTTTTCGTTTGAGCCATTTCCCTGGGTATTTTTTAGAGAAACTGAAATTTTTCAATGAAACAAAATAGGAAATAATGGTGAATTATCTGACTTATAGCGTGTATCTGCGCATCATTTCATAGTACTCCACGATCCGCTCATCCACCATGATATCCCTCGGACGGATGGGCTTTTTGAGCGTGATCCCGCCCAGCCTGCGACACCTGCTGAGCGCCACATAGGTCTGCCCGTGTGCAAAGGCCCCGCGCCCCAGATCTATGACGGCGCGTTCAAAGGTCTTGCCCTGGCTCTTATGGATCGTGATGGCCCACGCAAGCCTGACAGGGTATTGTGTGAATGTGCCTACCACTTTTGACTCGATTTGCCGGGAAGATTCCGCATTGAACTGGTACCTCAAGATCTCCCATTCAAATTTTTCAAGGTCAACTTCATCCATGCTCCCGTCCCCCTGTTCAACATGAAGCGTGATTTTGTCCGGCTGCAGTTCAATTACTTTTCCGAGGGTCCCGTTCACATACTTTTTATTCGGGTCGTTTTTCAGGAGCATGACCTGTGCACCAATTTTAAGTTGCAGGAATGGCTCCGTAGGAAATAAGCGATCATGGAAATCCCCCGTAATTGCTGCCCGGTATTCTTCCACCTCTCCGGGCAGGCTGGCCAGTTTCTCCTGGTTGATGCGGTCCGCAATGGCATTGACCGAGCAGAGCGTGATGAAAGGGCCTTCTTCCTGCCATGCGGGGTTGTGACGCTCGTTCAGGCTTTCCAGGTCGTCGTAATCCATGGTATTCGTGCGGATCGCTTCGAGCAGCCGGATAAAATGCTGTTCCTCCTGCCGGTAGATCTTCCGGAGTTCGACCATCCTGTATGGCAAGCCTGATTCCAGGATTTTGGATGAAAAGAAATACGGGCTTGCATAGTTTGAGGAGAAGTACTGCTTCTCCACATTGGACGAAACAACTGGCGGAAGCTGGAAAAGGTCACCAAAAAAGATCATCTGCACACCGCCGAATGGTTTGGCATTTTCTCTGTTGATGCGCAAAAACCGGTCGATGTTGTCCAGGATGTCGGCCCTGACCATCGAGATCTCGTCAATCACAATGGCATCCAGGTTCAGGTAAAGTTTCCGGTATCTGCGTTTCGTGATTTCGTGTGCCTGGAGGATCCGGGGCGGGAAGCCGAAAAAGGAGTGGATCGTCTGGCCCTTCACATTGATCGCCGCGATGCCGGTCGGGGCGAGGACCACGATTTTCTTGTGTGTCGTATTCCTGAACAACGAAAGCAATGTGGACTTGCCTGTCCCGGCCCGGCCTGTCACGAAAAGATGCTGGCCCGTTTTTTCCATAAGGTCAAGGGCGTTCCTGAAGTCAGCATTGAGTTCGAGCGGAGTTTGATGCAAAACGGATCAGTTGATTTCTTTGAGCAATATCGCATAGACGGGAAAATGATCGCTGAAGCCGCCCATGTATACGCCGCCGCCGTAGGTTCTCAGCGGATAGCCGGCATATTGCCCTTCCTTCTGCAGCATATAGCTTTCATTGTAAATGCCTGCCTTGTAAAACTGCCAGCCGCCATATCTCTTGTTGACAAACGAATATGAAAAAATGAGCTGGTCAAACAGGGACCATGCATCCCGGTATGCCGTCGTCCCGATGCCTTTTTTATAAAAGTCATACATCGGATTAAACATTTCATCCTTGTTGAGCCGTTTAGGAGAGTTGCGGGCATTCAGGTATTTTTTGACACTCTCGTTGATCGGGTCATCGTTGAGGTCCCCCATGATGATGATCTTTTGACCGGGGTATTCCTGTTCGATCGTGTCCACGAACATCTTGTTGAGTTCAGCAGCCCTGTTCCTAAGATGGGCAGTTGCCTTTTCACCGCCGCTGCGGGAGGGCCAGTGGTTCACCATAAATGTCATGGTATCCCCGTCAAAAACACCCGAAACGACAAGAATGCTTCTGCTGTAGGAGGTATCCCCGTCCGGACTCACCCGCGTAAAAAGGGGATAGGCAAAGCTGGTTTTCGGTTCAAAGTATTTCGGGTTGTAGATCAGGGCGACATCTATGCCACGCCTGTCCTTTGAGTCATAGTGTACGATCTGGTAATTTCTGTCCCGGATGGCGGGTTGGCGGACAAAATCCTCGAGGACCTGCCTGTTCTCGATCTCGCAAATTCCGAGGACAGCCACCCCGTCAGGTGTCACATCGGTGCCGATTTCTGAAACTACCCTGGAAAGGTTGCTCAGCTTGTCCTGGTATACACCTGAATTATACCGGTTACTGCCTTGCGGCGTAAACTCGGTATCCCGCACATTTTCAGTATCGATTGTGTCGAAGAGGTTTTCAAAATTGTAGAAACCGACCACGGCGACCTTGTATTCCTTTTTCTGGGACAGGGCGAGGAGGGGGATGAACAAAAGGATGATGAGTAATGACCTTTTCATGGATATCTCATTGGAACGTCAAAGATATGTCATTGCCCGCAATCAAAGTTTTACAGATACTTGACCAAGTTTCGTTAATTTTGGCCTGTTCATAAATTCACCTCTCATAATGCACCGCGTATGCGCAAGAGCATTCTTTTCGCACTTCTCTATATCCTCGCTGTTCAGGTTGCCGTTTCACAGGTGACTGTTGTCGGAAAAGTAGTCAGCAGTGACAATAAACAGCCGATCAACAAGGTCATCGTTTCAGCCAATATCGGGGAGCCTGTAACCACCGGCGAGGATGGTAAATTTGAATTGCTTCTCCCGGCGGATATCAAAATCATTGAAATGAACTTTTCAATTGAAGATTTCCAGAGCTCAATGGGGATTGAAGTGAATGGGCGTGATTGGATAGACCTGGGAACCATCGAACTCAACTACGTGACCAACCTCTCCGGGGACTTTATCCCGACCATCCTGCTCGATGTGGATGATGACGAGATCGGGCGTGACGAAAACATTTCCGGCCTGCTCACGGCCACACGCGATGTGTTTTCCTCTACGGCTGCGTTTGTGTTCGGGCCCGCCAGGTTTCGGATCAGGGGTTACGATTCGGAAAACGAACATACGTTCATCAACCTCATCCCGATGAATGACCTTGAAGTGGGACGTGTCCAGTTCAGCGCGTTTGGCGGGCTGAACGATGTCTTTCGCAACCGTGAAGCGGGGATCGGCCTTACCCCCCTGGCATTCGGACTGGGTGGTCTGAGCGGCGGTTCGAATACGGATCTCCGTGCATCCTTCCAGCGGAAACAGGTCAGGTTCACCTATTCACTGGCCAACAGGAGCTACCGTAACAGGCTGATGGCAACCTATTCAACGGGCCTGATGAAGAACGGTTGGGCCGTTTCGATGCTGGTTTCACGGCGGTGGGCCCAGGAAGGGTATGTCCCCGGTACATTTTACGATGCGTACAGTTATTTCCTGAGCGTGGACCGGAAGTTCAGCGACAAGCACCTGCTCAATTTCGTCGTCTACGGTACGCCAAATAAGAGGGGACGGCTTACAGCCGCGACCGAAGAAATGTATGAACTGGCCGGGACGAATTACTATAACCCATATTGGGGATATCAGAACGGCAAGAAGCGAAACAGCCGGGTCTCTGACCTGCATACACCGATTGCCATGTTGCGCTACGACTTTACACCCTCCGGGGATACACGGGTTTCAGTCGCAGCTTCCTACCAGACAGGAAAGAATGGCCGCTCCGCCCTTGACTGGTACAACGGGAATGACCCGCGCCCGGATTACTACCGGAAGTTACCCTCCTACTTCCAGGATCCGGACCTGTCAGCCCGGGTATATGACCAGCTGAAGGGCAATGAGGAGGCACTCCAGATCAATTGGGACAGGATGTATGAAGCGAACCGGAACTCATTTTTCACGGTCGAGAACGTGCTTGGTGTCGAAGGAAACGACGTATCCGGACGACTTTCCAATTATATCGTGGAGGACAGGCGGTATGACCCCACATTGATCAATTTCAATGGGGTAATGAGACACAATTTCTCTGATAAATTGACCCTCCAGGGCGGAGCGCAGTACCGGTACCAGAAAAATGAGAATTACCGGCAGGTGCTGGATCTACTGGGCGGCGAATTCTATGTGGATTATGACAAGTTTGCAGAACAGGAATTGATCCGCAACCCGGATGCGATCCAGAATGACCTGAACCGTCCGAACAGGACCCTGCAGGTGGGCGATCGCTTCGGGCACGATTACGATGCCCAGATCCGCAAATATGGTGGCTGGGCACAACTGAATCACGAGTCGAGGCACTGGGACCTGTTTCTTGGCGGTGAACTGAGTGGAACTCGCTTCTGGCGGACAGGCCATATGCGCAACGGGAAGTTCCCGGACAGCTCTTTTGGCGATTCCGAGAAGTTCAACTTCACAAATTACACGGTAAAGGGCGGCGCGACCTATAAATTCAGCGGTCGCACATATGCTTACATCCGGGGGATGGCAGGTACTCGGGCGCCATTCTTCAGGAATGCCTTCGTTTCACCCCGCACACGTAACCAGGCTGTCGAGGGACTTGAAAACGAGGTGATCAGGTCAGCCGAGGCAGGGGTTAACTTTACCAGTCCGTACGTCAAGGCGCGCCTGGTCGGGTTTTACGGTACATTTGAAAACCAGGTGCTGACACGGAGCTTTTATCACGATGATGAGCGCAGTTTTGTGAATTTCAGCATGACGGGCATAGATAAAAGGCACATGGGCATTGAAGCCTCGGCCGAATGGACGGTTACACCGGGATTTACGGTGTACGGGGTTGCCTCGGTAGGGGAATACATTTACACATCACGGCCCGAAGCGACCATTACCCAGGATAATACTGCCCAGACACTGGATGAGGATCTGACCATTTATGCGAAGAATTTCTACATCCCGGGCACGCCGCAGCAAGCATATTCCTTTGGGTTGAGTTACAGGTCAAAGGATTACTGGTCCCTGTACCTGAATGCGAATTATTTCAACAATGTCTGGATCGATTTTAACCCGATCCGCCGGACAGCTGAAGCCGTTGACCTGGTGGAACAGGATTCAGACCAGTGGAGAAGGATCATCGACCAGGAAAGGACAGGAGGGGCGTTCACCCTGAATTTATCCTTTTATAAGTCGTTCCTGATCAACTGGTTTAAGGAAAGGACCTTCTTCGCGGTCAATCTAAGTGTAAACAACACCTTCGACAATCAGGACTTCGTAACCGGAGGATTTGAACAACTTCGTTTCGACTTTGAAGGGAAGGATGTGGATCGTTTTCCGAGCAGGTACTTTTATTTCCCGGGCCTGAGTTATTTCGTGAATCTAAGTTTAAGCTTTTAAATCAACACCGACATGCAAATCCGGAATCAGCATATGATCAAAATTCCAATCAGTTTGAGGAAAATCGCATTATTCTTCCCGGCATTTCTTCTTTCAATAGCCGTTGGATTACACGGCTGTGTGGACCAGGATTTTGACGAGCCACCCGGGGGTGGCGTGGAGTCCCCTCCACCCAATACCACAATTATGGAATTGAGGAATATGCACAGCCTGGGCAATTATGAAGAGATCACGGAAGATATAATCATCAGGGGTGTGGTGATCTCAAGCGACCTTGCGGGCAATTTCTTTCGCCAGCTGGTCATCCAGGATGAAACCGGCGGGATCGAGATGCGTATCGAGATGACCGACCTTGACAACATTTACCCACCTGGTCGGCAGGTTTCGGTCCGTTGCCAGGGACTTTGGCTGGGTGACTATAACGGGTTGATCCAGTTGGGCGGTGCTGTGACGGGAAATGGAGGTGACAGGGAACTTGAGCGTATACCTGAGCCACTGGTGGAGTCGACGATCATTCCGGGCACTTACGGGAATGATGTCACACCCAAAGAAAAAGGGATAAACCAGCTGACATTTGACGATGTCAGTACCTTGGTCCAGTTAAATGACGTGCAGTTTGCCAACAGTGAGCTTGGTCAGACCTATTCGGACCCTTCCTTCTCTACAAACAGGACGCTGACCGATTGCAACCTGAACGAGATCATTGTGCGGACAAGCAGCTTTGCCACCTTCGCACAGGAAAAGCTACCCGAGGGGAACGGTACACTCGTTGCTGTACTTGGTGTTTTTGGTTCAACGCTCCAGCTTGCCTTGCGCGACCTGGATGACGTCCAGCTGGAAGCGGAGCGCTGCGGTCCTGGCGGGAATACGGTGACGATCGGGTCATTGCGCAGCCAGTTTGACAGTGGAGATGCATTGATCAGTGACGGGGCCATCGAAGGGTTTGTGATTTCTGATTATGAAACGGGAAATGTCACCGGAAGGAACCTGTATGTGCAGGATGAAACCGGCGGGATCGTCATCCGGTTCAGTGCGAACCACAGTTTCGGGTTGGGCAGCCATATCCGCGTGGTTGTCGGAGGGCAGGAAATGTCCGAGTACAATGGATTGCTGCAGATCGAGTTGCCCATTGGAAATGGCATTGACCTGGGGAACGGGACTGCACCTGCACCCAGGACCGCAACGATCGCAGAGATCATATCCAACAGTGAGCCCTGGGAATCGACCCTTGTGAAAATCGAGAATGCAACCATCAGTGGAAATTCCATTTTCGATGGGACACTCACGGTGCAGGACGGCACGGGCTCCATTGATCTGTATACGAGAAACCAGGCGTCATTTTCAGGCACTGCGGTGCCCACGGGAGAAGTGGAGATCACAGCAATCGTTTCTCAGTTTAACGATCCCCAGATCATCCTTCGGAGTGCCAGTGACGTAAAGGGAGGTTCGACCGGTGGGGGAGCGGTGAATGAAAGCTTCGACCAGATTGGCAATAATGACGAAGTTGTCCTGACCGGTTGGGTAAATGTGGCCCTCAAGGGATCGCGAACCTGGCTCGGGAAGGTCTTTGACGGTAATCATTATGCGCAGGCCACCGCATATAACGATGATGCCCAGGAGATGGAAACCTGGCTGGTAACACCAGAAATCGATATCTCAGAAACCCCTTCATTTTCTTTTGAATCTGCCAAGGCTTTCTGGGAGCACGATGGGCTTTCTGTCTGGTGGAGCGCAGATTTTGACGGCTCTGATGTGGCAGGTGCAAACTGGTCCGAAATCGAGGCTGTACTGGCAAGGGAATCCGATGCGGACCATGCTTTCATTCCTTCCGGACTGATCGACCTGTCGTCCTTAACTTCAGGTAAGATCCATATCGGATTCAAGTATGTCGGAAGCGGTCCGGGTGGCTTGACCACTTCGTATCGTATTGATAATGTGTTAGTTGAGTGATTTTGAGTCAAAGTTTAAATGAAGTAACTGAAAAGGTCATCCCGCGAAAACGAGATGACCTTTTTTTGTAAATAAAAACGGATAATGACGCGGGCCATTATCCGTTCTTAACTTTCGATCGGTGCATCAGCACCAGCAGATTCTTTGATGATTTTGCGTGCAAGATTCAGGATTGTATCGTCTTCAATATATACAATGCCACCATCCGGTCCCGGTTGTACGTGATTTCCGGTAATTTTACCTTCTGCATACTTTTCAGCTCCAAAATAGTTTCTGACCGTCTGTTCTTCTATTTGGAGCTCCTTTGCAATACGTTTTACACTTCCCGTCGGAAGGTTGTGCTTGATATCCCTCAGCTCCTTGAATGTGATATACATATGATGATATGTTTAGTGAAGAAATGATTTTAAGAGTATTAAAATATGAATTTTCCACTTTAAAGAAAACTTTACCCAGATAATTTGTGAGAGTGGTTTTAAATTCTCGTGAAATAGTAGATTTGCCTCGAAATTCTAACTGTCAGATAAAACCAAATGAACCATGATCATCGGTGTTCCAAAAGAAATCAAAAGCAATGAGAATCGCGTCGCCCTCACACCCGCGGGTGCGCTAGAATTTACGAAAAGAGGCCACAAAGTATATGTCCAGTCGACAGCCGGGGTCGGCAGTGGTTTCCCGGACGAAACCTATGCACAAGCCGGAGCCCAAATCCTGCCCACAATCGAGGAAGTATACGGGATTGCGGAGATGATCATAAAAGTGAAGGAGCCGATTGAATCCGAGTATACCCTGATCAGGGAAGGCCAGCTTCTGTTTACCTATTTCCACTTTGCTTCATACGAGCCGCTGACAAAGGCTATGATTGCAAACAAGTCTGTCTGCCTGGCATATGAAACCGTCGAGTTAAGTGACCGGAGCCTGCCGTTGCTCGTACCCATGTCAGAAGTCGCCGGACGAATGGCCATCCAGGAAGGAGCAAAGTACCTTGAAAAGCCATCTGGCGGAAGAGGCGTATTGCTGGGCGGGGTTCCCGGCGTTTCCCCTGCAAAGGTGCTGATCCTTGGTGGAGGCATTGTCGGCACCCAGGCAGCCAAGATGGCAGCTGGCCTTGGTGCAGATGTGACCATACTGGATATCAACCTGGCACGTCTGAGGTACCTTGCCGATGTCATGGAACCCAATGTCAGGACCATGTACTCCAATGAATACAACATCCGCGAGCTCATCCAGACACACCACCTCATCGTGGGTGCAGTGCTGATCCCTGGTGCAAAAGCACCCAACCTGATCACAAGAGATATGCTCAAACTCATGGCTCCCGGAACTGTCCTCGTAGATGTGGCAGTTGACCAGGGTGGGTGCATTGAAACCTGCAAGCCAACGACGCATGATGACCCGGTTTATACCATTGACGGGATCCTCCATTACTGCGTAGCAAACATGCCCGGTGCCGTGCCCTACACTTCCACGATCGCCCTGACGAATGCCACATTGCCCTACGGCTTGAAACTTGCCGAAAAAGGCTGGAAGAAAGCCTGTGCTGATGATCCGGCGCTAAAGCTGGGATTGAATGTGGTCGATGGGAAAGTGGTATACGAAGAGGTGGCCAAAGCTTTTGATCTGCCCTATACGCAAGTGGAGGAGGTCATGTAGTTGGGAATTACGAATGGTTAATTACGAATTACGGTGGGGTTTCGGGTTGCGGGTTCCGTGTTTCGTGTTATAACGCAAAACGCTGAACGCAAAACACTGAACGCAAAACGCTGAACGCTTGACCTCTGTCGATCCAGATGTAAGCCAACACATAGGAATCAGCCATCATCGCGCAACCTTGGATCCGCAACCCGAAACATTAAACCCGCAACCCAATACACAAAAGGCCCACGCCTTCGCGTGAGCCCTAACGATTAACTAAAACTAAGATCACATCTTTTATAATCTACGCCTGTGCGGCATTGGGATCAAAAAAATGCCCGTGTCTTCACACGAGCAAAAGACGAATTAACCTTATAACCAAAACTTACAACGTAAAGATAAACATATTAAATAAATATGCAATATGTAAATCACTTTTTTTAAGCGAATTACAAGTATATAAAATATTTAATATGTAATTAACAGAAAATGAATCGCAACCCGGCTGTCAGAGTCGGTCATTATTATCCCGAAAAAAGGTAGTCCGGCTGATAATCAACCAATAGTCCAGAATCTGTGGACAGGTCAAACATTTTTTGGATAGCTTCACGTCCTTCACATTTCAGGTCAAGGCTGTACGTATTGACATACAGGTCGATGTGTTTTTTGAGGACTTCAGGATCCATTTCCTGGGCATGCTGATGGATAAATGCTGAGGCTTCGCCCGGATGCGCATAGGCATATTCGATGCTGTGCCGGAGCATTTGGAGGATCATGGATTTTGTCCCGTCATCCATGCTCCTCCGGACGGCAATCCCGCCCAGTGGGATTGGCAGGCCTGTGCTTTCTTCCCAGTAGGTACCCAGGTCAGTGATTTTCACAAACCCCCTGTCTGCATAGGTAAACCTGTTTTCATGGATGATCACGCCTGCCGCTACCTCGCCGGAAGCAACTGCATATTCAATTTCGGAGAACAGCATGAATTGCTTCTTCCTTGCGTTTGGGTATTTAAGGGTAAACAGCCAGTGCGCCGTGGTCCATTTTCCCGGTAGTGCAATCGTGCTTTCATTGATCTCCTCATCATGCATGTCATTTTTGGCGATGAGGAGCGGGCCGACACCGAAACCCAACGCACTGCCCGAACTCAGCATTTGATAAATGTCAGTGAGTTGTAAAAAGGCGTGATAACTCAACTTTGTAATATCCAGTTTGCCCTGGAAAGCCAGCTCGTTCAGGTCTTCCACGTCTTTGATCACAGGGTTGAAGTGGAAACCTGAAGTGACTATCTTGTCATGCAGCATCGCATCAACCATGAAGGTATCGTTTGGACATGGGGAGAAACCGAAACTCAGTGTCATCTTTGTGTTGTTATTACATTTGCATAAACTTAGGAAAAGATGGAATTAGAACTGCTCTATGAGGATAATCATATCATTGTTGTAAACAAACCCAACGGAGTACTGGTTCACGTGGACAAAACGGGCGACACCTCCATGGAGGACTATGTCCGCGAATACATTCGGAAGAAGTATGCGAAGCCCGGAAATGTGTATACCCAGTCCGTGCACAGGCTGGACAGGCCGGTTTCCGGGGCATTGATACTAGCCAAGACAGGGAAGGGCAAGGAACGGATGGCCGCCCTGTTCAAGGAGCGGAAGGTGCGGAAAACATACTGGGCCCTGTCACATGCATATCCGGCAGAAGAATCCGGAACGGTCAGGCAGTATCTCAAGAAAAACCGGCAGCGGAATATCGTGTTTGCCTCCGAAGCGCCTTCTGAAGATGCAAAATATGCGGAGACATCCTACCAACTTGTTGGGCGAGGTGAGCCTTTTTACCTTTTTGAACTGCATCCGCTGACCGGCAGGCCGCACCAGATCAGGGTCATGATGAAGACAATCGGCAGCCCGATCCTGGGTGACCTGAAGTACGGCGGCGAGAAGATAAACAATCCCAGGGCGATCCTTTTGCACTGTCGCCAGATCGAGTTTGAACACCCTGTGAAACATGTGCCGATTACCATTACAGCGGGCTTGCCAAATGTACAGGCATGGCATACCGTACGTCATTTGCTGCCTGAAAAGAACAAATGAAGGTACTGTTTCATTTCAGAAAATAATCATAAGTTTGCAGCTGGCAAGGGTCATACGACCAGCTCCCTCTGAACTCCCCCAGGGCGGAAACGCAGCAAGGGTAGGAGGTTGTAGCGGTGCGATATGATTCCTTGCTTTTTTTATTTAGCAATCCCCAGTTTTGCCAACTCCTTTTGACCGATAGAATGCCATGGGATCGCCGGACCTGCATCCAACCGGTCACTCAGTGTCAATTGCATAAACAGGACATCATGCCATCCGCCGAATTTATACCCGATATGCATGAATGTGCCAATCTCCCTGAAACCGCATCTTTCGTGAAACCGGATACTACCCGGATTGGGCAGGGAAATTCCGGCAATACATTGTGTCATGCCCTGACGTCTGAGGATCCTGAATACCACTTCGTACAGTGCTTTGCCTACTCCTATCCTCTGATGATCAGCATGGACATAGACGCTGACTTCACAGACCCGGTCATAGGCTTTCCTTTTCCGGAACCGGGATGCATAAGCAAACCCTGACACTTCAGCTCCGTTACGGGCAACGATCCATGGGTAAAAGTCCAGTGTTTCCTCCAGCCTTTGCCGCATCTCTGCATGCGTTGGCACAGTGTATTCAAAAGAGGTATGTGAGCCTTCCACTATGGGCCCGTAAATCCCCAGGATGCCCTTGATATCGGTTGGTTTTGCGATGCTGATTTTCATGGATCAACCTGTGCAATTAATTCATATTTTTGCATATTATTTTATCTCATATGAAAAATACAAATATCTCATGAAGTTCTTTATTGACACTGCAAACCTGGAGGATATCCGTGAAGCCAAATCCCTTGGCATCCTTGACGGGGTGACCACAAATCCTTCGCTTATGGCGAAAGAAGGCATTACGGGGCAGGACAATATTTACAAACACTACAAGACCATTTGCGAACTCGTGCCCGGTGATGTGAGCGCTGAAGTGATCTCCACAGATTTTGAGGGGATGATCAGGGAAGGCAAGGCACTTTCGGAAATCGCACCGAATATTGTGGTCAAAGTACCGATGATCAAGGAGGGTGTCAAGGCGCTTAAATGGTTTTCTGAGAACGACATCAAGACAAATTGTACGCTTGTCTTCTCAGCCGGCCAGGCGATCCTTGCTGCCAAAGCAGGAGCGACTTATCTTTCCCCTTTTATCGGGCGGATTGATGATATTGCATGGGACGGTATCGCACTGATCGAGGAAATAGCCGAGATCTATGCAATACAGGGATACGAAACGGAGATCCTTGCAGCGAGCATCCGGCATACGCTCCACATTGTGGATGCCGCGAGAGCCGGTGCAGATGTGATTACGAGCCCGCTCAAACCGTTGATGGGACTCCTAAACCATCCCTTGACCGATGTGGGCCTCTCGAAATTCCTGGCCGATCACAAGGCAGCAGAGGCAAAATGATCCAGGACCTTTTCGATGAGCCTGTTGATTGATTCTTTCGGATGAGTGCTGAATGTACCGAAGATCCTGTTTGCGAGGATGACGTTGCAGGAAAGTGCCCGGTGCCCCAACAGGTCCGACAGCAGATAGATCGCGGCTGTTTCCATCTCGATGTTCGTACAGTGAAGGCCCTGAAATGAAAAACCCTGGATGCGTTTCAGCGTCTCTTCCATTTTGTTCGGTAGCCGGATGGAACGTCCCTGGGGCCCATAAAATCCGGTTGCGGTCAGTGTCATACCCTCAATGAATTCAGGAAACGCGCTGTCCAGCAATGAGGTCGTTCCCCGCGCAGCGTAGATCTTTGGCAAACCCGATGGTCCGGTGATTTGTTCGTGAAATGTATTCTCAAGTGCCCTGACATCTTCATGGTCCCGGGATTTGTAGAAAACACCCAATCCATCCATCCCAATCCCGTAAGTGGATTTTACGAAGCGATCAACCTCCACATCCGGATGAATCCCCCCCGAAGTCCCGATCCGGACAAATGTCAGTTGTTTCTTCTCCGGCTTTTCAACCCGGTATTCCAGGTCAATATTGGCTAATGCATCAAGTTCATTGATGACGATATCGATGTTGTCCGTACCGATTCCCGTGGAGATAACGGTCAGTCGCCTGCCATTCAGTTCACCGGTATGCGTGATAAACTCCCTTTTCTGCTTGCGCACAAGGATCCTGTCGAAATGCCTGGATACCTGTTTTACCCGGCTTGGATCTCCCACAAAGAATATGGTATCGGCAATATCCTCCGGCAGCAGGTTGAGGTGATAAATGGATCCGTCTGGATTCAGGATGAGTTCGGATGGGTGGAAAGCCACTTTTCTTAATTTTGTTGTCCCGGACGAAAAATACCATGTTTGATGATCAACAACAAATCTCATTATGAAGAAAATATATTGTCTGAGTACGTGTAAAACATGCCAGCGGATCCTGAACGAACTTGAACCGCTTGACGACGTGGAAGTTCAGGACATCAAGTTCGAAAAGATCACGGCAAAACAAATTGACCAGATGAAAAAAATGGCTGGCTCTTATGAGGCCCTTTTCTCGCGCAGGTCAAGGAAGTACCAGTCGATGGGATTGAAAAATGTGGAACTCAGCGAAAAAGATTTCCGCAAATTGATCCTCGAGGAGTACACCTTCCTGAAAAGGCCGGTTATGATCATCGATGACCAGATTTTTATCGGAAGTGCAAAGAAGGCCGTAGAAGGGGCAAAAAAAGCGCTTGGCCGGTAGGCCATTTCAGGTGACAGGATTCCCGTGTGGGCAGGAGGTTAGTTGCACCTCAGGATTATGGGATCTGTGAGGATCTCATTGCTTTTATTGCCTGCCCTGTCCATTATATAGATCCTGTACTGGACGGTGT
Organism: Lewinellaceae bacterium; assembly: GCA_029976695.1. Lineage (GTDB taxonomy): Bacteria > Bacteroidota > Bacteroidia > Chitinophagales > Saprospiraceae > JARQTN01. The sequence goes on from JARQTN010000093.1 coordinate 14,611, forward strand.
CATAGGGAGATGTCACAGACGGTGTGCAGGGATCGGATCCATCCGGGAAGATGCAGCAGGTCGTAAACAGGCTGATGCGCACTGTACCCTCGATGCCATTTGCAGATCCTTCCCTGGGGATGAAGGGAATCCTGAAGGAATTGTCCTCAAAGCCTGTACGCATGTCTGTAAAGAACACGTTGTTCAATGCAGCATCGGACTCATTGCCAAGGTCCCCGTCACCATCCTTGAACGTAAATACGACAGTCAAGGAATCTTCCTGGAAAACGCCCTGGTTCAGGGTGTCCTTTGTCATCCCGACAAATTCAATTTCTGGTACGATATCAAAATCAGGGGTCTCGATACAAGCGGTCACGGCAATGGATAATCCCGTAATGAAAAGCAGTATTTTTAGATTTTGAAACATTGTGATCCAAATTGACTCGAGAGCAGCTTCAGCAACAGATAATAAACGTTTCAAACGCAGATTTTGATCAGGTTGCGCTTGCTTTATTTCGCTATCAATGTACAAATAATCCGGTTTACGGGCAATTTTGCCGACTTGTAGGCAGGCCGGTTGACAAGGTACATGCTGTCGGGGACATCCCGTTTCTCCCGATCCAATTGTTCAGGGATCATCTCATTCAATCCGGCTCCTGGGTACCCGAGGTGATTTTTGAAAGCAGCGGTACGACGGGACAGTCAAGGTCCAGGCATGCAGTAAGGTCGCTGGAATGGTATGGAAAGATCACAGTTCGTTGCTTTTCACATATCTATGGCGATCCTTCAGAGTATTGCTGGCTCGCGCTCCTGCCTTCCTACCTGGAAAGAAGAAATGCAAGCCTGGTTTACATGGTTGACCATTTTGCCCGGAAGTCAAAATATGCCAAAAGCGGTTTTTTCCTTGATGATTTCGACATTTTGCTCACAATTCTCAAAAAAAACGAGGAAGATGGACTGCCAACCATCCTGATCGGTGTCAGCTTTGCACTGCTGGACCTTGCAGAATTTCGGGAATTCCAACTCCGTCATGCCATCGTGATGGAGACCGGGGGGATGAAAGGGCGGAGAACGGAATTGACCAGGGGGGAATTGCACGGGAAACTGATGGATGCTTTCAAGGTCGATCAGATTCATTCGGAATACGGCATGACGGAATTGCTTTCCCAGTTTTATTCCAGTGGGGGCGGGGTGTTCAAACCATGCCCCACGGCTCGCGTCATGATCGCTGATCTTACAGATCCATTAACACTCCTGGGCACGGGAAAAAGGGGGATGATCAACGTGGTCGACCTGGCGAATATCGATACATGTGCATTTATCGCGACACAAGATATCGGAGTTCTTTATGATGGAGGTACATTCGAAGTGCTGGGCAGGGTGGATGAAAGTGAAATGAGGGGGTGTAATCTGATGGTCGCCGATATGTAGATAATCATTTTTTCCCTGAAACCGGGATCTGAAAGATATCTGCTTCAAGCCAGGTCTCAGGGTCCATCCGTAAGCCCCTCAAATAACCAGTTCGCCAATGCCTGCCGGTTGGATTCAGGCAAAAGGCGCAGCCTGTCCACATGGTTTTTGATATTTGCCAATTCTACATAAACAGCAGTCGGGTTTGTATAGCGCAGTGCGAACAGGGACCTTTCGGAAACGGTACCATGGTATTGTCCGTTCGCCCGGTATTTGCTGTATTTTTCCCTGAATTTCCTGTGGAGCTGGTGGGCGAGTTTCTTCCCGGATTTGCTTTCATTAAAATAATAGAAAAAAACATCCTGTCTTTTTTTCGGGCTTCTCGAATCAACGTGAATACAGAGAACCGTATGATCTCGCATCCCCTTTTGCAGGTATTCTTCATGGAGCCTGTTGATCCTGAACACGCGCTGGCGGAGTCTGGCAAGCTGGTCGAGCGGGATGGGTGCTTCCCCGAATGAGGTCTCATCCCGGTCGCAGTCAAGGTATTCTTCAGATCGAATGCCGTCATTTGGATCCTGGATCATGATATGGACAGTTGCCCCGTCAGCCAATAACTGGCGTGCCAGCCTGAGGCTGACATCATAGGCGTATTCGTCTTCGCACAGGGAAGTGCGGCCGATCGTTGCCATTGCTCCCGGATCAGGACCGCCATGCCCGCTCACAATGTAATAGACTTTGCCCGAAAGCCTGCTGGATCGAATCGGGACTTCAGCATTCTCTGCTCCAAACAATGGTTCTACAATTGTTGTCTTTGTGTCCGATACCGGTATTGCAAGAGGACTTTCATCACCCCGGGGTGAGATCTCCGCTTTACAATTCAGTTCGTGGTAGGGAACCCAGAGAACCTTGCTGTCCTGGTATGTCGACTTACGCAGCCCCTTTGCCTTCAGCATCCTGTTGAAAGCCGCGATCCGGCTCGCTTTCTCCCAATTGTCCTCACCAATTGTGCTTCGGATACTGATCCCGTTATAGGTAAACAAGACTACGGGAAGGATGTACAGTTTCCCCTTGATCAGAGGTTGTCCTTTCTGCAGATGGTTCAGGTCATAAAACTTTTCCACGTTGCACGGATGCGCGTAGAGCCGGTATCTCGAAAGCAGCTTGATCACCCCATCCCCGTTCAGTGCCTCTACTTTGTGAAAACCGATTTCATTACCCGAAGCGAGCACCTGCGATGTGATTGCCAAAAGGAGGGCAAAAGCAATACGGAATTGTCTACCATTCATGGATGCTTGACTTGATCGTGACAAATGTAAACAAATTAAATAAAATTATAATATGTAAATATAACGCATTTACCCATTTATAAAAGTAGATCACAAGGGGTTTTCATCTTGAGATATGTTCTTCCCTTTTATAACGCCGATTTCCGAATTTCTTATCTTTATCGGCGATTCATTATGCTGTCATTTTCTGAAATTGCCGCTCTGATCAGGAAGGAAATTCTCGTGGAATTTCGTGAAAAGTATGCCCTGGGGGGAATCCTGCTCTACGTTGCCACTTCTGTATTTATTGTCATGATCGCATTCGGGGAACTCGCACCGGCAACATGGAACCTGATCTTCTGGATCCTGTTCCTGTTTGCGTCTATCAATGCAGTATTAAAAAGTTTTGTCCGGGAAAGCGAGAAAAGGTATTTATTCTACTACACCCTGACGCACCCTGTCAACCTGCTCTTTTCAAAAGTGATCTACAATACAGGCTTGCTCATGATCATTGGGCTGTTATTGTCAGCTGCGCTGGTCTTTATTGCAGGCAACCCGATCGAGTCTGCAGATATTTTCCTGCTTGCTGTCGTGATGGGCAGTTTCAGCCTTTCGCTGACTTTTACATTTATTTCATCCATTGCGATCAAGGCGGATAACAGTGCGACCCTCATGGCCATCCTGGGTTTTCCATTGACAATCCCGATCTTTATCAACCTGATTGACCTTTCAAGCGTTGCATTGGGGTTGACCATGGACAGCAGCATCACGGATGAGGTGACCATTCTGGGCAGTATCGAGTTGCTCCTCATCGGGGCTGGAATGATTTTGTTTCCTTTTTTGTGGCGATCATAAAATATTTGCTCATGCGACGACACTGGTGGAAAATACTGGCTGTGCTGATTATCCTTGGTACGCTTTTGGGCGGGATGCTTTCTCCGCTTTACCCGGGCATCGAATCTGTCAAGCCCGGCCGGACGGATGCTGGAGAGATGATCGTCCTTCAGATCAGGGGATACAATACGCATTTCGATGCATCCGATGACTTGCCCAGGGTATGGCTCAAGCTGGATGAAGAGAATGCGCTTGGCGCAACGCAGGTGATGGCCAGGAATGCCAGGGAATTGCGCGCCAGCTTTTATATCCCAAAGTCATTTCCTGGTGACCAGGGTGTAACTGCGCTATCCCTTGTGATTGACAATGCAAGAGATGGCACCTCTGTCCTTCCTTCAGCTGTATTTGTCCGGCATGGACAGGAAAAGTCAGAGGCCGAACTGCTGCTATGGAAAAAAGATCCTGTGGTACATCTGAATACGCGTGCTTTCTTTGGATTTCCATACCGGAACATCCTCGTCGAAACAATCCGCAATACATACTTCCATATCCCGATGTGGTTCGGCATGATCCTCCTTTTTGCGGGGAGTGTGTATTTCAGTTACAGGTACATGAAAACGCAGCATCCGGATGATGACCTGCGTTCCATTTCCCTTGTCCAGGCAGGAGTGTTGTTCGGTGTCATGGGCCTGGTCACGGGCATGATCTGGGCAAAGTATACCTGGGGGAAATTCTGGAGCTGGGACATCAAGCAGAATGTTTCGGCCATTACGCTGCTGATCTATTTTGCACTACTTGTCCTGCGCAGTTCTTTCGAGGATGAGCAAAGGCGGGCAAGGCTCAGTGCAGGCTACAATATTTTCGCTTTTGTCCTGATGATCCCGCTCATCTTTGTTGTGCCCCGGCTCACAGACAGCCTTCATCCAGGGAACGGGGGCAATCCAGCTTTAGGGGGCGAGGATATGGACAATACCATGCGGATGATCTTCTATCCGGCAATCATAGGCTGGACGCTTTTGGGCGTGTGGATCGCACAATTGAACTATCGATTTTTCAAAGCAAAAGATCGGCTTACCAATTGAAATATTTTCTCATATTTGCGGCAACTTGAACCAGACCAAATGAACAAAAAACTGATTCTGACCTCACTGGCGATGCTCAGTTTTTCAACCTCTCTCTTTTGCCAGGGATCCAGCCCGGATTTCTTGCGGAGTACAGGGAAAATTTATGTTGTGGTTGCCGTAATTGCGGTCATTTTCCTGATGATCGTGGGTTTTCTCATTTACCTTGAAAGACGTATTTCAAAGCTTGAAAAACTGGCTGATGATGGAGTCAAAACAAACTAGATTTTACGAAAGTGTAAACCGGAACTTTAACAAAGCCGCTGAATTTACCTCAATCCCCAAAGGCCTCCTTGAACAAATCCGAGTCTGCAATTCTGTTTACCAGATGAAGTTTCCTGTCAAGATCGGAAACCAGTATGAAGTCATAGAAGCGTACCGAGTCCAGCACAGCCATCACAGGTTGCCCACAAAAGGAGGGATCCGGTTCAGCCACCTTGTCAACCAGGAGGAAGTGATGGCACTGGCCTCCCTGATGACGTATAAATGTGCCATTGTGGATGTGCCGTTCGGCGGCGCAAAAGGAGGGGTGAAGGTGAGCCCGAGGAAGTACAACGCACTGCAACTCGAAAAGATCACCAGGAGATACACGACAGAGCTCATCAGGAAAAATTTCATTGGCCCCGGCCTTGATGTGCCGGCCCCTGACTACGGCACGGGCGCTCGCGAGATGGCCTGGATCCTGGACACCTACTCGACCTTCAACCACGGGGAGATAGATGCAGCTGCCTGTGTCACGGGCAAGCCTGAAAACCAGAGCGGCATTCGCGGGAGAACAGAGGCAACTGGAAGGGGTGTCTATTATGCGATCAGGCAGATGTTATCCTACGAAGAAGATTGCAAGGCGCTGGGGATTGAGCCCGGGCTGGAGGGCAAAACAATGGTCATCCAGGGTTTAGGGAATGTCGGTTCGTATACGGGCATGATCTCGCAGGACGAAGGTGGTGCCAGTGTCATCGGTGTTTCTGAAATAGAGGGCACCATTTACAGCCCCGAGGGAATTGATATTCAGCAACTATTGAACTACCGGAAGGATAAAGGCACGATCATTGGATTTCCGGGTTCTAAAAAACTCGATGTCCGTGAAGACTGGGTCAAAATCCCGTGTGATATCCTGGTGCCGGCTGCGCTGGAAAGCCAGATCCACAAAGGCAATGCAAAATCGGTGAAAGCGAAGGTAATTGCCGAGGCCGCAAATGGCCCGATTACAGCTGATGCAGAGGAGATCCTGCTGAAGAAGGGAATATTGATCATCCCGGATATGTACGCAAATGCCGGTGGGGTAACCGTATCCTATTTTGAATGGCTGAAGAATCTTTCCCATATGCGTTTCGGACGGATGGAAAAGAGGTTCCAGCACAATTCCCTGTATGCTATTGTATCCATGGTGGAAAGGCTTACCGGAACAACTATCGGCGATCGCGAAAAAGATCTTCTGACGAAAGGTGCCGAGGAGATTGATCTTGTGCGTTCCGGACTGGAGGATACCATGGTGACGAGCTACCATAATATCCGTGAGGTCATGAAACGGAGGAAGAAGATCCATGACCTCAGGACAGCTGCATTCGTGAACGCCCTCGACAAAATCGCAAATGACTATATCCGTCTGGGCATCTTCCCATAGACGATCCCTCAAAATATAATTCGGGAAAGAATGCATATTCGTGTTCTTTTTTTTGCGTCGAATTTGATAATCGCAGAATCTTTTGTTTTTTTGCTGACCAGATAGAGTACACGAAATTTTTACAAAAACGAAACGAATATGTCTGACAAACTGGATAAAATAGACCTTAGAATATTGGAGATCCTGCAGCAAAACAGCAAGATCACAAATCTGGACCTTTCCAAGAAAATTGGGCTCTCTCCAGCCCCGACACTGGAAAGGGTAAAGAAACTTGAGCACAACGCATATATCGACAGCTACCATGCACAGGTGAATGCCACCAAAATTGGCTTGCATGTCAAAACCTTTGTGCTTGTCTCCCTGGCCTGGCAAAAAGAAAAAGCCCTGGAAAACTTCCTCAAGAAGATCGAGGATATCGATGAGATCACCGAATGTTACATCATCACAGGTGATGCTGACTTTTTGTTGAAAGTCATTTGCAAGGACCTGCCATCTTACGAACAACTGCTGTTCAAGACCCTTTCTCAGATAGAGCAAATCGAACGACTGAAAACGCTGATGACGTTATCAACTGTCAAGGACAACAAGGTCCTGCCATTTGATTACGAAAAGGGGCATGAGAAGTAAGCGCAGGACACTTCTCTGGCGCATCCAGACTGAGCATCGACAGGACAGTTATTTATTTGGTACAATGCATGTGCGCGATGAGCGTGTGTTTGACTATTTTGAAATGGTGAAACCCTTCATCTTGAACACCAGCATTTATGCGGCAGAAATGGACCTGGGCCAGGCAGGTGAGCTTGGTCAGATCGAAGATGCCCTGATGCCCGATGGGCTTCGATTGACACACCTAATGCCATCCAGAAAGTATCAGAAATTACGCAGGATTTTGCGCAAAGCTTTTGGGATTGAATTGATGATGTTTGACCGGCTTTATCCCATGCTGATTGTAAACCAGATCGCAGAAGCCCAGCTTGGCAGGCAACATCGCAACGCGCTAGACCAGGCGATGTGGAGTTTTGCAGCATCCTGCGGGAAGGAAATGATCGGGGTAGAATCATACAGTGAACAAGTGCGCATCATGAAGCAACTCCCCCTGGATGCACAGGTCAGGCAACTACTTGAGATCGGAAGGAATCCCTCAAGGATCAGGAGGTCCACAAACAAACTCATTGACTTGTATGTGAGGATGGACCTGCAAGGGATGTACCGCTATTCAAAGAAAGGAATGGGAAAAATGCGCCAGATCCTGATCTATTCAAGGAATGCATTCATGGCACAAAGAATTGCTGATTTGGTCAGAGAAGAGCGTTGCTTTATTGCCGTGGGAGCCGGGCACCTCGCAGGTGGGAAGGGCCTGATTCGTATGCTCAAATCGAATGGTGTCCCACTGCATCCTATTCCGTTGCCGGTATCCGGTTTGGATAATCCGTAATGATCCCGTCCACGTTTTTTCGGAGCAATTTTTTCATTTTCCTGCTCGAATTTACAGTCCAGGGAATCACCCTGATCCCCAGGGCGTGGGCCAGTTTTACGGTCTTCTTTTTCACCATGCGATAAAACGGGCTATAAACATCCGGCCTGAAGCTGAGCACGGAAAGGTTGTCCATGATCTGATTGCCATTTTGAACCAGGTAGGCAATTCTAAATTTACGGTGGGAGACTTCGTTCAGTTTTTCCAGCACCCTTGTGTCAAAACTTTGAAGGGTCGTTTTCTCCTCAATCCCCAGGGTCCTGATTGCATCGGTTACCATGGGAACAAAGATATCCGGCGGCGGCACCATGAGATGATACCCATCGGGGTGGGATTTGATCTCGATATTGAAATCGGGCAATTCCCGGCCCTCTGCCTCACAAAATGCGTGGACTGCCTGGATGGCCTGTTTGAGCGTTGGCTTGAAGGCAGGCACGCTTTCCTGCTCTGTGAATCGCGGATTGCCCCGTTTCCCGCAATCGAATTGCTGCACTTCAGCAGTCGTCATTTTGAAAATATTCAGGGACATTGCCTCCTCCTTCAGAACGGGCCTCCCATCAGGGTGACTGCAGATCTGGTGTGACATCCAGGGTTCGTGTGACACGATCAGGTCACCGTCGCCGCAAACGACGATATCCATTTCGATGGTCCGGATGTCAAATTCAAGGGCCTTGAGAAATGCGGGTATGGTGTTTTCGGGCATCAGCCCCCTGCATCCGCGATGCCCTTGCCAGTCAATATCTTGCGTGAAAATATGCATGGTCAGGAAGAGTGAGATGAAAATGAGTGATCCTGCTCTCATTTTGTGTTGATTTGCGCATCTTTTTCTTGAAAGACTTCAAATTAATGCCTTCAGGGTGAATTTATCATGGATAACTGAAAATGTTATCATTTCTTTACATGGCAATCCTGCGATATGCAAACAGAGAATATCATTCATCCAACTGCAATTATTGCGCCATCAGTCAAGATGGGAGTGGGGAATAGGATCGGTCCGTATACGATCATCGAGGGGGAAGTGGAGATTGGGAATTCGAATCATATCGATTCGTCGGTCATCATGACCAACCGGGTACATATCGGCTCACACAACAGGATATATCCTTTCGTTACGATCGGCCATATGGGGGAAATGGGATACAAGGGTGACCGCCTGGTGGAAGACGGGTACGTGAAGATTGGCGATCATACCATCATCCGGGAATTCGTGAACATCCACAGCCCTGTAAGAACAAGACTCACCCGGGTTGGAGATCACTGTTATATCATGAACAAGTGTTACCTGGCCCATGATGTAAAGATCGGGGATCATACCAGTCTGACAGCGGGCACGAAGCTTGCCGGCAGGGCAGAAGTGGGCGCGTATGTGAACATGGGCATGGGATCTGCGGTGCACCAGCGCATCCATGTGGGAGAAGGGGCCATGGTCGGCATGAATGCCTCTGTGATCCGGCACATTCCTCCCTATTGCATTGTGGCCGGGGTGCCTGCCAGGATCCTGGGTTTCAACCGGATAGCAGCATTGAGAAAGGGATATCGGGAAGAAGATATTCAAAAAGTGGAGAATGCCTTCAGGGACCTGTTGCTGGGCCAATCAGAACTGGACCATGAAATCGCAAACCTGATCCGCCTTTTTTCTGAAAGCCACAGGGAACACCTCCTGGTTGACTTTAAATAGGAAATCCCTTTTGATCTTGAGCCCGTACAACAATTCATATATTTGACTCCTGATTAAAGCATCCTCCATGAATCAGTCAATTCTGAAGAAAGCGATCTGGCCAGTTGGTGCCATACTCCTTTTCCTGCTCATCAATGTCGTCTACTTTTCTCCGCAGTTGCAGGGGAAGAAAATGCCGATGGGGGATATTGAGCAATTCAAAGGCATGGCCCAGGAGGCAAAAGCCTGGCAAGAGGAGACTGGCGAGACCGTACTTTGGACAAACAGCATGTTTGGCGGGATGCCCACGTACCAGCTCAGTGCGCCACAAAAGAACAACCTGCTGAAATATTTCAATAAAGGCTTCATGCTTTTTATGAGCAGGCCCATTGGATATTTTGTAGCTGCCATGCTTTCCATGTATATCCTGCTGTTGTTGATGGGCACAGGCCATGTGGTCGCAATCATCGGGGCGCTTGCCTTCGGGCTAGCCACAAACGGCATGGTCCTGTTCGAAACCGGGCATACCAGCAAATTCATGGCGCTTGCCTATTCGCCCATGATCATCG
>JARQTN010000094.1 GCA_029976695.1 Lewinellaceae bacterium
TAATGGATCATATTCTGCTGGGTGGGAAACAACTCGTACAGGAGGGTGGCTTCAATTTGAACCGTATTCCAATGAGCAGGGACAGCAGAAGTACAGAAAATAAAGGCAGCGTCCCCCTGGATCGCGAAAGATTCCGGGACGATCGTGGCTTGAATCCCGTTCACTTCAAGATTAAAATGATTGTTCAGGTAAGATCTGATATCTGTTTGATAATCAGTGTTGTCAAGCTGATTCATCTGATGCCTGCGGGTGCTTTCATTGTAAATGGCATCGTTCAGGTCATCCTTGAAGATCTTGAACTGAATGATGGCTTCAAAACCGCCTTCCTCATGTTCGACGGAAATCACAGAGATGTACAGCGCGTGACCAGGGACGAAACTGGCTGAGGCAAGGAAGAAAGTCCAGATGAGGCTACTGGTAGGAAGCCATTTCATATGCTGAATTGTCGATCACAAACGGTGCCTCGAGCACTTCCTTTGTCGTATAGAAGTACTCTGTTTTTGGTTTTTTCTTCATCACGGTATAGGATTCGAGTACCATTCCGCTGATTTCCTCGATTCCGTCGTGGTATGTCGTGGGTGCGATCCTTTTCATCATGGCACCGAATGTCTTGTTCCAGTCGACCGGCACATCATTTGAAAAGTATGCGGTGATCATTTCTTCATCTCCCTTGCCTTCAAATTCTTCACATGTGTAGCCGGCAATCTTTTTTGTTTTACCGGTCGCTTTGAAGCTGAATGCCTTTTCTTCCCCGCTGCTGGAAGCGAATGAGCCAGCCATTTTAAACATATTCGGCAGTGCCTGGACCGTTTTCCTTCCTTTTTTGTCGATGCGGTACATTGCAACGACGTCCTTTTCGAGATCCATGACCATATAGGTTTTGTCCTTGCCTTCCATTTGTTCGACACACATGACAGCATGGTCCTTCGCGTAGTATATCCGCATTTCCTGTGGATCATGATCCGTATAGGAGCTTTCCACAAGGAGGGTGACATCGAAAGCATACTGATCCGGAAGGTCGGCCTGGTCATTCATGCCCCTGAGGAACTCGGCGTACTTCTGTCCCGCAGAGTAATATGCGGAATCAGGCACCGACCCGTCATTCCGGTAGGTGGAATCAGACTCCATCGCATCCCGGATCATCTTGTCGAACGTGCTTTCAAGCGACTGTACAGCCTTCTGTGCAATGATGTCAGAGGCTTTGTCCACGACCATGTTTGTGACTTCCCGCTCAACTTTGCGCGAGGATTCCTTAAGGATGCGTTTCAAGATCTGGGCATCGGCGGACTGGTAGATTCCCAATGCGAATAACAGGATGAGGAGCAGTTTATAAGAATTCTTTTTCATCGCAATCAATTTATGTTGAATGTATGGGTTTACTGTCAAATATATTACAGGAAAATGGGCAAAAAGCAAAATTCTGCGGCAGTTCCCTGTCCATTATTCCCCCAGGAAAAGTGAGAGCAAGGTATTTGCGATGTCAAACCGGGTTTCTTCGGGCCAGCCAGACTCGGGACGGACATAAAACTTGTTTGAAAGCAGCTCAGACTGGATGCGCTTTTGAAAAGTTGCATTTTCCACTTGTGTGACGCTGCTCAGATAGAACCTGTGGTAAATTGTATCCGTTCGGATCGAGGGGGACTGTGTGCCGGATGGGTCAGCGTAGGAATAGACAAAGAGATGGTCCATTTTTTGGGGTGAACTGGAATAGATGTATCGCTCGGATGGTTTCTTTCTGGACACATCACCCGACCAGTCAAAGGTCCAAAGGATGCCCTCAAAGATAAAACTCGAATCCGGCGGGATATAGACCGAGCCTGGCATTGCATCAAACAGGACGTTGTATCCAAAGTCATTGTCATAATTCCTCACCGAATCGGGCCGATCTTTGGGTGCAAATGAAAATGTATCAGCAGAGATGACAAAATTGCTTTTCCTGAAATCTACGAGGATGGTGTCGGGATATGCATTAGCAAGCTCAATGATGGGTATCCCTCCTTCAGACCAGAAGTCATAGATCACATGCAGGCTGGTTGAGGTGTCTACGAAATAATCATTTTCATACAGGATAATGTCAGGGGAGTCCACTTCATACACTTGATAATAGGTTGAGCAGGAAGCAAAAGCCCCGATCAACAAAATCCCGGCAATTATTCGAAAAATCCGTGGCATTTGGCTAAAAAAATTTCTGCGTGATTCCAAATTTGAACACATTTACGTCTTAAAAGTAGCGCAAATCCGGAAATTGCCATGAACAAGTATACTACGTTTTGCTGCATCGCCATCTTCCTCCTGTCCATGCCCGCTTCAGCACAGGTCAGTGCACCTCGTCACTTTGCAGAGGCAGATCAAATGATCCGTGAATTGTATGCTGTCATCTCCGGTCCGGCCGGTGAAAGGGACTGGGAAAAAATGGAGGCACTATTCCATCCGGCGGCAATCATGGGGGCCCTCAGAAAGAACCGCGAAGGCCTCGTGGAATACCACCATTTTACCCTGGATGAGTATATCAGGCGGAACGCGCCATATTTTCTGGCAAACGGTTTCTACGAATCAGAGATCGACAGGTCCATTCAGGAATATGGCGAGCTGATGCACGTGTTTTCTGCCTATGAGAGCAGGCATAACCCTGACGGCCCTGTTTTTATGCGGGGTATCAACAGCATCCAACTCATCCATGATAAAGGCCGGTGGTGGATCATCAGTATCCAGTGGAATGCGGAAAGAGATGATCTGCCGCTTCCGGAAAACCTGAACTGACTGGGATTACAGCTATTCGTGCACGTGGCCGTGATCGAGCTCTGATTCCGTGGCTTCCCTGACATTGTTTATAGTGACCGTAAAATGCAGGTCCTGACCGGCCATCGGGTGGTTGAAATCAACCTTGATCTCTTCGATGCCCTGGTTCAGGATGATACCCCTGTATGCACGTCCTTCCTGGTCCTGCATTTGGATGGGCGTACCTGTCTGGAGCTTGTCCCTGTCAATTTTGCCTTCGACCTCAAAATATTTGATCGGCACGTCCATGACAGCCTGGGCATCGTGCTTACCGTAGGCGTTTTCTGCCTTGATCCCGAAACTGACCTCATCGCCAGCTTCCTTGCCTTCAAGATTCTCTTCAAATGAAGGGATCATCATGCCGATGCCAAATATGAAAACAAGGGGATTCCCGTCCTGGGTCTGCTCGATAATGTCCCCTTCTTTGTCATCTTTTCGCAGGGTGTAATCAAGGTCAACAACCACGTTTTTTTCGATTTTCATCACGTATTTATTTTATATTAAGCTTTTATTCAAAATTACGATGAATCAGCCAGAATCGCCAACGATATGAAATATCCCTTCGTTTTCATCTGCTTTTTCACTGTCCTGGTCTTTGCCTGCAAAACTGACGCCCCACGCATGGATATGCCGCACAAGACAATCCTGCTGATCAGGCATGCCGAACAAAAGAACCAGGGCAAAGATCCGCCGTTGAGCCAGGAAGGTGGAAAGCGTGCCGTGCGGATCTCCCAGATCCTGAAAACTCAGCCCGTTTTTGCTGTGTACACTTCCCGGTACCTGCGTTCAAAAATGACCGCGAAGGTAATCTCGATCCCCCACAAGCTTGAGCTGATCGAATATGGTACGGATGATCTCACCAAATTGGTTGATATGCTGGGGGAGGTGCCGGATGGTCAAATCGCTGTTGTTGTCGGCCATTCCAACACAACGCCCGTAGTCGTCAAGCTTCTGGATGACAAAACCGATTATCCCCAGATCAGCCATGATGTTTTTGACCAGATCTACCTGGTCCGGATCTATGAGGATGGGGAGGTGCGCACTGAGCTGACAAACTACGATGACTACGAGCGGTCACTGAACCCGGTCCAGGGCGAGGGATAGTTTTTCCCTGTATTCGGACAGGAACCTGTCTTTTTGCTTCAGCCGGTATTGCATGACCCACCTTGGATGCGGGAGGGGGATGATTTCGTCAAACCACCTGTGCTGGGCATTGAGTTTTTTGAAACAGGCGAAATTCTTTCCCTGCCCGATGCTAAAGGCAAAAGCCCTGTTGCACCCGAACGAGATTTGTGCCGAGATGTTTTCCTCAATGAATGGGGTGACCCGCTTTTCAGTCTCGCGGTCATCATAATAGTTATAGTTCTTGCCGTCCTTCAGAAAACCAAGCGGGCAGAGTGAGGTGATATAAAACTGGCTGTAGAAGGTTTGTGGTCCTCCCATGGCTTCAATGCAGTCATAAATGAATACGGAAGAGAGTTCAGCCCTTTTCTGAAACGGATTCCCAATGCCACACTTTACTTCCAGCCTGACCGGGTCCGTAAACGGGATGCCCGTGATCCCTGCACCGAACCTCCCCGGGTTGATGCCGAAAAGGAAGATGCGTTCATTTGTATCATCGTAATACTGGCTGAAAAATGCAGACATTGAATGGCGCGTGGCCCGGTCGGTGTACGGGTAGATCCATTCCACGCCCCTGTCGAGCTCAATATTGGGCCTCAGGTTGAAATGATACTGCAAAACCGCCGAACCGAATTTTTTTCTTTCCCCTGTATATTCCCGCATGATGGCTCAAAAGTAACAGATTTCCTTCTGGCACAGGAGACCCTGAGGGTATGCCGTATGGAAGAGCCGATGATCTTTTTCCTTGTGACGAGAATAGCAGGATTCGGTTTTTCATCTCAGTATGTCTCGATCATGGATATCAGCACGCTGGTCAGGTTTTCCAGTGCAAGCGGGATGTTCCAGTTTTCCCGGTTCCGTTCTTCAACGAGGTTCGAGATCGCGCGAATTTCCATAAAGGAGATCTTTTCCTGGAGGCAGGTGAAGAAAAAGGCAGCGCCTTCCATTGTTTCGACCTCCGGTGCATGGCGTTCTCGTAGCATGTCGATCGTATCGATGTGCCCGCTGACCGTATTGGTTGTAATCCCTTTGGCCGCAGGCAGGAAGGTCATCTGTGCGGCTTCAGGATTCAGGAGTCTTCCATTGGAAAAAGGCGGGGTGGAAGGATCGATCAGGCCCATTGCGAAGGCATCGATGAAACCGTTTTGGCCATTTTCCGCTCCGATGTCCGCGAAAACTTCTTCGACTACATTGCAGACATCCCCGATTTGAAGCACATCGGAAAAGGTCCCGGCGATCCCTGACTGGATACATGTGTCTGGCTGGTTGTGCTGCAGGTACCTGGTCAGGCTGTAAGTTGTTTGAACGGCTCCCGCACCTGTAATGAGCAGGTCGATCTCCTTTTCTCCCTTGATAAAATGATAGGGTTTGTATTCCGAATAATATTTCCTGAGATAATCCATGACCGGACCTGATTCCAGGTGCGTGGCAGTGACAAGGCAGATTTTCATGATTCCTTCTTTTGCGGACGGTAAGATAAACTGATTCCCGGTGTCATGCCCAATCTGATGTCATAAGATACCCCCAGGTCAAGAGTCCATTTTTTCTGGAACCGGTACCCAAAACCGAAATGTGCACTCGCTGGTTCTGTTCGGGCGCCCAGGCGCATGCTGAACTGTGGCAGAGGGGTGTACTCAGCGCCGGATTTGAAGGTGAGAGGATAATCGGCATCCTTTTCGATCTCTGCGTACACAGTGACGGTATGACCTGGAGAATAGGCTACGCCACCGCGCAGCAGGCCTGGTAGGCGAAGATTGTGGTTCTGGGCAAATTTGACCGGATTTTCGACATGCCCCCCAATGGCCAGTGTTTCCGTTGGCTTGAAAAAAAAACCGATATCAATTGAAGGTATGGAAGCACTCCCGTATTCCGGGATGCGCACCTGGTGGTAATTGAAACCGGCGCTCAGGGCAAAATTCGAATGCATTTTCCTGCCGTACCCGATGCTGATCCTGGTTTCCCGATAGGCTTCAAAGCCCGTCGAACGAAACCTTCCAAAGAATGTGCCCCAGCCCGGGCTTGTGATGCAGCCCGCAAGACCTGCTTCCCTCAATTTGGCCAGCCCGAAATGTTGAAATGCATAGGTGCTGATCCCGCTCTCGCCGCCATGGGCATTTGTAGATGCATTTGTAAAAATACTTGATAAGTCAT
>JARQTN010000095.1:0-7764 GCA_029976695.1 Lewinellaceae bacterium
CAGATGTCAGAGTAATCGATATCAGATGTCAGAGTAATCGATATCAGATGTCAGAATAAAAAGAAAACCAGGCCAAGCTTTGATTAGTCTATATAAATGATCTTGTGCAGGAAGCGGAAACCGACCGAGATCTCGATGCTGGTATTGACCACATTCTGTTCCTGCAACTGGCGTTCAAATCCACGGTCATCGATAAACACCTGGGTTGGTGCAAAGATCTGTTTGCCGAAATCGGGATGGACGGAGATCTCGAAGACGCCGCCGACAAACTCCGACCACATAAACTCAAAGCCGCCATTAACGGTTACGCCATAAGTGAATTTATTGACCAGGTCCTCCAGGCCGGAATAGATGTCCAGGTCCGCCTTGATATTGTATTCCAGTCGTGCCCCGATGCCATAGAATCCCCGGATGTCCGGATTACCCATCCTGAACTTCTTTTTCGCGCCAATGCTGAGCACTGCATTGAACAGCTGCTGATTGAATGTACGGGCCGGGAAATCCTCTCCATTGATCCCGAATACTCTCCTCGTGCGCACTGAACGGCCACGCGCATGGTAGCCAAGCGATGCGAACAATGCGCTCATGTTCTCTTCATTCCACGATTCGATGTAGGCATCCGCATGGTAGGAGAACAGGGGCTGGCCGGAATCAAAATTGTTCCAGCGCTGGGTGGCCGCCGTCAGGCCGCCCTTGATGCCGAATGCATAGCTTTGCGCCGACAAGGCGCCTGCTGAAAAGAGAAAAAACGAAAAGATCAGGAAACGGTTTTTCATCATTGGACTTTCAATACCTGGCCTGGGTGAATGTTCGCGGTGTCCAAATTATTCAAATTTTTCAACATGTCCACCGAGGTCCCGTACAATTTGGCGATTCCGTATAATGTGTCCTTTGGCTGGACAATGTATTCGATATAATCGGATGTTTCCGGTTCGGTACTGACAAACTGGATCTTTTCCCTGAAGGTGACCTTGCCTGATTCCGTGCTTTCCTGTGCTTCGGGCTTCACGGCTTCGTCCCAGAGGAACATCGCCTGCCGGGTATCCGTTGCCGGGGCGGAATCCATTGTCCGCACCGAGCTAGGGTTGTTCCCCTGCAGGTAGATCCGCTGGCCGGGGAGCGGGATCGCACCCGGGTTGAGCCGGTTCCTTTTATACAGCTTGTCCAGCCTGACGGCATACCGGTCAGAGATATCCTGCATGGTCTCGCCGTCCCGGACGACATGGTACCGCCTGGATCCTTTGTACCTGCTTTTCTTCTTTTTCAGGTAGACACGCTGCCCTGGTGCCAGTTTCTGGTGTTTGTGGTTGAACCCTTCATTGCACTGGACCACGCGGTTGGATGGCAGATCCATCTCGTACCCGATTTTGGAAGGTGTGTCCCCGGCTCGTGCAATCACGAACGGGACATCATTCTCATATTGTACCTTCAAAATTCTGGAAACTGCGGGCGCTGCAGGTGCAGACGGGTCATTCAATACGGGCTGTTCTTCTGCAATCAAATCCTCCTCGAAAGATTCAGGTGACATTTTATCATATTCATAAAGCCGGTAATCCTCGATGATTTTGATCAGGAGGTGCGCATACCGCGGGTTTGTGGCATACCCGGCGCGCTTCAGGCCGTGTGCCCATCCTTTATAATCTGCAGACGAGAGTTTGAACAACCGGCCATAACGATAGGCTTTTGCCGGGTCTGTCAGGAATTCAGAATGGGCCGTATAGCTCTCTTCCGCGCTCGAAAAAGTGCGGAAGCAGGAGTTGACCAGTTTGCCGTGGTGGTTGTATTCATCATCCTTCCGGTACATCTTGCTCCCCTTCCATGCCGAGCCGCATTTCAACCCGAAATGATTATTCGCCTTTTTGGCGAGTTCGCTTGAGCCTGCATTTGATTCGAGGATGCCCTGGGCAAGCTTGATGCTTGCCGGTATCCCCGTCCGGTGCATTTCAGATACGGCAATGGCCGAAAAGCGCTCAATATATGCTGCCCTGTCCTGGCCCGAAACTTCCTGGTGACTCCCCCACGCAAGGATCAGGGAAAGGAGTCCTGCCCGAAGGATAAACCTTGATAAAGAATGCTTAATATATTTCATTTATCTATAATATGTATGCCAAAGGTTTGCAAAAATAATGCCATAATGTGACCAGGCACACAGTGCGGCCAAATTGGCTATCTATAAATGGCAGAAATGGGCAAATTCGTGTACAACAGGGACTGTTTTTTCCGGTTTTTCCCTCTTTTCCGTTGATAAAACAGATATTTGGACCCGATATCGGGGCGTACCACCCGGTTTCAGATTTCTTCACGAGGTAATCATCCATGGCAAAAGTTCATTCGATTTTCATATCCCTGTGCATCTCCCTCCTTTTCCAGGCTTGCGCAAATGACAACAATGGAACTGGCGGGAAGGCAGGCCAGTATGCATCGCCACTCGATTCACTCAATCAACTCGTTGAATCATCGAGGGGTAGTACAGGATCCCTCCTCGCCCGGGCGAAATACCTTGTCGGGGAAACCAAATTTGATGAAGCGCTGGCTGATGTGTTCCTGATCCTGCAAAAAGACTCGAATCACCTGGAGGCACACTCGACATTGGCAGAGATCTATCTTGAGACCTATCAGTCCCAGATGGCCTTGAGGACCCTGGACCGCATCACGAAAGTTTACCCGGACAGTGTCGCTCCCATCCTCCAGCTTGCTGAATACCAGTTGATCCTGAAACAATACGAACAGTCGAAGCAATCGGTGGCCAAGGTGCTTGAGCTGGATCCGCAGAATGCAGATGCATTGTTCCTGTTAGGACTGAACTACAAGGAGCAGGGAGACCGGGAAAGGGCTGTTGGCGCCCTCCAGTCGGCCGTTGAAATTGATCCGGAGCTGACAGATGCCTGGCTCCTCCTGGGCAATTTTATGGAGGATATCAACCCGGACCTGGCGAGTCAGTATTATGACAATGCTGTCCGTGTGAACCCGCAGAATATCAGTGCACTCCATTCCAGGGCTTTTTTCCTGCAGAACCAGAACCGGTTTGAAGAAGCGATCGGGCTCTACGACCAGATCAAGGAAATTGATCCCTCTTATGCAGATGCGTACCTGAATACCGGGATCCTGCATATCCTGCAAAATGATTATCAAAAGGCAATCGACCAGATGATGAAGCTGGTTGAGATCGATTCTACCAATGCACTCGCGTATTTCTATTTGGGCCGTTGCTACGAATTGAACCAGGATGAGGTGAAGGCGATAGACGCATACAAGGATGCGCTGCGCTGGTCTCCGAATATGCAGCGCGCCCGGGAAGCCATCCACAACCTGGAATACAGGTAACGGTTTTTTACTGAATCCAGAAAAGCTCTCCGGGATTCCTCATTTTCTCCACATTCTAACGGGTTTTTCCTTGAATAAGTGGCAGATTATTCCGATCTTCTATGATCTCGAAAGAAATCATTTTTTTTAATTAAACAACAGATCGAAATGGCAGTACTAAAAGTAATTGAATTGATGGCCAACTCGGAAAAGAGTTTTGAAGACGCCGTTCAGAATGGCGTAAAAAAGGCATCAGAAACCATAAAACACATCAGGTCAGCCTATGTCAAGGACCATAGTGTCACCGTGAAGAACGGAAAGGTCGAGGAATATCGCGTAGACCTGAAGATCTCGTTTGTCGTAGACTAAGACAACATCAACCGGCCTGGACCCAGGCCGGCTTTTTTATTTGTTTGGGAGAATCAGCCTGAGTACATCCGTTCCTGCATCCGCTGGATATATGTTTTGTAGCCCGGATCGGACGGCGAGATGATAGCAAACAGGACTAATTTTCCATCTGTAGGCTGAAACTGCAGGCGTGTCTCGTCCTCCGCAATCAGAAAATCGTCCTCTGAAATTGTATTCCCATCCACCATGCCATGACCCGAAATGACATATGCTGAAAGCACATGATCAGGCAGGAGCGCCATTTCCATATCCCGTACTATTTCCCATTTCTGGATGATCCCAACAGGTGATTCAACAGCCATTGGACCTTCGCCTCCTGCGAAGTGGTGGATTTTTCCAAAAGGCGTTTCTTCCACCGGGATATTTTCCCTTGTATAATCATCATAACTGGCATCCATGCTCAGTGTTTTGTCCAGGTTTGGATCGAGCCAGATCTGGAACATGACAGCATCCTTGTACATATGCTCGGCATGCTGTATCCCGTTACCGGCCCTGATGATTTGTGCCCCGCCTTCTTCCAGCTCTTTCCAGTCATTCAATTGTGTATCGAAATGCCGGATTCTTCCTTCGAGGACAAAGGACATGATCTCGAAACCCTGGTGGGGGTGCAACCCGATGGTGCTATCGATGACAGCCCGGGCCCGGGCCCAGTAAAACAGGTTTGAATACGGTCTGACAAACCCGCCGTCCTGCGGAAAGCCGATCGGCTTGTTTTCCACGATCTGGCCTCCATTGAAGGCGCCATGTCCCTGGTTCTGTTTGGAAATGATCCTGACTGACATAACCTGTTGTTTTAGTTTCAGGTAAAACAATATTTTCACGTTTCGGTTGTGCGCACAGGTTTACTGCTCCCACGCAAATCATTACATTTGCTGTTTAGACTAAAGTGGAAAAACATGATCCAGATCACGCTACCGGATGGAAGTGTACATGCATTTGAGAAAGGTTCGACATCCATGGATATTGCCAGATCGATCAGTGAGGGACTTGCCCGCAACGTCCTCTCAGCGAAGGTCAACGGGGAGGTTTGGGATGCGGAAAGGCCGATCGAACAGGACTCGACAGTGCAGCTCCTCACATGGAGGGATCCTGAAGGGAAATCCAGTTTCTGGCATTCCTCCGCCCACCTGATGGCAGAGGCGATCGAAGCGCTTTATCCGGGTGTCAAGTTTGGCATCGGCCCGCCCATCGAAAACGGGTTTTATTATGATATCGATCTGGGTGAAACCCAGCTTTCGATCAATGATCTGCCGGAGATCGAAAAGAAGATGAAAGAACTCGCCAGCCAGAAGAATCACTATATCCGCAAGGAAGTATCCAAGGCTGATGCGGTCGCCTACTTTCAGGAGAAAGGAGATGAATACAAGCTCGAACTCATCGATGGTCTTGAAGATGGCCAGATCACATTCTACCAGCAAGGAAATTTCGTGGACCTGTGCAAGGGCCCCCACATTCCGGATACAGGGAAGATCAAGGCGGTCAAGCTGCTGAACGTGGCGGGTGCTTACTGGCGCGGGGATGAGACCCGCCAGATGATGACCCGTATCTACGGGATCACGTTCCCGAAGCAAAAGGAACTCACAGAATACCTGGAACTGCTGGAAGAAGCAAAAAAGCGTGACCACCGCAAGCTGGGCGCCGAACTGGAGCTGTTCACTTTTTCCGAGAAGGTGGGCGCCGGGCTCCCCATGTGGCTGCCAAAAGGAACTGCGCTGCGCAACCGCCTGGAAAATTTTATGCGGCAGGAACAAAAAAAACGCGGCTACCAGGAGGTCATCACGCCCCATATCGGGAAAAAGGAGCTGTACGTGACCTCGGGTCACTATGAAAAATACGGATCTGACAGTTTTCAGCCGATCCACACCCCGAAGGAAGGGGAGGAGTTCCTCCTGAAACCGATGAACTGCCCGCACCACTGCGAGATCTATGCCTCACGCCCGCATTCCTACAGGGAGCTTCCCCTGCGGATCGCTGAATTTGGCACGGTATACCGATATGAACAAAGCGGGGAACTCCACGGACTTTCCCGTGTGCGCGGGTTTACCCAGGACGATGCCCATATATTCTGTACAGTGGACCAGTTGAAGGATGAGTTCCTGAATGTGCTGGAGCTCACGCAATACGTGCTCAAAAAAATGGGCTTCAGTGAATTTACAGCACAGATCTCCCTCCGGGACCCGGAAACCCCGGAAAAATATATCGGGACGAAAGAGAATTGGGACAAGGCGGAGCAGGCCATTATCGAAGCGACCGCCGAAGTGGACATGGAAACGGTCACGGTGCTTGGCGAAGCTGCTTTTTACGGCCCGAAGCTGGATTTCATGATCAAGGATGCGCTCGGAAGATCCTGGCAGTTGGGGACCATACAGGTGGACTATAACCTGCCGGACAGGTTTGAGCTCGAATATGTGGGCACTGACAATGCACCCCACAGGCCGGTCATGATCCACCGTGCCCCTTTCGGGTCCATGGAGCGGTTTATCAGTATCCTGATCGAGCATACGGCCGGAAAGCTGCCTTTGTGGCTGGCGCCTGAGCAGATTGCGATCCTTACCGTCGGGGAAGGACATGTGGCCCATGCCGAAAACCTGCTGCATGAATTGGCAGCTTATGATATCCGGGGATATGTAGATGACCGCGGTGAAACCGTGGGCCGCAAGATCCGGGATACGGAGCTGAAGAAGATCCCGATCATGCTGATCGTCGGCGATGATGAGGTAGCCGATCACTCCGTTGCCGTCCGCAAGCAGGGAGAAGGTGACCAGGGCAAAATGACCGTGAAGGAATTTGTCCGTTACTTCAGGGAGCTGCTTGATCAGTAATCCCGGATTCGGGCATTAGTTGAGGTATTTCGCCACGATGGGCATCCTGCGCCCCATCCCGAATGCCTTGTCCGAAATCCGGATGACGGGTGCCGTCTGGTACCTCTTGAATTCATTGATATTCACCAGCCTGAGGATCCGCCTGACCAGTTTTTCCTCATATCCCATATCGATAATTTCCTGTGGCCCTTTCCTGCGCTCAATATAATGGTACAGGATCGGATCCAGGATGTCATAGTCCGGGAGGCTGTCTGTATCCTTCTGGTTGGGCCTGAGTTCTGCGGACGGGGGCTTTACGATTGTGTTCCGTGGAATGACCTCCCTTTCGCGGTTGATGTATTCGGCCAATTTGAAAACCTCTGTCTTATACACATCCCCGATCACTGAAAGGCCGCCTGCCAGGTCGCCGTATAGTGTCCCGTAGCCGACAGCCATTTCACTCTTGTTGCTCGTGTTGAGCAGGATGTTGCCAAACTTGTTGCTGATGGCCATGAGGATCAACCCCCTGCTCCTCGCCTGGATATTTTCTTCAGCGATATTGAAAGGCAGGTCTTTGAACTGGGGTTTCAGGACTTCTTCAAAGGCCCGGTATGGACCTTCAATCGGAATGATGTCGTACGGGCACCCCAGGTTTTGAGCCAGGTCGAGTGCATCTTTGACGGAGTGCTCGGACGAATAGTGAGAAGGCATCAGGACAACGTGTACGTTTTCCGGTCCAAGGGCATGTGCCGCCAGTACGGCGGTTACTGCAGAGTCGATCCCGCCGGACAATCCAAGGACGGCCTTTGTGAATCCAAGCTTGTGGAAATAATCATGGACCCCTGTGACGATAGCGTCATGGATCAGCCTGAATTTTTCTTTTGGCTGGACGCTGGCTTGTTTCCCGGCAACGACATCATCAAGGTCATAGACCCTGACCATTTCCTGGAAATATGGCATCTCGTCGTAGATCTTCCCGTCCGGAGAAGCGACCACAGAACCTCCGTCAAACACAATCTGGGTCTGAGCACCGCAATGGTTACTGTAAAAGACGGGGATCCGGTATGTTTCGGCATTCTTTGCCACAACCCTGAGACGTTCATTTGCCTGGTTGAAACTGAATGGCGAGGCCGAAATATTCACCATGAGGTCCGGCCCCATGCCGATCATCTGGTCCATCGGGCAGATCGTGTACAGTGGATTCTCGTTTCCAAGGTTCCAGATATCCTCACAGACCGTCATGGCGATCTTC
>JARQTN010000095.1:7864-24538 GCA_029976695.1 Lewinellaceae bacterium
TTCAACCCATTCAACGCATGAGTCAGTTTATCGTTTCTGCCAGGAAGTACAGGCCCGCCCGGTTTGATGAGGTGGTCGGGCAGAACCATGTGGCAAAAACACTGAAGAATGCGTTACGCACGGACCACCTGGCCCATGCATTCCTGTTTTGCGGGCCGCGGGGGGTTGGAAAAACCACCTGTGCACGGATCCTGGCCAAATCGATCAATTGTGAAAATGTGACGGAGGATTTCGAAGCCTGCGGCACATGCCGGTCATGCCAGGCTTTCCAGAAAAACACTTCTTTCAATATTATCGAGCTGGACGCGGCCTCCCACAATTCGGTGGACCACATGCGTTCGCTTGTGGAGCAGATCAGGTTCCAGCCGGCTGAGGGAAAGTACAAGGTGTATATTATCGACGAGGTACACATGCTTTCAATGTCGGCATTCAACGCTTTTCTGAAGACCCTGGAAGAGCCACCGCCGTATGCGATCTTTATCCTGGCGACAACAGAAAAACACAAGATCATCCCCACCATCCTTTCCCGGTGCCAGGTTTTTGATTTCAAGCGGATCATGGTCCCGGACATTGTGCAGCACCTCAAGCAGATCTGCGCGCAGGAAGGCATTGAAGCCGAAGAGGACGGACTTGTCGTCATTGCCCAGAAGGCGGACGGTGCGCTGAGGGATGCCCTGTCCATTTTTGACCGGATCGTCAGTACATCGGAAAAGCAGATTACATACGCCAAAGTCATAGAAAACCTCAATCTGCTTGACTATGATGCCTATTTCAAAGTGACGGAAGCCTTGCTGGGAGAAGACCTGCCAGGCCTGATGAGCCAGTTTGACACGATCCAGAAAAACGGCTTTGAAGGTGACATATTCGTCCAGGGCCTGTCTGAACATATGCGGGACCTGTTCATGTGCCAGGATGCCAGGACAGTTCAACTGCTGGATTACGGGGATGCGCTCAAACAACGCTATATGGAGCAGGCGAGGCTTGTGAGCCCGGCCATGCTCATGACCTGGCTTGACCTGCTCAATACCTGCGATATCCATTATCAAAGAGCACAGAATAAAAGGCTGCACGTGGAAGTGACGCTGGCCAAAATGTGTTTTTACAACCGGATGCGACCTGCAGTGGATGGGGAGACAGCTACAACGCAAAAAAAAAATCCACGCCCTGAATCAACGATGAAATCTCCGGTGCAGGAGCCATCGCACCAGCCCGCCCGCCAGAAGGGTCAACCTCTGGCTGCTGCGCAGGATCCGGAACTCAAAGCTGGCCAGGAGGATGCCAGCGCATTGAAACAGGAGGATGCCGGGGTGGACCCCTCGCCGGGAAAAGAAACGATCGGCAACCGGACAACATCCGGGAAAAAAATCCTGACCAGGAAGAGAGCCAACGGGAATGGCAACATGATCCATACCCCGAAGCTCAACAACATCAAGGAATTGCAGGAACAGGTTGTCAGGGCGGAACAGGAAGCCCGGGAGACGCGAAAGGAGCTGAACACGGAAAACCTGCAAACCTGCTGGGATGAATACCAGGAACAGACCACTTCCCCTTCAGTAAAAAGCACACTGGCCCATGCCCGGCCCGAAGTGCTCGACGGCAAGATCCGCATCGCTGTGGCAACACAAACGGCCAGGGCGAGGATCATGGAAGAAAATGAATTGCTGGATTCGATCCGGGCCTATTTCAGCCAGCCCTCGCTCGGCATGGATGTTTGGGTGGACAAGACGATGGAAGGCTATCAACGGTCCCTGAAAAAGCCCAAAAAGCTGCTTTCCAACAAGGAAAAATATGATATCCTGCTGCGCAAAAACCCCCTTATGGCAGACCTCAGGGACTCTCTTGACCTGATCGTGGACCAGGATTGACCAGGCATCATCCGACCGGCCGAGATGACTTCATCCTGACAGTGATTTCCCGGATATTGAAAGGAATGCCTATTTGCCTGCATGAACTGTTTTGATGTTTTCAAGTTTCTATTGAAAAGGCATCCATATGCGTGACCAGTCCATTTGGTTTCTTGAAAACATTGATGTTAATACCATTTTCTGCCCGAAGAAAATCGGGGAGATGAGGGATTCCCATACGTATGAAACATACTCGAAAGGCGCGTATATCTACTTGCAGGATGATCATGCTGACAGGATCTATTTCATCTCCTACGGCAGGGTGAAGATCGGGACATTTGGAGAAGGGGGAAAGCAAATCACCAAGGCGATTCTGGGGTCGGGCGAGGTGTTTGGAGAACTTGCACTCATCGGGGTGGAACGCAGGCGGGATTATGCCATCGCCATGGAGGAAACAGAATTGTGCATAGTCACCCGTGCTGAAATGAAATCCCTGCTCAGGGACCATAACGGACTGTCTCTTTTTTTCATGAAGATCATGGGATCACGCATCCTTGAAATGGAAAACAGGCTTGAATCACTTGTTTTCAAGGATAGCCGGACACGGGTGATCGAGTTTTTGATCGACCTGGTGGAAACGAAGGGCCAGCGTGTCGGTTATGAGTGGGTTGTCCGGAAATTCATCACCCACCAGGAGGTCGCCTACCTGACTGCCACTTCAAGGCAGACGGTGACGACGGTACTCAACGAGTTGAAGGGTAAAGAACTGATCAAGTTTGACCGCAGGCGGCTGCTTGTCCGGGATCTTGAGATGCTGAAAAAAGAACTTTGACCAAAGCCATACAGAGATTCATTACATTTGCGCGTTGACCAACGCCAGTGCCGTGTACAAGAAACTGATCAAACCTCTTTTCTTCCTGTTCAAGCCCGAAACTGCACACCATATCTCCATGACGCTCCTGAATTTCATGACCTCCATTCCCGGGGTACGCAGTGTCTTCCGATCTGTTTTCAGGTATACGCACCCGGCCCTGGAGAGGGAAGTGATGGGTTTGCGTTTCAGGAATCCCGTCGGGCTTGCGGCCGGTTTCGACAAGGATGGAAAATATGCACATGCTATGAGTGCGCTTGGTTTTGGCTTTATCGAAATTGGTACGGTCACACCGAAAGCGCAGCCTGGCAACCCGAAGCCTCGTTTGTTCAGACTGCCACCTTCTGAGGGGTTGATCAACAGGATGGGCTTCAACAATGATGGTGTGGAGGCGTTGGCGTCCCGGCTGAAGAAACGCGGCAAACCGGATTGCATCATCGGTGGAAATATCGGGAAGAACAAGGTGACACCAAATGACCTTGCCCATGAAGACTACCGCAGATGCTTCCATGTGTTGTTTCCTTTTGTGGATTACTTTGTCGTCAATGTGAGTTCCCCCAACACCCCGGGCCTGAGGGAATTGCAGGAAAAAGAGCCGCTGAGTGCACTCCTCCAGATGCTCCAGGATGAAAACAGGAAGAAAAGTGAGCAAAAACCCATCCTGCTGAAGATCGCCCCTGACCTGACGAATAGCCAGCTTGATGATATCATCCAGATTGTGCGTGAAACCAGACTGGCTGGGGTGATTGCGACAAATACAACCATTGCACGGGACCATCTCAGGGAACCTGCCACGGAAATTGAAGCGATCGGTGCGGGAGGGCTGAGCGGGCAGCCGCTGAAGGACCGGGCCACAGAAGTCATCCGCTACCTGGCCGACAAGAGCGGCGGAGCTTTCCCCATTATCGGCGTTGGAGGGATACAGAATCCTGAAGATGCGGCTGAAAAGTTGCGCGCAGGTGCCTCCCTCGTACAGGTGTATACCGGCATGGTCTATGAAGGGCCCGGTATCGTCAGGAAGATCAATAAATACCTCGCATCCCGCCAGAAAAGCCCGGCATAATCTCCCTGGAAAAGCCCTTGCTTTGTCATATTATGAAAAACACGTATGGCACGGGATTTGCCTAAAGATAAATATCCCCCACCGATATTCATTAAGATAAGAACATGACGCGTTGGCCTGGCTGCCAGGTTGTCGTCTTTCATACCATGAGCATATGATAATTGGGGATTCAGACCGGGGAATAGCAGAGCGAAACGACAAACTGGAAGATCGCAAGGGAAAGCACGGTGCATTTTATCAGGATATGCGGTTCTGGTTGATCATCCTGATGCTCGTTGCCTTCCTGGCTTTTATTTTTATTCAGTATCCCGCATGACAAATTTCATTCCGTCACATGACTTTAAGGCTGAGATCGACGGATTCCGCAGAGTGCGTCAATGCGCCAACTGAAATGAACTGAACGCCTGTTTGTGCATACCTGCGCACATTGGACAGGTTGATCCCGCCTGAAGCTTCCGTTTCAAACCTGTTGCCCACTGTAGCGACTCCCTCCGCAAGGATCGGGATTTCAAAATTGTCAAACATGATGCGGGTAATCCCGCCCCGCTCGAGTACCTCATGCAATTCAACGAGGTTGCGCACCTCAACGGTGATCCCGAGTTCAAGGTTGTTGCTTTCAAGGAATGCATGTACTTTGTCAATTGCCTTCGTGATGCTTCCGCAGGCATCGATGTGGTTATCCTTGATCATGATCCAGTCGAAAAGGCCAATCCTGTAATTCGTGCATCCGCCCGCTTCGACAGCCCATTTTTCCAGGAACCTCATCAATGGGGTGGTCTTTCTCGTATCCAGGATCGTCACCGGCAAATCTCCCACCTCAAAGGCAAACCGGCTGCTCAGCGTCGTAATGCCACTCATGCGCTGCATCGTGTTCAGCACGATGCGTTCCACCTTCAGCAAGGCCTGGGTGTTGCACGTGACGGTAAAGGCGATATCACCGGGAATGATGTCCTCACCGTCACCTTTGAACTGGTCAAATTTTGCATCCGGATCGACGTACATGAAGATCCTCTCGGCAACATCTACCCCTGAGATCACGCCCGGATCCTTCACAAGCAATTTGGCCTGGGACACAGAATCCGGCGGGATACAGGCAAGGGATGTATAATCCCCGGGCCCGACATCCTCTTCCAGTGCGCGGCGGATAAATTGCTCCAATTTTGCCTGGTCGTCCATCATTTATTTGTCGTTTTACTTTGTGCGTAACCTAAAACAGCAGCCCGAATTTGAATATGATCCGGGTGAGTGTCGCCCTCGAAATATCAGGCTGGATGAAATAATTGTCATTGTCATTCCCCGGTAGACTGTCCGGGTTTTCAATAGCCTTGTACCCGTCATTGCTGGTGAGATCGATCAGGCTCTTGTCCAGGTAGAGCCCGAAAAAAGCTGAATTCGATTCTGAAAGGGCATATTCCCCGCCGATCCCGAAACCGGCAAAGAAATTGAAAAACCCCACATCTTTCCGGATATTTTCTTTCTCTTCGTTTACGCCCTGCCCTTCAATGTCCCCCCGCGCCTGTGTCCTGAATGCAAAACTCAATTTCGGGACCTCGACAAAAAACCGGTAGTACCCGATTTCGGCTGTCCGGATCTTCAGGGCAAAGGGGAGTTCAAGATACTGGAGGCTGTAGGTGAGCCGGACACCGTCCGGAAGCGGTTTGTCGCCCGTATTGAGTTCGTCATCGCTAAGTTCTGAATTCGGAAAGAAATTACCCCCGCGATCATGCCTGATCTTGCCTCCCTGGTGGAAGGAAAGGCTCAGGCCGCTCGTCAAGGACAAATTGTCTGTCAGGTAGTACTCTCCGATACCACCGATCTGAATGCCCAGGTTGCCCCCGTCACGGGGAATGGTTTCATCATTTGTGCCCATCAAACTGATTGCCGGACTGATGTGAAGACCAAGACGCAGGTTTTCAATTTGTCCATTGAGCGGAGCAGTGAAACAAACCAGGAGGAAGAACATTCCAATTTTATGCATGCTTGTTCCGTTTTTATCTCAATTTTGCGGCAGGAAACAGATTCGGGAAATGCAGAAAACAAGTAAGAAAACGCCCTTCGGACTTTGTGTTGGTGCCTTTTTGCTCCTCCTCATCAACTTTTCCTGCCAACGGGACAAAGGTAAGAATATTCCGGATGTCGCGCATTTTACCGAAGTGCCGGAATGGGTGCACTTTGAAGAAGTCCTGTGTCCTGAGGACGGGGATTCGAATCCCCAAATTCTAGATCAGGCGAGAAAAAATTACCCGGCATTCTGGGACCTGTTTTTTACGCAGGTCGTTCCCTTGGTGACACGGGACATGCCGCCAGATACCCGGGATTCAGTTGTGCTGCAGTTTGTCTCAGATGAGCGTGTCAGGTGGCTTTGCGATACCAGCGCCATGATCCTGGGCGACTGGTCCGGCTGGCAGGCATCCGTTGATGAGGCTTTCCGGTTCCATCAGCACTACTTTCCTGAAAAAGACCTGCCCAGGATGTACAGCCTGATCAGTGAATTCGGTTACCTGCCCTTCATTTTCGAGGATGTTGACGGGCGAAACGCGATCGGGGTGAGCCTGGAGATGTTCCTCGGGGAGGATTTCCCGTACCGGGCCTATGTCGGTCTGAACCCGGCTTTTTCAGCATATATGACGCGCACATACAACAGGGACCACTTCGCGATGCGCATCCTCGAGGTACTCGTGGATGACTACTGTGGATTTCCGCCGGGGGAGCGGCTGATCGACCAGATGATCCACAACGGAAAGAAAAAATATATCCTTTCCAGGCTGCTGCCGATGACGCCTGACAGTGTGATCATGGCCTACAGCCAGGAAGACCTGGCGTGGTGCCGGGAAAACGAACGGAATATCTGGGCCCATTTCCTGCACAGTGACCTGCTCTATAACCAGGACCGCCTTTCGATCAACAAACTGATTACCCCGGGCCCCAATGCACCCGGCATGCCGCCGGAGGCCCCCGGAAATACAGGTACCTGGATCGGTTGGAGGATCATCAGCGCATACATGGAGCGCTACCCGGAAACATCGCTGTCCGGCCTCATCTACCTGGACAACGCCCAGGACATCCTGGAAAAGTCGAAATATAAGCCCCGGATGTAATGATTTCGGTTCATTTACGGGTACTTTTGCGGGAATTGCACAATCCGAAAATTCATGCGACATGAGCAGGGTGATCCCTTTAGTTGACCTTTCCCGTTTTACAGGCGGTTCAGAAACCGAACGGAAATTGTTTGTTGAAGACCTGGGCAATGCTTTCCATCATGTCGGGTTCGTCGGCGTGGTGAACCATGGCATTCCGAAGGACCTGGTGGACCGTTTCTATGCAGCCGCAAAATCGTTTTTCTCGCTCCCCGTGGAGATCAAGTCAAAGTATGAGATCGCGGGCATGTCGGGACAGCGGGGCTATACTTCCTTCGGGAAGGAACATGCAAAGCAAAGCAATGTGGGTGACCTCAAGGAGTTCTTCCAGATCGGCCAGGAACCTTCCGGTACAGATTTTGACCCGAATGAATACCCGCCGAATGTCCGTGTCAGTGAAGTGCCGGAGTTTACAACGCTCGGCTTTGAATTATACCGCGCTTTTGAACATGCTGGCGGCCAGCTGCTCCGGGCCATCGCCCTGCACCTGGAACTCGATGAGCATTACTTTGATGGGCACATCCGCAACGGGAACAGCATCCAGCGGGCCATCCACTATCCGCCCATTACGGAGGAACCTGAGTCTGCGATCCGGGCGGAACAACACGAAGATATCAACCTGATCACTTTGCTTGTCGGTGCTTCGGCCGGTGGATTGCAGATCCTCAACCTGGAAGGGGAGTGGCTCGATATCCTCCCCGGTGAAAACGAGATTGTGGTGAATGTCGGGGATATGCTGCAGCGGCTGACAAACAACTATCTGAAATCGACGACGCACAGGGTGGTGAACCCGCCCCGGGAAGAATGGCACAGGCCAAGGCTTTCCATTCCGTTTTTCCTGCACCCCGTAAGCGAAATGAGCCTTGCCTGCCTGCCGCAATGTGTCACAGATGAAAACCCGCTGACCTATCCGCCGGTTACGGCCGGGGAATACCTGGATGAACGCCTGAGGGAGATCGGCCTCAAGAAATGACAGGGCACAAAGGGAATCCGACAGGGGGAATTGAATTTTAAACCCGGAATATGCGTTATAGTCTTACGTTGACGAAGGATTCGCGTTTCCTATTGAATGAGCGAATGAATTATTGTACTTTTACATTCTTACAAAATCGGAAAAAATGAATTTTGAATTATCGCTTATTCCCGGTGGACCAGAGATTTTTATCATTCTTTTCGTGATCCTCCTCCTGTTTGGTGGTCGCAAGATCCCCGAACTGATGCGTGGACTGGGGAAAGGAATCCGGGAATTTAACAATGCACGGTCACAAATTGAATCCGAGATTCAGGAAGGCATGAAAGAAGCAGACAAGAAGAAGATCGAAGAAAGTTCGAATTCAGACAAATCCTGACCATTTTTTTACCGAAAGATCCAAGACCAGGTCCTGTTGTACCTGGTTTTTTTATACCTGCAATGATGTTTGGCTCAATAAGACACAAGGCTATTCTGACTTTCCTCGTGGTGTTATCCTTTAACCTTTATGCCCAGTCTGTACCCGGGGGCGCCTATTCAGGGAAGCTTGAAGTACAGGGGACCTCCATCGAGATGATCTTTGAATTTGTCCATGATGAAGAAGGGAAGGAAAAACGCGTCCTGCTTTCCATTCCGCAGCAAAACCTCAGTGAATACCCTGCAGATGACTATATCGTCACGGACTCAAATGTGGTTGTCAGCTTCAACGCATTCGCTGCAAAGTTTATCGCCTCCCTTGACGATCAGGGCGACATCCGGGGAACATGGCACCAGGGGGGACTGGTGGCGGACCTGGTGCTGAAACCTCTGGAAGGGGGTACCGGTGCCATGCGGCCACAGGAACCCAAACCTCCTTTTCCATACGAAACCGAGGAATTGACCATCCCGAATCCGGAAGCTGAGGGTGTCACACTATCCGGGACCCTGACAAAACCGATGGGAGAGGGTCCATTTCCCCTTGTTATCCTGATTTCAGGCTCCGGTCCGCAGAACCGCGACAGTGAAATATTCGGGCACAAGCCGTTTTGGGTGATGGCGGACTACCTGACAAAACACGGCATCGGCGTATTCAGATACGATGACAGGGGGATCGGCGCATCAACCGGGAATTTCCAGGCAGCAACGACAGCCGATCTTGCTTCAGATACGAGGGCCATCGTATCCGCATTGAAAAAGCAGGAAAAGCGGGTGCAGAAGATTGGATTGATCGGGCACAGCGAAGGCGGGATCATTGCCCCGATGGTTGCGGAAAAAAGCCGGCATGTGGATTTTCTTGTCCTCCTTGCGGCACCTGCACTTCCAGGTGATGAGATCCTGCTGGCGCAGACACGGCTGATCCTTGAAAAGTCGGACGAAGCGCCCGACGAAGTCAAAAAGCAGACCGATTATGCCCGCAAGGTTTATGACCTTGTGAAGCAGACACCCAAGGAAAAGCCCATGGATTACGATGCCCTCCAGAAACTGGCTAAATCATTTTATGACCAGGCAGGCGAGACGATACAGGCCCAGTACGGAACATATGAGAAATTCTATTTTGCCCAGTCCTCGGCAATGAGCAGTCCGTGGATGCGCTACTTTATCACATACGATCCTGCACCAGCCCTTGAGAAACTGGACATACCGGTTTACGCTTTGTTCGGGAGCCTGGATATCCAGGTGCCGGCAGCGCAGAATATGGAACGGATGCAAGAAGCACTCGCACATCTGCCTCAAGGCATGGTCAAGATCCATGAAGTGCCCGGGTTAAATCATCTTTTCCAGGCAGCAGAAACCGGACTCCCCGTGGAGTACGGCAGGATCAGGGAAACGTTCAACGTGGGGGTTTTGCAATTGATGACGAGCTGGATCCTGCACATGGGCCGGTAATTCGGATCATTTTAGCCCCTGTGCTATTAAACTTCTGTTAAAACTTGGTAATCAGGTGGGCGGCAACTTACCTTTGCCGCGTTTAGCAAAAACGAGAATTATGAAAATCATCAGCAAGACATTTATTTTGGCTATCCTCGTCATGGCGGCTTTTCAATTGAATGCCCAGAAATTTGGTTACGTCAATTCAGCGGATCTGCTCCAGATGCACCCGCAGATCGGTGAAAAGAATGCAGAACTTGAGGCGTTCCAGAAAAAAGAGGCAGAAGAGCTGCAGGCGGCAGCCCAGTCTTTCGAGAGCAAGTACCGCAAGTTTGAAAAGGACATGCAGGAAGGCATCCTTTCGCAGGTACAGGCTGAAAAGCAGCGGGAGGCATTAGCCAAGGAACAACAGGACCTCCAGCAAAAGGACCAGACCGCACAATTTAAAGTGGCCCAGAAGCGGGAGCAATTGATCCAGCCCATCCTGAAGGAGCTGGATGAGGCGATCCAGGCCGTGGGAAAAGAAGGCGGTTACATGTTCATCTTTGATACAGGGGCTTCAGGGTCGATCATCTATGCCCAGGAAAGTGACGATGTCACAGAACTCATCAAGGCCAAGTTGGGCTGGTAAGGAAAAGCAAGCTGGTGGATACCAGTTTTGAGACCACAAGGAACGGTCAGATCAGTCAGCTGGTCTGACCGTTCTGATTTCATGGATGGTAGCACCGAATATCAGGATTCCCAGGATGACAAGGATCTCATCTCCGAAGACGATCCCCCGGGCAATGATAAGACTCGATGCGATCAGGCCAAGGCCCGTAGCGATCCGGGTAGCAAGCGGCCTGTTGATCCAGATGGACAGGAGGGCCCGCAGGACCCTGCCGCCGTCGAGTGGGTAGATCGGCAACGCATTGAGCGACAGGATGACCAGGTTGATCTGGAACAGGTACCGGAGAAAATCAGGCTCACCTTCAAGACGCCAGAAGCGGGGATGGAAGAAACCGGATGATGCATCTGTTGATTGCGCGAGCCCATACAGGATCAAGGCAACAAGGAGGTTTATGACAGGGCCGCCTGATGCGATCAGGATTTCTTTCCAGGGAGTTTTCGGCAGGTTCGTGAACCGGGCCACTCCACCGATCGGGGAGATCAGGATATCCTCGGTCCTGATTTTCAGGAATGAAGCAACAAGGCCGTGTCCGAGTTCATGCAGGAACATGATCAGGAAGACACAAAATACCATGCCCGTCATGAACATGATCTGTGCGCCATTCAGTCCACTGGTGACGGCAATCACGATAAGCCATAGGAAGATCAGGCTGAGGGACCAGTGGATGCGT
This sequence comes from Lewinellaceae bacterium, assembly GCA_029976695.1. Classification (GTDB taxonomy): domain Bacteria; phylum Bacteroidota; class Bacteroidia; order Chitinophagales; family Saprospiraceae; genus JARQTN01. The sequence continues at coordinate 18,938 of JARQTN010000095.1, forward strand.
ACCGGGATATCTGCAATTCGGGCTATTCTGTATGCGCCCCGCATGCTACATCACCGGCTGGTAAAGCGCACCCTTGAGGATGTTCCGCGAGATCACCAGTTTCTGGATTTCGGATGTACCTTCATAGATCTGCGTGATCTTGGCATCACGCAACAGCCTTTCGACATGGTATTCCTTGACAAATCCGTAGCCACCATGGACCTGGACAGCTTCAACGGTCTGGCGCATAGCCACCTCTGATGCATATAGCTTTGCCATGGCTGCGGCACTGTCAAAGCGTTCACCCTTGTCCTTGAGCCAGGCTGCACGGTATACCAGCATCCTTGCTGCCTCAACCTCGGTTGCCATATCCGCAAGTTTGAAGGCGATGGCCTGGTGCTTGTTGATCGGTTTGCCGAATGCTTCCCTTTCCTGGCTATAGGCGACGGCAAGCTCGTAGGCCCCTGCAGCGATACCGAGTGCCTGGGCGGCGATTCCAATGCGTCCTCCGTTGAGCACCTCCATGGCAAATGTGAATCCGAATCCATCCGCCCCGACCCTGTTTTCTTTGGGGACCACCACATCATTATACATGATCGTGTGTGTATCGCTGGAACGGATTCCCAGTTTGTCCTCCTTGGCGCCGATCACAACACCATCCCAGTCGGTCTCCACAATCAATGCATTGATGCCCTTGTGGCCGAGTTCGGGGTGGGTTTGTGCCATGACGATATGGACGTTGGAGGATCTCCCGTTCGTGATCCAGTTTTTGGTCCCGTTGAGCAGGTAGTGATCCCCTTTGTCCTCCGCAGTGGTCCGCTGGCTTGTGGCATCACTACCAGCCTCGGGCTCACTGAGACAAAATGCGCCAAGCCAGTCACCCGGGGCCAGTTTTGTCAGGTATTTTTGCTTTTGTGCTTCAGTCCCGTATTCCTCGATCCCCCAGCACACAAGTGAATTGTTGACTGACATGATCACGGAGCAGGAGTTGTCGATCTTGGAGATCTCCTCCATGGCAAGCACATAGGAAATGGTATCCATCCCGCCGCCTCCATAGGCCGGATCCGTCATCATCCCGAGAAACCCCATTTCCGCCATCTGGCGTACTTCCGCTTTCGGGTATTCCATTTTTGTGTCCCGTTCGATGACGCCGGGTTTGAGCACCTGCTGGGCAAATTCCCTGGCGGCTTCCTGTACGGCAAGTTGTTCTTCTGTAAGTGAAAATTGCATGGTTCATTTTGGTTTAAACGTGAGAACTCAAAAGTACTGATTTTCAGATTTTAAAGATCAGCGGAGATCCGGTTTGTGTTGTCTGAGCAGGACCCATGCACATGTGACAAGGAATGCACAAAAGATGAAAAAGCTCCAGATGACATGGTTCGAACGGAGAAAGAAGGGGATTGAAAAGAGCAAGAGAAAGAAGATGCGAAAACCGATATTGATCATGGTAAAGATCCCGTTGGACCGCCCGAAAACCTGGTTCGGGATATGGCTGAACAGATAGGTTACCCGCAATACACGTGATCCGGCATTGCAAATACCGGTGATGAACGCGATCAGGAAAAGGATCAGCAGGCTGTGGCTGATGCCCAGGAAAAAATAGGATGTGGCACATACCAGGCTCAGGAGGGAAATGGCCAGGGGAATGCCTGTTTTGCGAAACAATTGATGTACGAGAAACCCGGCTGCAATGGCGCCCAGTCCATAATAGATGTCCAGCGTGGCATATACATCGCCTGCTGCACCGAGGTGGTTCTTCACGTAAAGGGGGAAAAGGTAAAACCCGGACAACAGGACCGTCACGAAGATGCCATGGCTTGCGATCCCGAATACAGTGATCCCGGGATGTGTTTTCAGGAAATTCCATCCTGTCTTCAGCCTGTCCAGGATTTTTCCGGGTTCCGGTGCCCGGTGGGCAACGGGCACATAGCGGATCATGGAAATAATGAGGAAAGCCAGGAAGTAAGTCGCTGCATCAAGCGTAAAGATCTCATAGATGGTCCAGGGCTCAAATGAGAATGGCAATTTGAGGTGAAAGCCAAAGACCATCACCGTACCATTGATCGCTCCTTCCAGCAACAGGGCAGACCCGGCTCCTGCCGTCATGGTTGCGACCTGGCCGACGATCTCCTGGGCCGAAGTGATCTGGTTATAATATTTTGGTTCTGTAATCTCCTGGACAAAGGCGTACAGGTTCGGATAGTGGATATTATAATTGAAAAAGGTCAGCATGAAAACAGCGGCAACGAGAAACCACGGCAATCCCTGATGAATATGGCCCATCGCTGCGATACTGCCTACCAGGGTTCCGATGACGAGTGTCAGGACCAGGAAGATCTTCCGGCGGTCAAACCGGTCGACAAATGTCCCCGCATAAGGGACCCAGAACAGGGCGATGAAATTGACAAGCAGGTAGATGAGACCAAAGCGCCCCATCTGGTAGTCGCGCGCAAAATACCACGGTATCGCGATCATGGTGAAGCCCTGCGCCACCCCTGAAATTGTGTTGGCGATAAACAGGGTAATGATCGCGGCCTTGTTTTTCATCCGTTTTGAACCACCTCCAGTAAAGTGCGGAAAGCGACGAATTTGCCTTCAAACTTCTGCTTGTGTTTTTTCTGGAGCCCGGGGGCATGGTCTCTCTGGTAGATTTCGAGGTGGTTGCGGCCGGGGGCTTCATACTGGATGGCAAACGTGCTCCCGTCCGCATCATCGTGACCGATCAGATGAGATAGTTTGTATGATCGGAAACAGGCAGTCGCCATCACTTCCGGGATATGGACTTCACGCATCCATGCAAGCCATTCCGCTTTTACGGAATGGTCAATTTTTACGGTCACATTGTAGAGGATCGGGTTCATTCCGGCTGCTTCAGCTGAAACCGGGCTTTCACCTGCTCAGCCCCCCGCTGCACACGGATCTCAATATCCTTGCCTTCCGGTATCGCGGCAGCGACTTCATCGAATTTTTCTATGTTGTAGACCATTTCCTGGTTGAGGGTGGTTATGATATCCCCAGCCTGTAAGCCGATTCGGGCACCCAGGCTGTTCTCCTGTACGGACTTGATCCTGACACCCCGTGAAAGCGACACAGGCTCAACCTCAATTCCAAGGGGATTTCCCTTCTCCTGCAGGGCAGTGGATAATGCCTCCTGGGAAACTCCGTGCATTCCTGAGCCCGAGGCATGGGCCAATACGCCAATTGCCAGGAAAGAAGCCATCAGGACCAGGGTGCGGAAACACATGAACTTATTCATTTGTATCGGGATTTGTTTATTTTGATTCGTTGTTTAGAAAGGCGAGTCTGCCGTTAAATCTCTGTTAAATGTAAACGCTGGACAAAGCTAATACATAATTTTGTTTCGGGTCTTTTTGTTTTGAATGAGCTGATGTACACTGGATTATGAATAAAACTGCAATTTGGGCGATCATCATTCTCATGAGCGTGGCTTTGATCGGTACAGGTGTGATCCAGGTCCTTTGGTTCCGCAATTCCATCAACCTTGAAGAGACGCGCTTTGACAACAACGTGTTCGATGCACTCAACCGAGTGGAGGAAAGGTTGTCCGAAAAGGAGGAGGAAGAACCGCTGGAAGTACTCAAATACTTCAACAACTCAGGTTCCATTCTGAACTACAAGGAGAAGGCCATTTTCATGGAAGAGACAGGGCTCGTCCGCCCGGGCATCCTGAAGGAATACAAGAACCTGGGCGATACGCTGATCAACAATGATGCGATGATCGAAATGCTGCGCCCGATGGACAAATGGACGCAGCAAAGGACACTCATGGAGATCATGGCCATGATGCCGACAGCAAAAGAAATAGAAGAACGCATTGACCCTGCGGAGCTGTACAAGAGCGTTGAGACAGAACTCGACAACCACAACATTGACATTAATTTTCAGCTCGGCGTATATTCCCGGAAAGCGGAAAGTTTTGTGATCCTGAATGACAACTATGTCATCAACATGAGCGAGGGCAGGACCAATGCTACAGACCCGGGTTTTGTGATGAACCGTACACTGTTCAACTCAAAGTACCAGGTGGACCTGTTTCGTGATGACCTGCAGGGGTCACCGGGCATCCTCAAAGTGCACTTTCCCAACAAGCAGGGGTTGTTGTGGTCCTCGCTGCTCCCGACCCTGATGGGGACGATCCTGTTCACCGGCCTGATCCTGTTCTGTTTCGCCTATACCATCCATGTGATCTTCAGGCAGAAGAAGATTTCAGAGATGAAGACGGACTTCATCAACAACATGACCCATGAATTCAAGACCCCCATTGCTACCATATCCCTTGCTGCCGATTCGATTACGAGCCCGATGGTGATCAAAGATGATCAGAAGGTGACACGGTTTGCGGGGATCATCAAACAGGAGAATCAGAGGATGCTGGGACAGGTCGAGAAAGTGCTGCAGATGGCCCGGATCGACAAGGAGGAATTTGAGCTCAAGGTCACGCCCGTGGATATCCACGAGATCATTGAACGGGCCGTAGAGCATGTCAGCCTCCAGGTGCAGAAGCGTGACGGCATACTCCTGAAAAAACTTGATGCGCATAAAACGGTGATTGAAGGCGACCAGACCCATCTGGCGAGTGTGGTCTACAACCTGCTGGATAATGCGAATAAATATTCCGAGGACCACCCACATATCACGATCCACACCAAAAACGTGGGTGACGGGATAGAATTGATTGTCGAGGATGAGGGTATTGGGATGTCCAAGGAAGCCCGGAAGCATATCTTTGAAAAATTCTATCGGGTGCCGACGGGTAATTTGCACAACGTGAAAGGGTTCGGCCTTGGATTGAGCTATGTCAAGGCGATTGTGGATGCACACAACGGAAAAGTGAATGTGCAGAGCGAACCCGGCAAAGGCAGCAGCTTTATCCTGTATTTCCCGTTCAAGCACAATAAACACATCGCCGCGTAATGTTTTATATTAGAGAGAAAAACCACGACACATGACGAATGCAAGAATACTCCTGGTTGAGGATGACCAGAATTTCGGGGATGTTTTGAAATCCTACCTCGAAATGCATGATTTTGAGGTGGACCTGGCCACTGACGGTCTCGAAGGATTGGAAGCATTCAGGAAAGGCGGTCATGATCTTTGCATTTTTGATGTGATGATGCCCAAAATGGACGGGTTTACTCTTGCGAAAGAAGTGCGTGAAACCGATACGGAAACGCCCATCATTTTTCTGACCGCAAAAAATCTGAAAGATGATGTCCTGGAAGGGTTCAAGATCGGAGCAGACGATTATATCGCAAAACCGTTCAATTCCGAAGAGCTTTTACTCAGGATCCAGGCGATCCTGAAAAGAAGCATGCGCAAGTCAGAACCTGCGGAGGAGAAAAAGGAATTCAGGATCGGGAAATACCATTTTAATTATCCTCTCAGGATCCTGACTTACAAAGACGGCGATACCGAGGATAAGGAGAAACTTTCCCCAAAGGAAGCCCACTTGCTCAGGCTCTTTTGCATCCGGATGAATGATGTGCTTACCCGCTCGGAGGCATTGACCAAGATCTGGGGCGAAGACAATTATTTTACGGCCCGGTCCATGGATGTGTTTGTGACCAAACTGAGGAAATATTTGAAAAAGGATGAGGACAT
>JARQTN010000096.1:0-2018 GCA_029976695.1 Lewinellaceae bacterium
AAACATCTGAACATGAAAAAATCAATCATACCGGTCATCGCTCTTCTCACACTTGTTTTCCTCGGCTGTGGAAAAGACCAGCCCGTCATACCTGACCGATCGGACAGCCTGATCAATATCCAGGATATGGAAGTTGGACAAGTCAATTATTATCTCAGATACACGAGCGAAAAATACTGGGACGAAAACAGCAACCAGTTGTTCGAGTACACACCCGATACCCTGAAAGTGGAAATCATTGACCAGCTGGACGGTGACTTCCTCTTTGAAGAATCCTATACGCCCGGGTCCGCCCTTTTGCAGGAAGAGAACAATGAATGGTATTCTAAAGTATACAGGTATTTCGCTGAAATCGATGATCACGAGCTCCTCATCAGGAAAGCGGATACCGATGACTACAATACGCACATGATCTATGCCTTTTCACTGGGCGACTGGAGCGGCTCGGGTGACACACTCACCCTGCCCCTTGATACTTTTACCGAAAATGAAACAGAGATCGACGGCTGGAAAACAACCAGCGGCTACTCCGAATCCTACCAGGAGTACTTCGCCCAAAACGTCAGCCTCCTCGGCCACAACTTTGGCACCGCAAACGTCATCGTCAACAACGTCCCCATGCAGGTGGATGGAAACGGCATGACGTATGTGTATAATGCAGCCTACGGGTTGATCCGGACCTTTACTTACTCCTGGTGGACGGGAGAAGGGGTGGGGTGGGATCTTCTGGTTAAATAAATTTCAAGAGCCAACCAACAATTTCCAAATGGATTCCAGAAAGCAATCCACAATTTCCAAACGGGTCCTGGGAAACAAATACCACTTTTAAAACGAGTCAGGAATTTTAGGCTGGGTTTTTTTTGTCAGCCACCTGATTTCAGAATGATGGCTGATAGGATCCTTTTGATTTCATCAGCTTCTTTGATCAATACGAGTAGTCTTTCTGAATAGGGGCTCTTGTTTGTTTCCTGGATCAGTTTCAGCCAAAAGAGGCATTCTTTCGCTTCTTTTCTGCTTACTCTCAGCCGGTATATAAAGTCCTTTTTTGAAAGGGCATCATTCGCCTCCAGGTAATTGGCCCCTATAGAACCTGATGACCGGATTGCCTGGTCAATATCTGAACCTTCGGCACCATCCTTCCTATATTGCTTACATATGATACGTATTTCCCTGGCAAATTCATAAGTTCTTACGGCCAGATCCCTTCTTGTCTGATCACCTTTCATTTGTTTCCATATTTATTCTCCCTGTCCTAGGTCTTAAGTCAGTCTTGGAATTTGGATTTTGTGATTTGGATTCCATTTGGAAATTGTTTTTTGGTATTTGGAACTTCTCCACTACTGCGCCCAATTCTCCCTGTCCAAACTCCGAAAATGGATCGCCTCCGCCAAATGCTCGATCAAAATGTCCTCACTTCCTGCGAGGTCGGCGATGGTACGGCTCACCTTGAGGATGCGGTCGTAGGCGCGGGCGGAGAGCTGGAGCTTTGTCATGGCGGTCTTGAGGAGGACCTGGCCCGCCTGGTTGATCCCGCAGACCTCGCGGACCATGCGGCCGGTCATCATGGCATTGGAATAGATACCCGGGGAATCGGCAAAACGGCGATCCTGGATCTCCCGGGCGCTGATCACGTCCTGGCGGATATCCGCACTGGAGGTCGGCGGCTTGAGTTCCGTGCTGGTCAGGCGGTCGATGGACACCGGGGTGACTTCGACGTGCAGGTCGATCCGGTCGAGCAGTGGGCCGGAAATTTTGTTCAGGTATTTCTTGACCACACCAGGACCGCAAACACAGTCCTTGTCGGGGTGGTTGTGATAGCCGCAAGGGCAGGGATTCATCGAAGCGACCAGCATGAAGCTGGCCGGGTAATCGACGCAGATCCGGGCCCGGGAAATCGTGACTTTGCGCTCTTCCATCGGCTGTCGCAACACTTCGAGCACCGAGCGCTTGAATTCGGGCAACTCGTCCAAAAAGAGGACGCCGTTGTGCGCAAGGGAGATCTCGCCCGGAGTGGGATT
>JARQTN010000096.1:2118-6025 GCA_029976695.1 Lewinellaceae bacterium
TCCGTGAGGTTCCTGACACCGTACACTTCCAGCTTGTCGACGATGGCTGCCTCCCGGGCATTTTCTTCCGGCACGATCAGCCCTTTCAGTCCCTCCCTTCGTGCCTGGATGGCGATGGGCAGTGCTCCCTTGATCGGCCGCAGGCTCCCGTCCAGCGACAGCTCACCCATCAGCATATACTCATGCAACTGATCAAACAGCATTTGCCCGGTTGCCCCCATCAGGGCCGTGGCAATCGGGAGGTCGAATGCACTCCCCTCCTTCCGGATATCCGCCGGTGCCAGGTTTACGGTCACTTTCATCCGGGGCGGCTTCATGCCGATATTCTTGATTGCCGCCTCGATCCGCTGGTATCCCTCCCTCACGGCACTATCCGGCAAACCGACAAGGAAAAACATCCCCTGTCCATTCGCCACGGTCCCGCCGGCACTCACTTCAACCTGGATCGTCTTCGCATCTACGCCGAAGACGGCACTTGCATTTGTTTTAACGAGCATATGCTGTCTATTGTCTTTGTTACCTCAACCCTCCGTTTAATAGTACATTTTCCTGGTAAAAAGTCCCCCATCAAAACGGAATTAATTTCAATGTGCCCGTCAGCACTGAACAACAGGGCAAAAAAATCCTTTTGTTCTAACTGATCATTTATAGTTTTGCGCGATGGATCAAACAGTGCTGATCAAGGTCATTGACCATGATGGAAAAACACACGAGATCGAGGCCCCGACGGACTTCAACCTCAACGTGATGGAGATCGTCCGTGCAGCGGACCTCCCCATGGAAGGGACCTGCGGCGGGATGGCGCTTTGTGCAAGCTGCCATGTATACATTGAGTCAGCGCACGAAATATTTGACCGGTCTGAAGAAGAAGAGGATATGCTTGACCAGGCATTTTTTGTCATGGACAATAGCCGACTGGCCTGCCAGATCCCCGTTGAAGAAAGCCTAGATGGCCTGGTGATCAGGCTCGCCCCCCAAAATGAATAAAACGATTCGCTTATGAAAGTATTCCTTGAAAGAGAGAATGACGCCGTCCACTTTACCATCCGCAACGCACATGGCAATACCGTTTCTGTTGACGGCAGCCCCGATGTCGGCGGTAAAGGGCTTGGTGCCCGCCCTACCGAACTTGTCCTGATGGGCGCAGCGAGTTGCTCGGCGATAGACATCATCAGTATCCTGAAGAAAATGAAACAGCCTCTTGAAGACATCAGGGTGGAAGTGGAAGGAACCAAGCAGGAAGAAATACCGCGCGTTTTCGTCAAGATCCACATGCACTACATCCTGAAAGGGGACCTCAAGGAACTGAAGGTCGCCCGTGCGATCGACCTTTCTGTGAAGAAATACTGCACGGTCAGCAAGATGCTGGAAAAAACGGCCGAGATCACAACCTCATTTGAGCTCATCAAATAATCCAGTCCTGACCAAATCCGGACTTTTCGTATCTTTTCATTTCCACTATAGAAAAGCGATCATGATGAAAAAACTCCTCTTCCTTGCCCTCTGCATTGGATGGGCATCCCCTTCCTTTTCACAAAAGGAAGAGATGTTCACTCCCGAAGAAGTCTTTGAGCTGGAATATGCCAGCAGCCCGGAGATTTCACCTGACGGCAAGTCTGTGATCTATCAACGGAACTTCAAGGATATCATGGCAGATGCCAACCGGTCAAACCTTTGGCTGGTCAACCTGGAGACAAAGCTGCATGTCCCTGTGACCACGGGGCAACAGAGTGACCGGGATCCCGCATGGTCTCCCGATGGCACGCGCATTACATTTATTTCGGATCGTGACGGGAAGAGCCAGGTCTACCTAAAATGGCTGGCAGGCGGCCAGGAAGCCAGGCTGACAAACCTGACCAACTCCCCGTCAAACCTATCCTGGTCACCTGATGGAAAATGGATCGCCTTCACCATGCCGGTCGAATACGCGCATGAAAAAATGGATGCCCTGCCCAAAAAGCCTGAAGGGGCCAAATGGGCGGACCCGCCTGTGTATATCGATCAGCTGCAATACCGTTACGACGGCCGGGGATACCTCAAGCCCACACATACACAGATCTTTCTCCTGTCATCTGACGGGGGCACCCCCAGGCAGCTGACTTTCGACGCATTCGACCACGGGGGCAGGCTGAGCTGGCATCCCGACGGGACGAAAATCTACTTTTCAGCGAACCGCCACCCGGACCATGTGTTTGAACCCCTCAATTCTGAGGTATATTCACTGGATATCGCCTCAGGTGACATCGACCAGGTCACGGACAGGAATGGGCCGGACCAGGGGCCGGCTGTTTCGCCGGACGGAAGGTACATTGCATACACGGGATTTGACGACAGGTACCAGGGCTACCAGCTCAGGAAACTGTATGTCCATGACATGCACACCGGTGAATCAAAATGCCTGAGCGAATCCCTGGACCGGAGTGTGGGCAATGTGCAATGGCAACCCGAGGGACACCACATCTTCTTCCAGTATGATGATGAGGGCGTGACAAAAATCGGAAAGGCAAGCCTGAACGGAAATATCGAAACTGTGGCATCGGACGTGGGCGGCATGTCCCTCGGCAGGCCCTATTCGGCCGGGACATTCGACGTCGGAAAGGGCGGCATCTGTGCGTATACGCTTTCAAAGACCGACCGTCCAGCGGACCTGGCAGTTTTGGATAAAAATATGGTCATCCAGCTCACCGAATTAAATGAGGACCTTTTCGGGCATAAAAAGTTAGGGGTAGTCGAAGAAATCTGGTGGGCATCATCCCATGACGGCAGGAAGGTCCAGGGTTGGATCTGCAAACCTCCTGATTTTGACCTGGACAAAAAATACCCCTTGCTGCTGGAGATCCACGGCGGACCATTCGCAAATTACGGGCCGCGGTTCTCTGCAGAGATCCAGCTGTATGCAGCGGCAGGCTATGTCGTGCTTTATACCAACCCGCGCGGAAGCACGAGCTACGGAGAGGAGTTCGGCAACCTCATCCACCACAATTACCCGGGGAATGATTATGATGACCTCATGTCGGGGGTTGATGCTGTGATCGAAAAGGGCTATATCGACGAAGACGAAATGTATGTGACCGGTGGCAGCGGAGGCGGTGTATTGACCAGCTGGATCGTTGGCAAGACGGACCGGTTCAGGGCAGCAGTCGTAGCCAAGCCCGTCATCAACTGGTACAGTTTCGTGCTCCATGCGGACAATCCGGCTTTCTTCTACAAGTACTGGTTTCCGGGACCGCCGTGGGAACACCAGGACCACTACATGAAACGATCCCCGATCTCGCTTGTCGGAAATGTGAAGACACCGACCATGCTGCTGACTGGTGAAGAAGACTTCCGAACGCCGATTTCAGAGTCGGAGCAATATTATACAGCGCTGAAATTAAACAAAGTGGATGCTGCGCTCGTTCGTATCCCCGGAGCCAGTCACGGGATCGCAAACAAGCCCAGCCAGTTGATCGCCAAGGTGAATACGATCCGGAACTGGTTCGAAAAGCATCAAAAAACGAAAACCTGAATCCAATAATCTAGAATCCATGAAAAGAAGACAATTCATCCGGCAAACCGGACTTGGAAGCCTGGCTATGATGACGCCGGGGATGGCAACGATTGTGAATGGATTCCTCACAGCCGGGTATGAGATGCGCACCTTCAGGAAGAATGTGGGCATCTTTACCGAGCGCGGCGGGACGATCGCCTGGTTGATCACCCCGGAATCCGCTGTCGTTGTGGATTCGCAATTCCCGGAGCAGGCAAAGCACCTGGTCGATGAGATCCGCAAGCAAACCACGGCTCCCGTCGACTACCTGATCAACACCCACCACCACGGGGATCATTCCGGGGGGAACATTGCCTTCAAAGGCATTGCCAAAAAAGTGGTTGCGCACGAGAACAGCCGGATCAACCAGCAAAATTC
>JARQTN010000097.1:0-1379 GCA_029976695.1 Lewinellaceae bacterium
CCGCTTTCTACCAGCTCGTCCTCTCACCGGTCGCCTTCTGCAGCAACCTGAATGAGATGTATGTGGCAGCTGGAAAGAATAAACTGTATGCCGACCAGCTCCGTGGCTCTGCCAACCACTACGCAGACAGGGTGAAGGAGCTGTTTGAGAAAGATGCCGCCCTCACCAGGTATTTTCACGACACCCTCGCGGGCGGAAAATGGGACCACATGATGGCCCAGACGCACATTGGCTATACCAGCTGGAACAACCCGCCGGTCAACAGGATGCCGCCGGTGACCTATATCCAAACCCCGAAACAGGCGGGTCTCGGCTATGTGGTTGAACACGGAACCAGGGACAGGTGGGGCAGGGCAACGGGATTCCCGGAATTCGACCCTGTCAACGACCAGACGTACTTTATCGAGGTCTTCAACAGGGGGCAGGAAAACCTGCGCTACTCCATTGAGCCTAAAGAGGACTGGATCCGGTTGTCAAAAAAGAATGGCACAGTCAGGTTTGAGGAAAAAGTATTCGTGAGCATCGACTGGAAAAAGGCACCTCGTGAATGGTCATCTGGCGAGATTCTGCTTTCCGGGGCAGGACAGGAATTTACGATACAGGTCCCTGTTCACCCGGAAGTGGCAAAGGCAAAGGGATTTGTCGAAAACAACGGGGTGATTTCCATAGAGGCAGCCCGTTTTACACGCAATCATGACAGCAACGATATCAGCTGGACGGTGATCCCGAATATGGGTCGGACCAACTCAGCTGTCACCGTCATGCCTTCAAATGCCGAAAGGCAAATCCCCGGCGAGGGAGCACCGTACCTGGAATATACATTTACAAACTTTACTGGGGGTGAGCTGACTGTTGATGCATACCTTTCACCAACCCTGAACTACCAGAAAAATGAAGGCTTGCACTATGCCATAGCCATCGATGATGAGGCACCACAGGTCATCAACATGCATGAAGGGGAAGAGATCCCGGACTGGGAGTATCCCGAGTGGTGGAACAATTCCGTGACGGACCACATCAAGAAAAAACAGACTACGCACCCCGATATTGAACCGGGAACACATGTCCTGAAAATCTGGATGGTGGATCCGGGTATCGTGTTCCAGAAATTCGTCATCGATGCCGGGGGATTGAAGCCGAGTTACCTCGGGCCTCCGGAAAGCAGGTACATCCGGGCCGGTGAATAGTCCAGGAATCCATACTTTTATGGGCTGTAAATGAGATCAGGCAATGCTGCTCAAGGATAGAATACCGTATGGTTTCTTTTTGAATGCCATAAAATGGAAATTGCTGGCAATCGCCATCCTGTCACTGATTGTTGGGCATTTTGACGATTCCTTATATGGGTATTTTGATTTTGACCTGGCAATCCCTGCTTT
>JARQTN010000097.1:1479-6013 GCA_029976695.1 Lewinellaceae bacterium
ATTTTGACGATTCCTTATATGGGTATTTTGATTTTGACCTGGCAATCCCTGCTTTTTTTGGCACGGCCATCGTCCTGTCGCTTGCCTTCCGGACAAATAAAGCATATAACAGATGGTGGGAGGCTAAAATGGCCTGGGAATCAATCAAGAACAGTTCGAGGAGCTGGTTTCGCATGATCCTGAAACTGGTTGGCGACAGAAAGGGCAACCTCGAGGAGGAACAAATGCTCAGGGACCTGTTCATTGACAGGCAGGTCGCGTGGAACTATATCCTTGCTGCCAGGCTGCGCGGCAAAGATCCATTGTCAGGAATGCAAAAGTACCTGTCTGCAAAAGACATCGCATATCTCAAAGCGCTGGACAATGCAAACGTCGGGATTTTATCCCTGCAAAGCAGGGACCTTTTACGGACGCTGGAAATGGGTGAGATCGATATCTATTACCATGTTGAGCTGGAGGAGATCCTGGGTGATCTTGAAACTGCATTGGGAACAGCAGAACGGATAAAAACCACCGATTTCCCGGTCCTCTATGACAGGTTATTCGAAGTATCGATTTACATTTTCTGTGCACTGCTGACCTATGCGATCAAGGATTCATTCACAATCCTTGAAGTTGCATTTTCCATCCTGATCACTTCCATCTTTGTGATGATCAACGAGATCGCGCGCAACATGCAGGATCCATTTGAGGACCTCCCGACCGATACGCCGATGCAGTCGATCTCCCACTACCTCGAAAGGTCCGCCGCACAGCTCAGGGGGCAAAAGGAAATGCCCATCGCCGTCCACGAGGGGAAATATTTTATCAAATGATTTATCAACCCGCCATATCAACAACGCTATGTTCCTGAAAAAAGGGCCGCCATTTTTCTACTTGCTCAAAAGGATTCGCTGGCAGTTGATCATCGTAACTGTGATCGCTGTAATCATGTCTGTAGTCGATGCATGGCTGAGCGCCAGGTATGGATTTGAGCTTTCCATTGCAATCCCTGCGTTTTTGGGTACAGCGATCGTGTTTGTGCTCGCCTTCCGGACCAACCAGGCCTATGAAAGATGGTGGGAAGCGCGCAAAGCATGGGGCGGGATCCTGAAATGCTCACGCTGCTGGGCGCGCATGGTCCTCAGCCTTGTCAAGGGGCCGGACCATGATCCCAAGGGGCACAAAGCACTTCAGAAAAGGCTGCTGGACAGGCAAATTGCCTGGAACTACATCCTGGCTGCCAGGCTTCGGGAACAGGACCCGCTCAAGGATGTTGACCGGTTTTTTGGCAAGGATGAAATGACCCTCCTGGCACAGCAGGACAATGCAAACCAGTTGATCCTGCTCCTCCAGAGTCAGGAAATCCAGGAAGCAGAGAGAAAAGGCTGGCTGAAAGGACTCCACCACATTGAAATGGAAAAATGCCTGAAAGACCTTGAAGCTTTCCAGGGACAAACAGAGCGGATCAAGAACACCCATTTTCCTGTCCTGTACGACCACCTGATCCTGTTTTCCATCTATATCTTCAGTGCCCTGCTTTCATATGCGATCGTAAATGACAACATTATATTTGAAACGATCCTCTCCATTACGATTTCGGGCATATTCCTTGCGCTTGAAAAGATCGCGAGCGATATGCAGGACCCCTTTGAGAACAGGCCCACAGATACACCGATGACCACGATTTCGAATGCCATTGAACGAATGATGCGCCAGCTTGCGGGTGAAAATGAAATGCCTGACACACCCCGGCAGGACACTTTCTACATCCTGTAATGCAAGGATGCCGGCATATTCACCAGAAACATGCATGTGATGGAGACATTTAATACACTCGTGGTGGCTTGGATCGGAATCGGCCTGGCCACGTTCCTGGCCCTGGTGGTTTTCAGGATCCGTGCCCCATACGGACGGCATGCCAGAAAAGGATGGGGCAGGATGATTGACAATCACTGGGGATGGTTCTGGATGGAGCTGCCTGCGCTGATCATCATGCCGGTACTTTCCCTCATCGGACCATCAGCCAAGACACCAACGCTCCTCCTCCTGACAGGCCTTTGGGTTCTGCATTATGCCTACAGGACCCTGGTCTTCCCTTTCCAGTTGAGGACAAAAGGCAAGAAAATGCCCATTTCAATCGTGCTGAGTGCCATTTTCTTCAACCTTGTAAATGGTTTCCTGAACGGATACTTCCTCGGCTGGTTAGCACCGTCCGCTGGAAGCGTATTCAGCATTCATGCAAGCATCGGACTGGTCCTTTTCTTCGGAGGTGCGTATATCAACCAGCGGGCAGACCGGAAGCTGATCGGCCTGCGAAAAAACGGGAATGGATACCAGGTTCCGAAAGGGTGGCTGTTCACTTACATCTCCTGCCCGAACCATTTCGGGGAGATCATCGAATGGGCCGGCTTTGCCCTGATCGCCTGGAACCTGCCCGCCCTCAGCTTTGCCCTCTGGACATTCTTCAACCTCGTCCCAAGGTCACTGAACCACCATGCCTGGTACCGAGAGCACTTTCCGGAATATCCGAAGGGACGGAAAGCCGTCATTCCATATATCCTCATATAATCGGGCCGAATTTCCTCTGCTGGCAATGAGAACGAATGTGTTTTTCTGCCCAAAATGATCGCTAAATCAAATCCGTCCTGTTCAAAAGGCTTGATTTTGCAGGATTGTATATTTTTATCCCCGCACAATATGAACGGGCCATGCTCCTCAAAAATGGAAAACCCTACGGTTTCTTTTTCAATGCCATCAAATGGAAGGTTCTTGCCGTGATCGTCCTGACCCTCGCCGTAGGATATCTGGATGATTATTTGTACACCATTTTTGATTTTGACCTGGCCATCCCGGCATTCTTCGGAACGGCCATCGTGCTTTCGCTTGCATTCCGGACAAACAAGGCGTATAACAGGTGGTGGGAAGCCAAGATGATCTGGGAATCGATCATCAATGACAGCAGGAGCTGGACCAGGATGGTCCTGAAGTTCCTGGGCAATGACCAAACGCTAAAAGAATCGCCGACTGAACGGCAAATGCATCTCATCAATCGCCAGGTAGCCTGGAATTATATCCTGGTGAACCGGTTGCGGGAAAAAGAACTCCTGAAGGATCAGGAAAAATTCCTGACCCCGTCAGATATCAATTTTCTGAAGGGGGTTGATAATCCCACCCAGGGTATCCTCTTCCTGCAAAGCAGGGATTTGATGGACGAATTCAGGCACGGCAGGCTGGATGTGTATCTTCATGTGGAAATGGAGGAAATACTCCGAAGGCTTGAGGCCTCAATGGGAAAAGCTGAACGGATCAAAAAAACGCATTTCCCGGTGCTGTATGACTATCTGTTTGAGATCTCCATTTACCTTTTCTGTGCCTTCCTGACCTATGCGATCAGGGATTCCACGACCGTATTCGAAGCCGCTTTTTCCATTATCATCACCACGCTCTTCCTGATGATCAATGAGATTGGACGGGACATGCAGGACCCGTTTGAGGATTTGCCGACAGATACGCCGATGCTGGCGCTTTCGCACCAATTTGAACGATCGGCCCTGCAACTGACAGGTGTGGAAGAAATGCCTGAAGCCAGGCATCATGGGAAATATTATATCAAATAAATCCATCTATTCCTGAATCAAACCTGAAACCTGATGATTTTAAAAAGCAGCCGCCCTTTCTGGTACCTTCTGAAAACAATCAGGTGGCAACTTTTGGTTGTGATCATCCTCGATGTAGCCATGGGGGAAATTGATACCTGGCTGCTGGATCATTACGGGTTTGATTTCCCGATCGCCATACCTGCATTCATGGGAACAGCGATCGTGTTTGTCCTGGCATTCCGCACCAACCAGGCCTATGACCGGTGGTGGGAAGCACGAAAGGTATGGGGTGGTATTGTGAACGACTCAAGATCCTGGACGAGGATGGTCCTGAACCTGATCGAAGACGCACCGGATTCGCCCGAAGAAAGTACCGCCTTGAAAAGGAGGCTCCTGGACAGGCAAATTGCATGGAACTATATCCTGACCGCCCGCCTGCGTGAGAAAGAACCGCTGAAGGGGATGGACAAGTACTTTTCCCCGAATGAATTCGATTTCGTATCCAGCGTGGACAATCCAAACCAGGCCATCCTGATCCTCCAGAGCCAGGATATCAAGACAGCACTCACTCAGGGATGGCTACACGGCCTGCACCACATTGAACTGGAAGAATGCCTGCGTGCACTGGAATCCTACCAGGGAAAAACAGAAAGGATCAAAAACACCCACTTCCCGGTGTTGTATGACCACCTGATCCTCTTTTCCATCTTCCTGTTCAGCGTGCTCCTGACGTATGCCATTGTGGACCGGCAGACCTGGTTTGAAGCTTCTTTCTCGATTACGATATCAGGGATTTTCCTGGCCCTCGAAAAGATCGCAACGGACATGCAGGATCCGTTTGAGGACCTGCCGACCGACACGCCTATGACGGCTATTTCCTACACGATCGAACGGGGTGTCCTGCAGATGGCCGGCGACCCGGATCTTCCGGAAGCACCGAAACAGGGGAAATT
>JARQTN010000098.1:0-13516 GCA_029976695.1 Lewinellaceae bacterium
AGATCAGGCAGCCCCTTAAAACGGCAGGTCATCCAGATCATCAGGGGTGGGCGAATCCGACATCCCGCTGCCGGTTTCTGCAGGCGGGAACGGGGGCACCTCCCCGGCAAACGGGTCATCACCACCCGATGCAGGTGCTGATTCTGCTTTCTGGTCGATGCGCCACGCATTCAGGTTGGTGAAATACTTTCCGTTCCATTCCCGGCCCCGCAGGTCAAAATAAACTTTGATCTCGGACCCTTCGTCAAACCCGTCAAGGATCGCACACCGGTCCTGGACTAGCTGGAACTTGATAAACTGTGGATAATTGCCATCCTGGATCTCGATGACAAATTCACGCGCCTTGAATGTTTCGGTCTTTTGTTCGGTTTCAAATTTCTTGTGAAGCCTTCCTTCTATCTCAAATGACATAATACTTGAATTTCTGATTAATAAGCCTTTGCAAAAACCACCCTGCGTTCCGATGGCTGCCCGGTGAGCACACACTTCCCGGTCTCATTGTCATCTTCGAGCGGGATCAGCCTGAGGGTTGCCTTTGTCCGGTCCTTGATCTCAAGTTCGGTTTCTTTCGTGCCATCCCAGTGGGCATAGACAAAACCGCCCTTTTCACGGATCACCTCTTCAAATGTATTGAAATCATCCACATATGTGGTCTTCTCCGCCCTGAAGTCCTGCGCCTTTTGGAACAGGTTGTCCTGGATCTCATCGAGCAGGTCTTTCAGGTAATGGGCGATGCCTTCAAGCGGCACCGATGTCTTTTCCTTTGTATCCCTGCGGGCAACCTCGACCTGGTTGCTCTCCAGGTCCCGTTTGCCGATGCCGAGCCTGACAGGCACACCTTTCATCTCATATTCGGCAAATTTGAACCCGGGCCTTTTCTTCATGTCCGTGTCCAGATCGATGCGGATCCCAAGGCCCCTGCATGCAGCCATGATCTTTTCCGCGACTTCTGTGATCTCAGGTGCCGGCTTTGGAATGGGCACAATGATCACCTGTGTCGGTGCCAGCCTGGGCGGAAGCACGAGCCCGTCATCGTCCGAGTGGGTCATGATCAGCCCGCCGACAAGCCTTGTCGATACACCCCATGAAGTCGCCCATACAAAGTCCTCCTGGTTGTCTTCACCCAGGTAGCGGACATCGAATGCTTTTGCGAAATTCTGTCCCAGGAAATGCGAGGTGCCTGCCTGCAGGGCACGGGCATCCTGCATCAGCGCTTCAATGGTCAGCGTATCATCCGCACCGGCGAAACGCTCATTTTCTGATTTCCTGCCCTTCAGGACGGGCATCCCGATGAAATCTTCTGCGAAAGTGGCATAGATATCATGGATCAGGTGCGCCTCACGGACAGCTTCTTCCCTGGTCGCGTGCGCCGTATGTCCTTCCTGCCACAGGAATTCAGCAGTCCTCAGGAAAGGACGCGTCCGCATTTCCCACCTGACAACGTTCGCCCACTGGTTGATCAGCAGGGGCAGGTCCCGGTAGGACTGGATCCAGTCCCTGTACGTATTCCAGATGATTGTCTCTGATGTTGGCCTCACGATGAGCTCTTCCTCCAGTTTCGCTTCGGGATCCACGACCACGCCGGCACCATCCGGGTTATTCATCAGCCTGTGGTGGGTGACCACGGCACACTCCTTGGCGAATCCTTCCACATGGTCGGCCTCCCGGCTGAGAAAACTCTTCGGGATGAACAGCGGGAAGTAGGCATTCACGTGCCCGGACTCCTTGAACATCCGGTCCAGCTCGGCCTTCATATTTTCCCAGATCGCATATCCGTAGGGCTTGATTACCATGCAACCCCGAACAGCAGAATTGTCTGCAAGGCCGGCTTTTTTCACGATATCCAGATACCACTGAGAATAATCTTCACTCCGGTTCGTTATCTCTTTACCCATCTCCTGATAATCAATTAGTTATACACTTGTTAAATTACTCCTAAACACTTGTGAAATTGAACTTATGAGGCCCTGAATTTGTCTCATATAGTGAAGCCATGAGCGAATTTCACATACTTTAACGCTTGACAGACGGTACTTTAAAACTATCTTAACTGAAAAAGCGCACCAAAAGTAATAAATTGCAAGTGGTTGTTGAAAGAGAGTTCGATCAATTGCGAACGATAAAAAGTAAGGACATGAAAAAATTAATGCAAATTTGGATGCTCACGTTCCTTGCGGTGTTTTTCACTGCAATGACAGTTCAGGCACAATACGATGATGTGTATTACGATCCGGATATGGATCAAATCCATCAAAAAGCATATGTGGATACGTACCAGTATGCCGAGGATGAGTATGCTTCCTACGATGATGAGGCATATACTTATTACGATGATTATGACTACCATTACACCTCCAGGATCAGGCGGTTCAGGAGGGCGAATGCAGGATTCGGGTTTTATGATCCGTGGTTTGTGGACGCCTATTTCTACGATCCGTTCTATGCGGACTTCTGGATGCCGGGTACCTCGATCTATTTCGGTTTTGGCGGAAATGACTGGTGGGCCTGGAGAAGGTACAACAGGTGGTTAAGGTGGAACAGGTACCAGTTTGGATTCAGCCCTGTGTCCGCATATTTTGCCTATAATTTCTTTCCCCCGAGCTGGGGATGGGGCGGACTTGGCTGGAATCGCCCGTTTTTCAATACCTGGAACACATGGGGCGGGTATTCTTTCAACTACTTTAACAACTTCTACTTCAATACCTGTCCGACGCCCGTTCTCTACAATACCGGCTTTATCAATAACGGATATGTGTACAATGAGGTCAGGCCAAACGGTGTCCACTACGGCCCAAGGAGATCAGGAACAGTCGTTTCATCTCCGCGCGGGATCCAGTCAAGCGGAGCCGCAAGGCAGCCGGTTTACAAGGGGGATAAGGAAGACCTTACGGCACGACGTGGTGATTACCTGAAAAAGGCTCCGAGCGCTGAGCGCGGAACGACCAGCGGGAAAGTTGTCAATAGCGAGAACGGGAGGCAGTCCACCAGCATAGCCACTGAAGTTGACCGCCGCATGAATGGCACAACGAAAACGAGCAAACGCCCGGTTTACAATCCGGTACGGAAGGAGAACTATACGACCAACCGGACAAACACGAGGGACCGTCTTTCCGGAACAGAATCTGTCAGGAACTCCGGGAGCGCCACAATCTCGGATCGGGACAGGTCAAGTACTTTGCCGGACAGGAAAACATACCGGCCAATCACGGACCGGGTGCCAAGGGGCAGTGCGACCGAGCGTGGTACGACCACGACAAAGAATAATCCGGCTGTCAGGAACAGGACTTCATCGTCAACAAGGTCCTATACCCCGACACAGGCAAGGCGCAATACTCGCGACACTTATTCGAATACTCAGAGGAGGCCAAGCCAGAGGAGCTATACCCCCAGCCGGGCGAACCGAAGCAGTTATAACCCGGCCAGGAGCAGCTCTTCCTCCAGCAGGGGCTATTCGCCCAGCAGGAGAAGTTCCTCCCCTTCACGGAGTTACTCTCCAAGCAGGAGCAGTTCCTCTTCGAGGAGTTATTCGCCCAGCAGGAGCAGTTCTTCAAGCAGGAGCTACTCCCCGAGCAGAAGTAGTTCCTCAAGCAGGAGCAGCAGCTCCGGCAGCAGAAGCAGCTCCAGCAGCCCGCGAAGGAATAATTAAGCCGGCAGCAGGGCCTTCGGAATAAATACTTGAGAAAATGAGGAGTGGGTGGAATGCGCAATTTTCCATCCACTTTTTTTATAAAAATGAATCTGAATATGAAAAAGTACATCATCATATGCATGGGCCTGCTATTTGGTGCCCCTTTGGTCAATGGTCAAACGCTCGCCGATGCACTTCGCTACTCCCGGCAAGATATTGTAGGCACGGCCCGCAGCATGGGGGTTGCCAATTCGATGAGTGCACTGGGTGCAGATTTTACCGCACTGGCCGCAAACCCGGCCGGTATCGGGACCTACCGTGTATCTGAATTTGTTCTTTCCCCGAGTATTTACAATAATGCGATCGAGGCCACCCTCGAAAATGGCGGTGTCGGCCCGGTCAGGGATTCAAAAGGAAGCCTGGCCCTGGGTAATGCGAGTATTGTCATCCATAACCGGCCCAGGTCCGGCTCACTGGTGTCATCCAACATCGCGATCGGGATCAACCGCATCGGCAACTTTAACCAGTCATTCCAGTATCGGGGGAAGACGATGGGATCCGTAACCGACCGTTTCCTGGAATTGAGCTATGGTGTCGCCCCGGACGACCTGAATGCTTTTGAAGAAGGCCTGGGCTATGCCACTGGTGCCATCTATGACTTTGACGAAGACTTGATTTATACCAGTGATTTTGAAAATGTGCCCGAGGCACGTGTTGACAAGGAACAGGTGATCAATGCAACTGGTACGACCACAGAACTCACACTGGGATACGGGGCAAATATCGAGAACAAGCTCATGTTCGGGCTTTCCCTGAATGTACCAATTCTCAACTTTACAGAGGACAAGCTTTATCAGGAAAACGATGGCGACGGAATCGACCAGGAAGTTCCGCTTTTCAACCGCCTGAGTTACCGTGAGTACCTGACCACTTCAGGTTTTGGATTCAATTTCAAATTCGGGGCGATCTACAAGCCGGATAAGGCAGTCAGTGTCGGGGTTGCCGTACATACACCGACCACATTCAATTTAACAGATAATTACTTTGCTGACTTTACGTACAGTTATACCGAGGATCAGTTCTATGAATACAGCGAATCCTCACCGGACGGCACATTCGACTACAACCTGAAAACGCCATGGAGGGCGATCGGCAGCCTGGGCATCGTGATCAACAAATCAGGCTTCCTTTCCGGCGAAGTCGAATGGGTGGACTATTCCAATGCTGGATTCCAGTTTGATGTGCGCGGAAATGGCAACTTTTACGATGATTTCGAAACAGAGATCAACCAGTCGATCCGCAACCAGGTAGGCTCGGCGTTGAATTTGAAATTCGGGGGAGAGCTTGTCCTGGCCAGTAAATTCCGGGCACGTGCAGGCCTTGGGTTGATCCAGTCCGTATTTGTTGATGACAATTCATTCAATACGAGCTACCATGCAGGATTGGGCGTCCGGGAAGACCGGTTCTATGTAGACCTGGGTATCCAGTTCTTCAATCTTGATGAGGGATTTGCGCCTTACCTGACAGCCGATGGGGTGCAGCCATTTGTCCGCAAGGAATCTAACCTGACAAGGCTTGCCATCACGGTTGGGTACCTGTTCAGATAGCAGGGAGATTCAATGATGAAGGGGCCTTATTCATGGCCCCTTTTTCGATTTTGGGGATGGTGGCCCCCCTTGTTCTGCCCCTTTCCTGGTCCTATGCCCCGTCCCATGCCAGGTCCCTTACCATCACCCCTGCCCCAGGGCCTGATCTCGCTTGCAGTAAATGTTTGCTGATCCAGCATTTTCCCGATCAGCTTTACTTGTTCATCCCTGACCAGTTCGACCCTCCCTGCGATGAAGGCATCTGCATAGGGAATATTCCATTCCTTGCCGCTGAAATCAAGGATGCTGAGAACACTGGGCTCGACTGAGATGATCTTTCCAGACAGGAAACCATGATCAGGCTGTGACCAGATCTCGATTTTCCGCTGGGAAACCCCCTTATAGCTGTCAAAAGATGATTCCATGGCCCTTTCTGCAAACTGGCCGCCACCAACCAGAAAGAAAAGGGTTCCAATCACCATGCTGGACACCGTAGAAATCCCGAAGATTTTCCGGAAAGAATACTTATACCCCCTTGGGGCCCGCTTGAACCCGAAAATAGACAGGGCCAGGAAAACAAGAACAAAAACGATCCAGATCAAAGGCAATAGGGCAAGGATCATCTCCAGCCTGGAATGACCTGCATGGGCCAGAAGATCATACTCAGCTTCACGGACCACATAAAGGATCACAGAAAAGGAAATAGAACCCAATACAATGGCAAGGATCCACGCAACCCGGAAGGCTGTTCTTCTGGCTACGATCTGCCATTTTGGCCTGGGGCGGATCTCCTCGGATCTTATCCTGTCAATAATTTCTTCTGCTTGACCCATTTCTGCGTATTCAAATTATGGAAGCGACTTAAAGTCGATCTTCTGTTCCCGGATCAGTTTCCCCACCATTTTCCTGCCCCTGTTCAGGCGCACGGCTACGGTACCTTCCGGGATTTTCAGGACATCCGAGATCTCATCGTAATTCATCTTTTCAAAATACTTCAGGACAATGACCTCCCGGTATTTCACAGGGATCCCGTCGACCAATTGGTGCAAAACAAGCATCCCCTCTTCAGACAGGTCGCGGTCGTCCAGCAATTCCGGTAATGCGCTCTCCATCTTCTCCGTAATTGGCACCATCCTGACTTTTCCATACCCGGTCATTCTCCGCCATTGTGCTATTGTTTCGTTGCGGACGATGCGGTAGATCCAGCTGGACAGTTTTACTGAAGGATCGTAGGCGTTCAGGTTTTTCCAGACCTTTATGAATGCATCCTGCAACACGTCCCTGGCCTCTTCTGCATCAAGGGAAGAAATCCGGGTGATAAAACGCAATAACCGTTTTTCATACCTGCCATAGATGCAGGAGAGAAAATCTACATTCCGAAGTGTCTCTTCGACAAGTTCATTGTCCGTATACCGGTCACAAATTTCTTTTGCAATAAGCATGA
The DNA here is from genome assembly GCA_029976695.1 of Lewinellaceae bacterium. Taxonomy (GTDB): domain Bacteria; phylum Bacteroidota; class Bacteroidia; order Chitinophagales; family Saprospiraceae; genus JARQTN01. The sequence goes on from JARQTN010000098.1 coordinate 6,659, forward strand.
AGCGGGCATTGGCGTTTCCTGGTGCCTAAAATACAAAGGACGGCAAATTTTGCAATCTGCCGTCCAAAACACTCTCACAACGTTTATTCATTGAGATTCAAGCTGAAAGGATGTGCTGCTTATTATCCGCCTCCATTTCCGTTGCCTCCACTGTTATTCCCACCTTTTCCGTTTCCCTTGTTTCCGTTGCCTTTTCCATCCTGGCCGTTATGGCCACCCTTGTATCCCTTGCCAGTGCCGTCACATGGGCGTAACCCATCCGTTTTTTGGCTGGATTGCTGGTTTTTGAATCCCTTGCCATTTCCTTTACCAGGTCCGTTTCCATCTTCCATGCAATCCCCCTTTCCTTTTCCCTTTCCTTTTCCTTTGTCTTTACCTTTGCCTTTACTGTTGCCTTTACTGTTGCCTGGGTTTCCACATATGTTTCCCCCTTTCTCCATATCACTTTCGACGATTGCGCGGTAATCCGCTTCTTCCATGGGTGCCGGATCAAATTCAACGCCAAGGTTTTCAAGGTTGCGTGCAAATGCTCTCAGGTGGTTTCTCGAGCCCCTTTCCAGTTCATTGAATACTGCCTGGATATCCGGGTTGTCGGTTTGTCCGATCCTTTCCCGGAGATCGAGGATATCTGTGATCTCGATCATGGCCCCGACCTTGTATGCTTCAATGACACTTTCGTTTCCCTGGGTCATGAGTGTTTCATACAAGTCTGTGAGTTCTTCATTTTCAAATACGCCGGCTGCATCGATCGTGACCGGATCCATCAACCCGTACTTATCAATCAGGCAAAGGATGGCATCCATATGCCTTTGCTCGGCATTTGCAATATTCCTGAACGGATTTACGCCCCATTTGTCAAACAATGTGCGATATGCATCACGGGCGAGTTTTTCTTCTTCCCTCATGAATTTGATCGCTTCTTCCTCAATGGGTTCCAGATCCCCTCCAGTGAGCTGGGCAACCCAATTACATACTTCAGCGGTTTCCGGGCTGCGTGCTGTCAGGTCGTATGTTTCAGATAATTCATCAAGGCCAATACCTGCATCATTTTTGTCGCATGCTGTTACAAACATGCCAATGAAAAGCAAGGCTGTCAGGCTCAGGGCGTTTTTCAATGATTTCGGTAGCATGATTTTCTACTTTTAAGTGAATCAATAACGTGTATTTCCAACCGGTTCACTCAGTAGTACGCACACTTTCCAAATTCCTTTCACTTTTTCCTGATTATTTTATCCAGGAGAAAAAAATGGACAGCTTCGGAATATCTTGCTGTCCACCGATTCACATGAATCTCTTATGAAGAGGAAGCCATGTTCTCTTCCTGATAAGTGGAATCATGTTTCAGAGCCGTTTTCAGAAAATGATCAGTTGATCACTTTCAATTTGTTTTTATCACATGGCACCCTGTCCCTGAAGAACGGACAATCCTTGATCTTGTCATAAAACATACTTTCCTTTTCCTGTCCACTATGCGTGATCAATTCAAATAAATCATGATCCAGTGAACATGGTTCGAGGTGCTTGCCATACCCTTTCAAGTTGGCGTGCATCACCCTGATGTGATTCCTTGTACTCCTTTTAAATTCCGTGACGACCGCATTCAGGTCGGCACTGTTCAGGCACTTTTCACAATTCATCAGGTCACACAGGTTCCATACTTCAAGCATCGATCCGGCTGCAAATGCATCGGCAAGGCTTTTGCTGCCTCGTTCAATCAGCCTGGGAAAAAGCTCAGCCATTTCCTGGTTTTTGAATTCCCCGATCTTCAGGCCTGCTGCCGGATCCTTAATTTCGTATTTCTCCAGCAGGCACAGGACCGTTTCCATGTGGACCTCTTCGGCCTCCGCCATTTTACTGAAAATTTCGTCATTCCAGATGTCGAACATTTCCAGGTAAAAATCACGGGCAAATTTTTCGTTCTCCCTCAGGTACTCCATGGCCATTTCCTCATGAATGGACACAGGTTCCATGGGCAAAACTTCCTTCAGGTAGGTGCAGATGTCGGGTGTTGAGGCTTCCGGTGCAATCGTAAAATCATTGTCTGTCGCCATGTCCCGATCGAAGGATATCCGGGTGTCGTTTTGATCTGCAGCGAACAACCCGACAACACCAAATAACAGTGCAATGATTCCAATCGCATTTCTCAATTGATTTGGTAACATGACTTTAAGATTGAAATGAACAATGATGGGATATTCAGATGAGGCTTCTCATTCATTAGAACACTTACCCCACTGTTTTCCTTCCGCCAAACATTGAAATCCGATCCCTTCTCTGAAGGATTCACACTGAAGCTTCGTGATATAACTATTCGTGTGACAACAAACCCCTTCAAATTCGAAAAAATCCCTCCGGCAATTATTCCTTTTTAAGCTTCCTGGATATAATTTTATGAATTTCAATAAGTTACAATATGCATCTATGCAGCCATGAACAGGTTGTTCTTCATCATCCTGATATGGTTGCAGCAATGGTTTTTGAATCCACGGAGCAAGTTGCGCAATTCGTCAGAGCAACATTTATCCTCCATTTCAATGGCATCAGACAGGGCCCACATTTCCAGCATGACACCAGCCACAATGGCATCTTCAAGGCTTTTTTCTCCCCGCCTGGTGATTTTCGGGAAAACAGTTTTCAACCTGCTGCCCCATGAGGAACGGTCAGCATCCTCCAAACGCAAGCCTTCCGGAATGGCAACAGATATCGCAGCAATATGGCGGTCTTCGTCTTCGATCAGATCCTTGAAGACATCCGCATTCCACCGTTCATACATCTGCTTGTAAAAAGCACGGACAAGCCTCTCTTTTTCCCTGATAAAGAGCAATGAATTGCCATCCTCACTGGAATGAACAGGGACAGGATCAAATCCTGTGTTCCCGTATTCGGGTGCATTCGAACCGGTCAATGCATTGAAACCACTTTTTGATGCCAGGCCCCCTGCGAGGGATACTTTGGAATCGCTTTGGTCCGCGGCAAATAAATCGATAACAAAGTACAGCACGATAATGATCCCAATCACATTTAAAAGCTGCAATGGTAACATGACATTAAGTTGTTTGAAATAATGAAGGGAAATTCAGATGATTCGTTCTATAAGTAGAAACAATCTAAATCCAAATAACTTTCCCAAAAATCCCCCCGGGCCAACCAATGAAACAATTCCGTTATTATTTGTTAATTTGTAAATAATTAGCATACGAACTAAATGGATCTTGAAGAAAAAATTGCGGAATACCAGTTTACAGGTGAAGGGTTATCAGGGTTCCTGATCGAGCGTACTGCCAAACGCCTGAAGCGGGCTTTCCAGCAGGAGCTCACGAAAATGAATGCCGGCCTGACCGCCGACCAGTGGGTCGTCATGGATCTGCTGGCCAATAAAGGAGCGCTGAACCAGCTGGAGATCTGCCGGTACCTGGCCAAAGACCCGCCCACCGTGACACGGATCCTCGACCTCCTTGTGGACAAGCAACTTCTGCAAAGAAAAACAGACCCGGAGGACAGGCGCAGGTTCCTGGTCTCGCTTACACGGGGGGGCATGAACCGGCATTTTGAATTGATCACCAGGGTAAAGGAGTTCAGGAAAAAGCATTTCAATGCGCTTTCTCCCTATGATATTGAACTCTTGCTGTCTGTACTGGAAAAGATTAACCAATCCATTGACGAAGAATAAACCATCACAATATGCATTACTATCAATTAGGTGAAATACCACCAAAAAGACATACACAGTTCAGGAAGCCCGACGGCAGCCTGTACCATGAACAGCTCTTTTCCACCGAGGGGTTCAATGATACCTACGCTACCCTGTACCATACAAATCCGCCGACCCAGATCAGGCAGATTGGCAGCCCGTATTCGGTAGCCCCCAAACTGATCCACGACAAGCAATTGAAGCACCGCAGCCTGCGTGGCTTTGACATTTCCCCGGTGGAGGACTACCTGGAAAGCAGGAAGCCCGTTTTGGTGAACAATGACTGTAAAATCATCCTGTCAGCCCCGAGGAAGAGTATGACTGATTACTTCTTCAAGAATGCGGATGCAGATGAGATCATCTTTGTGCACGAGGGGCAAGGCACATTGCGCACCATGTATGGAAACATTGAGTTTGGGTATGGTGACTACCTGGTTATTCCGCGTGGAACGATTTACCAAATGGCGTTTCACAATGAGGCTAACAGGCTGTTTATCGTAGAATCCTCCAGCCCGGTTACGACACCCAAAAGATACAGGAACAGCCACGGACAATTGATGGAACACGCCCCGTTTTGCGAGCGGGACATCCGCAAACCATCCGTGCTGGAAACCTATGATGAAAAAGGGGATTACCCCCTGTTCATCAAAAAACAGGACCAGATGTATCCTTACCATTACAAGGGGCATCCGTTCAATGTCATCGGGTGGGACGGATACCTCTACCCCTATGCCTTTTCGATCCATGACTTTGAGCCGATCACAGGAAGGGTCCACCAGCCGCCGCCTGTTCACCAGACTTTTGCAGCCCGCGGCTTCGTTGTCTGTTCCTTTGTTCCCAGGCTGTACGATTATCATCCGCTCGCGATCCCCGCGCCATACAATCACAGCAACATTGACAGCGATGAGGTTCTGTATTATGTGGACGGCGAATTTATGAGCAGGAAGCACGTTGAAAAGGGACAGATCACGCTGCACCCGGGCGGTATCCCCCATGGTCCGCACCCGGGCACAGTCGAGAAGAGCATCGGGGTCAAAGGCACCGAGGAGCTTGCGGTGATGGTGGATACATTCAAACCGCTCCTGATGACAAATTATGCCGCAGACATTGAAGACGAGGACTATTACTTGTCCTGGCTATAACATCATTGTTTTCACATGCACAAACCAATCAAAAACCAAATCAAATGGATACGATAACCAAAGAAGCCCAAAAAACTAACCTGGATACCTTTCCGATCAATGGTACCGACTATATTGAATTCTACGTAGGCAACGCCAAGCAGGCTGCACTTTACTACCAGGCTGCCTTTGGATTTGAACTCATTGCATACCGGGGTCCAGAGACCGGGTACAGGGATGCCGTTTCCTACGTCCTCCAGCAGGGAAAGATCCGTTTTGTGCTCAGTGCTGCCCTGCAGCCCGACCATGAGATCGCGCGCCATGTGGCCTTGCACGGCGACGGGGTAAAAGTCCTCGCGCTGTGGGTGGATGATGCCCGGGATGCGTATGCAAAAGCAACAGCACGGGGCGCAGAATCAGCTTTTGAACCCTATGAGATCTCCGATGACGACGGGACGATCGTCGTTGCCGGTATCAAGACCTATGGTGAAACGGTCCATACGCTCGTCGAGCGCAAAGACTACCATGGTGTGTTCATGCCCGGTTTTACGGCTTGTTCGTCTATGCGAAAAGTGACTCCGGTTGGCTTGAAGTATGTGGATCACTGCGTGGGCAATGTCGAACTTGGCGGCATGAACAAGTGGGTCAAATTCTACCAGGAGATACTGGGCTTCAAGCTGCTGATCACGTTTGACGACAAGGACATCTCCACGAAATACACCGCCCTGATGAGCAAGGTGGTCTCAAACGGGAACGGTTACATCAAGTTCCCGATCAATGAACCAGCGCAAGGGCTCAAAAAAAGCCAGATCGAGGAATACCTGGACTTCTATAAAAGTGCCGGCGTGCAGCACATTGCTGTGGCAACGGACAATATTATTGAAACGGTTGACCAATTGCGGAACAACGGGGTGGATTTCCTGTATGTACCAGACAATTATTATGAAGATGTCCTCGATCGTGTCGGGCATATCGATGAGGACCTTGAGGACCTGAAAAGGCTGAACATCCTGATCGACCGGGATGAGGATGGTTACCTGCTGCAGATCTTCACCAAGCCTGTGCAGGACCGCCCGACTGTATTCTACGAGATCATCCAGCGCAAGGGTGCGCGGTCATTCGGGAAGGGAAACTTCAAGGCCCTGTTTGAGGCGATCGAGCGCGAGCAGGAGCTGAGGGGGACGTTGTGATGATATTCGTTGGTTAAAAAATGTCATGCAATAAGGTTGCGGGTTCAGGGTTGCGGGTTTAAGGTTACGGGTTTAAGGTTGCGGGTTGCGGGTTCAGGGAGCAACGATGTCCGACACCTTAAATGCTGACACGACAGCAAGGCGTCGTCAGTAGGCTGACATCTGGAGCGAAAGCCGTTCATTTATGCTTCAGTGTTGCAGGTTCAGGGGGCATGACCATGCCTAAATATCGTTGACCATTTTATGTTATAACAAGTGCACATCCCTGGTTGGATACCAGAATACATTAAAATTATCTGTTATGTATAACTTGGCCTTCAATTCGAACATCTTAGATGTTCGATCTACTTCAGGAGTCACAAACAGATCGCCCTTTCCAGCCCCCGCGAATCATCACCGCCAGTGATATAGTCCGGATAAAAAATGATACAGCCCTTTAAAATCACGGCTGCCGGCGATTCAAGTCAGATTGGAAAAAGTGCCGGGACGAATGGTGAACCATCCGTCCCGGGAAATTATATGGATAAAATTCATAATGTATAAATAACTACCTAATTCGAACATCTTAGATGTTCGTGGAATTTCTACCCAGGCGTTTTCACGAGAGAATTCCGCGGTTTCCATGGCCTTCATATTCCATTTTGATCCGAGGTCAAAACCAGCTTCCCTTATTTGTAACAAAAAGCCCAGAATCCTTTCAGACAGTTTAATGCTTCAGTGCGGAACACAGATCATTCCATCAATCGTCATTCATCCCTTATCCCTAATCTATCAAACATGGCGTACCTACGGCACGCTGTTTTGTTACATGCTCCGGCTACCAATATTTTGTACCTACGGCACATTTTGGGCGGTC
>JARQTN010000098.1:13616-22904 GCA_029976695.1 Lewinellaceae bacterium
TCCGGCTACCAATATTTTGTACCTACGGCACATTTTGGGCGGTCGATCCATGTCAGGACGTACAATTCTCCATTTTCAATTTTCAATTTTCCATTATACATTCCTTCCCTCAGATCACCGGATTGAATCCCCGAGCTTTCAATTGTTTATGACCGTTTTATGCTGCACAATGCCGGCAGCTGAAGCAGCCGCTACTGTACATCATTCATGATTCATCATCAATTATTCATCAATCGACGATTTCAACAGGAAAGCTGACCTCCACATCTGTCTCCCCGCCTGCATTCGTAATGTCTCCCCCTGCAACTCCGGAAGCATCCTTGTCAGGTTGATGACGTAAAATCAGACGCAGCTGACCCGTACTTGGGGCTCCGGCAGCCAACTCCATTTCCAGCCCGATCGGATTACCCCCGTTATCCGCATCAGAATAACTGAACGTAATGTCCACACCAGAAATTAAAAGAAAGACCTGGTGTTCATCCCCCTCTTCCCTTACTTCTTCCGTTATATCCTCGGCAGGGGTTTCCGTTTCGTTCAGGAATGTCACCTCTACATTATACAGTGTATTAGCCTTGAATTCGCCCCCCGTAATCACAGGTGCCTGTCCACCGTCTCCATCAAGATCAACAAAGGAAAGTTCAACACTTTGCCCTCCAGCCTGCGGCACACAGTCCACACGGACCGTGGTGATCAGTTCCTCCTCATTGACAGGTTCAGGATCATCTTTTTCACAACTTGTGATAAACATTGCAGCAACAATAAAAATGAGCAATAAAAAACCGTTTTTCATATCAATTTAATTTTTGTGTTTTTGTGTAAATAAATATTGAATACGGAACTGAATGTTCCGGCCGACCTCATCGGCGAAATAGCGCAACCTGTTCAGGTAAGAACGGTAGCGCGCATTGAATGCATTGGATACCAGGATAGAGGCCCTCCCCTCCTGCAATCCAACCGGGAATTGCAGCCCGGCACCCAACTCTGCAAGAAAATAACCATCAGGCGGCGGTGCCAGGTCAACACCTTCGGGAAACCGGTCCTGCTGCCTCACCCACTGAAGCGTCACAGAACCATCGAACCGCAATCCCCTTTTCGTCGGGACGGATACATAGCGAAACTTCTGCATCAACTGGTCCGGGGGAATAAAGATCAGGGGCACCCGGGCATCCAGATCTTTTGCCCGGATAAATGAAACCTGTGTCACAGACTCGATATACGGAGTGATCTGCCAGCGTATGGATGCATCGATACCTGTCATCCGGGCATTCGTCTGGCTGTATTGAAAGACCGGGAAAGCGCCCCGGATCGTCAATCTTGGCTCAGGCAAAGGCTGGAGGTAGATAAAATCGTTGATCCGTTTCCAGTAGTATTCGACCACAATATCCAGTGCAGATACGGGCTTCCATGATAGGCTTGCCTGGAGTTCAAATGACCTTTCCGGCGAAAGGTCCGGATCTCCCTCCTCGATCGTAGCCGCACCGTGATGCAGGCCCTCACTGAACAACTCATGAACCCCGGGGGCCCGGTGTGCCGTACTCACATTGCCGGATACCGATAACTTGCTGCTCACTTCATATGCTCCTCCGAAGGTGCCCGAAAACTGGTTGAAATGGAAAAGCGGACGCTCAAGCTGGTTGGCCAGGTTAAACCTCAGCACCTGCAATCTTTGATAGTCGTAGCGCAGTCCAGCCTCAACCGTATACCTTTCTTTTTCCAGCCTTTCAGTGACAAACAACCCGGGGGCCAGAAAGGCATAATCAGGGATAAGCGGCCGGATGCCCGTTTCCGGGTTATTGGTGTTGTCCCTGTGGTTAAGCACAAGGCCAACCGTCCCATGCGGTCCCTCCCCTTCCGGGTGGTGGTGGAAAGAGACCTCGGCCTGCTGGCTGAACAGTCCCAGGCTCATCGCCGGGATCTGGTCGCGGTCCCCCCTCCTGATATCAAATTCCTCCCGCTGGTTGTATTGCACACCATACAATACCTTGATCATGCCCCAGCTGAACCATTTCTTTCCCTCGACCTTACCCAGGTGATGATGCACTTTCTGGCGCGGCGAATTGATCTCGTACGAAAAGTCATCCGTGACCAGCGGCCTGTCGCTTTCAATCGCCTGCTCGAAATCGGTCAGGTTGCCAATATGCGCACTGCGCAGTACACCGAGCTCCGTATTGAATGTACTCAGGTACACTTGCACGCCATCGAGACCATGTTCGAAACCAAATGCCGCTGAAGCATTCAACTCCTCCAGCCCCGTATTCGTCAGGCTGTAGGCGGGGGACCTGAAATCCCCCGCCTTTCTGAAGCTTGCCTGCAATTCGCCAGCAAAATGCTTATTCACCCCGAAGGGAAAGGCATATTCCATCCCGGCACCAACCAATCCACCATTGGTCATGCCAACCATATGGGCCTTCCCGGAGGACTCGCCACCATAAGGCAACCTGTCTTTTTCTGTTACGATCACACCACCAATGGCATCCACCCCGTATTCCATTGTCCCGGCCCCTTTCATCACAACGACCTTGTCCAGTGCCTGGAGATCAATTTCCGGCGCATGATCGCTGCCCCACTCCTGGCCTGTTTGCCTGAGTCCGTTGTTGAACAGGATGATCCGGTTGCTGTGCAACCCCCTGATGATCGGCTTGTATACGGTTGGGCCCGTCTGGAGGGCAGAAACACCCGAGACGGACTCAAGGGCTTCACCTAAAGTTTGTCCGCTGAAACGGGCAACTTCCTCAACGCCAATGGATGCTTTGGACTGTGAAACAGATTGACCGAATGCCCTGGACGCTACGTGAATTGTTTCAAGCAGTTCGGCATGATGTTCCAGTACGAGTGTGATTTCCAGGTCCTGGCTGAGCCTCACTTTCCTTGTGCGCGGGTCGCACCCGATGTGACTGTATCTCAGTGTGTATGTACCCGGACAAAGGTTCCCGATATAAAACATGCCTGCCGAGTCTGCCGCCACACCATTCCCCGTTTCCAGGATGTAGATGCTTGAATATTCAAGCGGCACCTTGTCATGTGCATCCAGTACCTGGCCGCGCATCGAGAGTGTGCATTCCTGCCCATAGAGAGAGCTGGCCATGACAACCATAGCGACAAAGTAAAGGACACGAACAATTATTGATGGAGCTTTCACATTGCTCATCAAGATCAATCTGGTTAGAAAGTTGGATTAGGAAACGGTTAGCCGAAAGGAAAGTATGGACGGGAAGGCGGACCGCGAAGGCTGACCACGAACGGTTTGTCCGCATAGACAACCTGAGTTAAAACCTCTGTATATGCGGGATCTTCGTTTTGAAGGTCTGTGGGTTGAGCGATATTACTGACCGTATAGGGTGAGATGTAAACTGGCTGGAAATGACATTCTGTTTCCATCCGATGGTAGTGAACCTCCCCTTTCAGTTCATCGGCACAAAGTTCGTGAGAATGATGCTCAAGATAATCATGTGCAAATTTGGCAATCGTTGGCAGCATGAGCAGGATGCTCAGCAGTCCAGCTGCCAGGTTCTGGTACAATCGCCTTATAGAATGATTCTGCACAGTTCAAAAATATGGATTTCGCTGGTAAAAAGCTATTCCCGTTTGCGACCGAAATGCTGCACCCATTTGTCCTCATAACGGGCAACGGCCATTTCGTCGAAATTGGGATTCATCAGGATCTTGCAATGAACCGGACTATTGATCCATCGGTCAAGCACTTCTTCAAAGGTCTTTTGCCCCGAAGCGATATTCTCACCAACGTATGACCAGTCATATCCCGACATTTTGACCCGGTCGCCCGGATTCTTTCCGTTCGGGCTGACATGGCTGAAATAGTTTCTTTTCTGCATGTCTTTGGCATGCTTGTAAGCCGACTCTTCAAGGGTTTCGTTCCACCTCAGCGGAGGGGCAGGCGACATTTTTTTTCTGCCACAAATACAACCCGCTTCCCGCAGTGCATTGACTTTCCGGGTCATTTTTTCCCTGTCGATTTCCTGGGTCGTCCCCTGGGGAATGGAAACCAGTAGCATGGATATCAAAATCAGGATCACGGACATTCGGTTTTATCGTATATGATTGGTTGAATGGATAATGCTCAGATTTGCTGCCTTATTGTCCTTGAAGTATAAAATGCAATCCTTTCGGCTACACATTGCCATACACTTTCAATACTGTACCCCTCAGGTCACGACCCTGCTCACTGCAGACAAAGAAGATTTTATCTGCAATGCTCTCCGGTGTGACCCAGTCGTCGAAGTTCGCGTCGGGCATCGATTCCCGGTTAGGCGGCGTATCGATGATACTGGGCACCATGACAGAAGCAAACGCATTCAATTCGTTGCTCTCTGCATTGATCGCATCGGCCAGACTGATGACCATTGATTTGGAGAGGGCATATGGGAAAACGCCTTTTGATCCGGCCTTTTCAACCGCAGGCTTCGCTCCCATGAACACAACATGGACAGGGCTGTCCTGACTTTTCGTCCTTTTCAGGAAAGATTGGACCACGTAAAATGCAGAGAAGAAATTCAGGCTGATCATTTTATCCAGGTCTTCCCTGCCCGATTTTACGAGGCCGGACATGCCAAATCCGCCAACGAGGCAAACGAGTGCATCTACGGTATCAATTTCCTCCAGCACCCCGGCTACCCACGCATCGACTGCATCCGCATCCAGCACGTTCACTTCATGATAGGCGACATGATTGTTTGCTTGATCCTGTGATTTCCCCGGTTCAACCGTCCCGATCACGTGATCGCCTTCTTTTGCAAACTTCTTCGTAACGGCACTGCCAAGGTTTCCCTGCGATCCCGTAATAATTACGTTCTTTCTCATCTTTCATTATCAATCATGAAAATAAAAAAGAGCAAGCTCTCTGAACCTGCTCCTTATTGATTCTTGTGCTGATCAGCCCTGGTAGTAAAACCGTTCATGGACGATTTTCCCGTCTTCCCATTTCTGGACTCCGACCTGCTCCATATTCACCCGGTTGCCATCCTTGAAGGTGACGTCCATGGCCGTCTCGTGCATGACGATGCCGGCATCCTCATCCGAAGTAATGGCTTTTACTTCCAACCCGTGAAATTCCTTGACCATTCCCAGAAACTCGACCTCATGCGTCCTGCAATCGGTTTTTCCTTTCCAGGTACCCCGCGGTTCAGTGATGACTACATTGTCCGCGTAGTACTTATCGAATGCATCAAGGAGCTTGCCCTGAGCGATCATGTCGTAGATGTCTTTTGTTTTTTCTCTTAAGGTCATGATTCTCAATTTTGATTTGGATTCATACATCTTAATATAAAAAAGGACAAAATGTTCAGGAATAGACGGTGTATTCCCGGATTTTCAAGCATTCTGCTCAGAACAGGGATCACTCTTGTTTTCTCATTAGGTTGACCCTTGCATGCGGCAGTCATTCTTATCCGGAATGATCCAATGGGCCCGTGGGTTGTGAAATCCTGTTTCACAGGCATGCCGCCACGAGGTGACCAGTCAGAAGTACCTGTATCCCATGAGGATGGCAAAGACAAGTGCCGCAATACCCACAAGTGAAAGGATGAGCAAAAGGGTGATGCGGCCGGGATTTGCATTCAGCCATTTCTCCCGCTCTGTGATCAGGCGGGCAAACTCGATATCGTCCAGGTCCGCATCCCTGTAATCCGCATCGTACGGTAGCTTCACCGCCTCGGCATCCAGCTCATCAAGAATGCCGCGGGCTTCTTCAAGCTGGTGCTCCGGGACATGCAGTGCGATCGCACCTTCCATAAACGGAAGCAGCTGGCTGGTATTCGTATTGGAAAGGAAACCATGGATGCCTGCATCCAGAAGGCTGGATTCGTAGATCTTGGCTTCCGGCAGGTACCCGAATCGCCTGATGATCACAAATCGGACATTTTCCCTGAAGACCGGTTCAGACATCCTGGGACTGGTTCGCCATGAATGAATCTACCGCCTTTTCCACAGCATCGTCTAGCAGTTCATACACCTCGTGAAAACGACCGTCCCAGTAAGGATCAGGCACCTCGAGTTGACCGTCCGGGTCGATAAAATCGAGCATCTTGCTGACCCTGGCACGCGCGTCATCCGGCCTCATCTTCAGGAGGTGGTCCTCATTAGCCTGGTCCATCGCCAGGATCCTGTCAAAATGATAGAAATCCTCCATCCGGATCTGCCTGGCCCGCTGGCCGGAGATGTCCAGCCCTTTTGATCTGCAGACGCTGACAGACCTGTGGTCAGGCATTTCGCCGATGTGCCATGAACCTGTACCGGCAGAATCCACTTCCCAGGGCAGGTTTTGCTCCAGGATCCTTTTCCTGAAAAGGCCCTCCGCGATGGGCGACCTGCAGATATTTCCTAAACAGACAACAAGAATGCGCATGGGATGATCTGTTTGATTCAAAGGTATATTGAAAATCATTTGTATTAAAACGATATGAATATATTTGATGTTTAATCGAAGAGCCATGAAAATAGTGATCGCCGGGGCCGGAGACCTCGGATTCCACCTGGCCAAACTGCTCTGCCACGAGCAGCAGGACATTACCCTGATCGATATCAACCCCGATGTCCTCGAATACGCCCAGACCCACCTTGACGTGATCACTGTAAATGGCGACTCCGCTTCCATCGGTGTATTGCATCAGTCCGAGGCAGGCTCTGCAGGCTTGTTCCTTGCGATGACGACTTCCGAAAAAACAAACCTGGTGAGTGCCATCCTGGCCAAGAAAATGGGTGCAAGGCAAACCATTGCACGTGTGGAAAATCCCGAGTACATGACGGAAAATGAACGGGAGACATTCCAGGAACTGGGGATTGACCGCCTGATCGCACCGACCATCCTTGCCGCAAATGAAATAGAGAGACTGATCAAGGAAACAACCGTGACAGACCTGTTTGACTTTGAGGGAGGAAAGTTTTCATTGGCCGGGATTTCGCTGGATGACGCCTCCCCGCTTGTCAACCTCCGGATCGACGAGATTGAACAGATCCATGCCAGCCAGTTTTTTCGCCCGATGGCGATCCTGAGGGGTGACCAAACGATCCTGCCGAAAGGGGATACGATCCTCCGCCGAAAGGATCATATCTATTTCCTCACACAAAAAGAAAAGATCAAGGATGTACTCTCGCTGATCGGAAAGGCCCCGAAAAAGGTCAGGAATGTCATGATCATCGGGGGTACACAAATGGGTTACCAGGCTGCCAAACTGTTGGAAAAGAACTACCAGGTCACCATTGTGGAAGCAAACAAGGAAGCGTGCAAATACCTTGTGGCCAACCTTGAGAACAGCCTCGTCATCAAGGGAGACCCCAGCAACATCGACCTGCTGAAAGAAGAGGGGCTGGCACGCATGGATGCCTTCATTGCCCTCACACCGAATTCGGAGACGAATATCATCACGAGCGTGATCGCCGAGGAGGCGGGCGTGTACAAGACAATCGCCGAGGTTGAAAATATAGTGTACACGCATATCTCGCTGGGGATCGGGGTCGATACGATCATCAACAAAAAACTGATATCGGCCAACAATATCTTCAGGTTTGTTCGCAAGGGGAAGATCGTTGCCATCGCGAGCCTGCACGGGGTAGATGCAGAGGTCATCGAATATGTGATCGACAAGAAAAACCGCCTGACGAAGAAAACGATTGAAAACCTGAACCTGCCGGAAAAGGTCATCGTAGCGGGGATTATCCGGGATGAAGAAAGCATTTTCCCGACCCCGGATTTCAAATTGCAATTGGGTGACCGTGTCCTCGTATTCACGCAAAGCGCCCACATCGAAAAAGTTGAACGTATATTCAGGTGATTGTGAAGCTCCCCTTCAAAATCCGGCCCATTTCCAATGTCCTGGGGGCATTGTATATCATGATCGGTATCCTGATGCTGTTTTGCCTGCCGTTCTCATTTTATTTCAGGGCAGGAGACCACATGCCGATCATTTACTCCTCCGTGATCACCATTTCCGCAGGTGTCCTGTTCAGCCTGATCAAACGAGATGAAAGCACGGTCATCGAAAAACGCGAGGGATACCTCATCGTCGGTGTCGGCTGGTTTACCATGGTCCTGTTCAGCATGCTCCCTTTCCTGCTCAGCGGCGTGATCCCGAACGTGCTTGAGGCCTTCTTCGAAACCGTTTCGGGAATGACGACAACAGGGGCGACCATCCTGGAAGATATCGAATCCGTGCCCGCAGGTATCCTGTTCTGGCGAAGCATGACCCAATGGATCGGCGGCATGGGGATCATTGTGCTGACTGTTGCATTGTTTCCGCTCCTCGGCATCGGAGGGATCGAATTGTTCGTGGCCGAAGCACCCGGCCCCACATCAGACAAGCTGCACCCGCGCATCAAGGAGACGGCGAAAAGGCTTTGGCTGATTTATGTGGGGTTGACCGGATTGCTTTTCTTCCTCCTTTGGGCAGAGGGGATGTCTGTGTATGATGCCCTCAACCACGCGTTCACCACGATGGCGACCGGGGGATTTTCTACGAAAAATGACAGTATTGCCCATTTTTCGAGCCCGGTGATCCAGTATACCATCGTTCTGTTCATGATCCTGGCAGGCACCAACTATACGGTCATCTATTATGGCTTGCGCGGTAAATTCAAACAGGTTTGGGCCAGCGAGGAATTCCGGGGTTATCTCCTTGTCCTGGCATTGGCAACCATCATCATCGGCATCACGATCTGGAATGTCACAGACAACAGTGTTGAGCTGGCAATCAGGGAAGCGCTGTTCCAGGTCGTTTCTTTGGTGACCACTACAGGATATATTACTGCGGATTACACAAGCTGGGGATTTGGCATGACGATGTTTTGCTTTATCCTGCTTTTCTGCGGAGCCTCTGCCGGATCCACCAGCGGCGGGATCAAGATCGTCCGCCACCTGGTCTTCGTGAAAAACAGCATCCTCGAATTCAAGCGGATCCTGCACCCGCGGGCCATGATCCGGATCAAGATCAACGGGGAAGTTGTGGCACCCAGGATCTTGACCCACATTCTTGTATTCCTGCTGGTCTATCTTGCCCTGTTCATCCTGGGCACGATCATCCTCTCCGGATTAGGGATCGACTTCATGACCGCCTCGGGTGCAGTCGCCACTTCACTGGGCAACGTGGGGCCCGCGATAGGAAATGTCGGCCCTGTGCATAATTTTGCCCATTTCCCGCTTGTTGTGAAAACATTCCTCGGCTTTCTTATGCTGCTGGGCAGGCTTGAACTATTCACGATCCTGATCCTGTTTACCCCTTATTTCTGGAAAAACAACTGACTTTGCGAACCATCGACCCTGAATCAGTTCAGTTATTC
>JARQTN010000098.1:23004-24501 GCA_029976695.1 Lewinellaceae bacterium
TTATTCAGTTATTCAATTATTCGCATGTTCATTTGTTCCACACCAAAATAACCGAGTACGCGAACAACTGAATGCACAAATCTTCGAACGGTAATCGGTTCAGTTATTCAGTTATTCAATTATTCGCATGTTCATTTGTTCCACACCAAAATAACCGAATACGCGAATAACTGAATGCACGAATCTTCGAACGGTAATCGGTTCAGTTATTCAATTATTCGATTATTCGCATGTTCATTTGTTCCATACCAGAATAACCGAATACGCGAACAACTGAACATGCGATCCTTCGAACGTATCGCTTACCAGTTCAATGATTCTGTTATCCGATCATTCGAATGTTCATTTGTTCCACACCAGAATAACCGAATACGCGAACAACTGAACATGCGATCCTTCGAACGAACATCAAATACGATGAACAAAAAAGGCTCCCTTCAACTGGAAGCCTTTTTCTATTTCCCAAAACTCGTAATTCTCTATCTATTTCAGTTCCGTATACTGGATCGCCGGATATCCGCGTTCGCCTGTCCCGTTCAGCATTTTGGTAAACGCGAGCTTGTAATATGTGCCCGTCCGGTCCCGGATGATATAAAACCGGTCTGATTTGACAGCAGTCACCGATCCTGGTGATGGTGAAGCAACCGTCCTCCATTTGCTGGCGATGAAGTTCACTTCCGGAGACAAGGATTGACTTGTGGCATCCACGAGGGTGAAATCGTCATATACATCAACCAGATTAGCGGTTGAGTCAATGATATACTCTGCTGAAAACACGCCATAACGGTTCTGGATCACATAATCTTTGAACAAATATGGGATCTCAAAGCCAAAATTCTCGATCTCGGTCCAGGTGGTGAATGCAATATCCCAGTCATCCCTGGGTGGCTCCACATTGACAAATTCATCATTCTCCAGGCTGAAGAATGCAAAATTGTATGCATCATCCGGGTTGACCTCTACCGTCTTGATGACAGGATCATCAAGCTTGGCATACTGGAGTTCATACTTAGCAGGAGAGGATCCATATGTGATCCGAACTTTATACCAGTTTTGCGGATCGACTTCTGAACTTGTTCCTGGATTGATCACATACACGAAATTCGCATCCGGAAATGAATTGACCTGGTCGATTGCCGTCCTTGTCAGGCCTCCATCCGGGCTGTCCACCCAGGCGCCTGTCTCAGCCAGCCATGGCTCAGGCTGCCCGCTAACGAGGGTACCGAAAATGATATCGAGGCTAAAGCGCTGTTCCAGTTCAGTCACATCTTCACTCGTAATGGAAGTCAGGTCCGTGGTCTCGAATTTTGCCGCCAGCGTGCCTGTCGATGAATTCAGGTGCACTTTACGTGCCGTCCCGCTTTCGAACGCCAGGTTCCAGGAAGTCTTGTCGACAATCGTCTGGTTTCCAGTGCTGAGGTCCACAAATACCTGGTTCGGCTCATCCGGGCCGCCCACCTCGATATCGATATTGCGTGTTTGCGGGGCAGGATCATT
>JARQTN010000099.1 GCA_029976695.1 Lewinellaceae bacterium
ATTTGGAACTTGAATTATCCATTATCCATTATCCATTATCCATTATCCATTCACAAGGGCCAGCTTCATCTTCGCGATCCGGTCCTCCAGCTTCTCTGAGGTCATCCTGGCGCGCAGCCGGTCCGCAATGATCGGGAGGGCAAAAGGAGAGAAGCGGTCCGGCCGGACGATCCTCAGTTTTTGGTTCTGGATGCGGTGCAGGACAGCGCGCAGGCGGTGTTCTTCCAGCTGGAAATACTTCGCCTCCTCGTAGGTTTGCAGGAAGAGCAGGTTGTCCGGCTCATACTCGCTGAAGACCTCAAAGAACAACCCTGCAGAAGCCTGCAGGTGGCGCTCTTTCTTCTGTTTCCCGGGGTATCCGGCAAAGACCAGCCCCGAGATCCGCGATACTTCCCTGAAGTGGCGCTTGGCCAACTCCGTGGCGTTGATGCTCTGCTGGATATCAGCTTCCAGACCCATGTCCGAGAAGAGGCCCCGCTCGATCGCTTCCTCCAACGGGATCTCCTGGTCAGACAGGAGCTCAAAGCCATAGTCGTTCATCGCGATCGAGAAACTGATCGGCCGGACCGCTGAAATCCGCTTAGCCAGCAACGCCCCCATTCCTTCATGGACAAACCGGCCCTCGAACGGGTACATGATCATGTGGTGGCCCTCCCTGGATTCAAAGAGCTCGATCATGAATTCATTTTCCGCCGGCACGAGCGAATGCCTTTCCTGGAGGGACAGCAATGGCCTGATTTCCTGCATTTCCTTATCACGGAAGGATCCCTGGTGGTATTCGAAGATCTTTTCGCGCAGCTTGTTGGCCAGGCGGGAAGAAAATTGCATCCGCCCGCCCTGCCAGGATGGGACCTTGCCCGTTTTCTTTTTTGACTTGCGGACCTGGACAATGTTTTCCTTGATGCGTACGAATTCAAGGCTGCGGCCGGCAAACCAGAAGGTGTCACCCGGGCTGAGGTGGGAGATGAACCATTCCTCGATCGAACCCAGCCTTTTTCCGGTCACATACTTGATCGTGAGGCTGGAATCACCCACAATGGTGCCGATGCTCAGCCGGTGGCGGAGGGCGACCCGCTTGCTGGTTACCTGGAAAAAATTCCCCTTGCGCTCCACTTTCTGGAATTCATCATAAGCCTGGAGCGACTGCCCGCCGATCGTAATGAAATTCAGGCACCACTGCCATTCGTCCTCCGTGATGCTCTGGTAGCAATGGGTTGTTTTGATCTCGGCAAAGACCTCCGCTCCGGTGAATCCTTCCGATACAGCAAGGGTCACCAGGTATTGGCACAGTACATCGAATGAACGGATATACGGCTGCCGCGCTTCGACGGTCCCTTCGTAGATCGCCTCGCGCAGGGCCGCAGCCTCGATGAGTTCGAGGGCATGCGTCGGGACAAAATACAGCGTGCTCGTCTGTCCTGGCTGGTGGCCGCTCCGCCCGGCGCGCTGCACGGTACGTGCGACGCCTTTCGGGCTGCCGATCTGGACAACGGCTTCCACCGGCCGGAAATCGACCCCAAGGTCGAGGCTGGATGTGCTCACTACGGCTTTGATCGTGCCCTGGTGCAGGGATTCCTCCACCCAGTCGCGGATCTCCCTGCTGATCGACCCGTGGTGCATGGCAGCCTGTCCGGCCAGGTCCGGGTTCGCCTCGATGAGCTTCTGGTACCAGACCTCGCACATGGCACGCGTATTCGTGAAGATGAGCGTGCTCTGGTTCCGGTCAATGATCGGCAATACTTTTTCCAGCATTTTTACGCCGTAATGCCCGGACCATGGAAAGGCCTCGATATCGTCCGGGATGAGCGAAACGATGTCTATCTTCTTCGCCACCTTCGCCGTAATGAGTTCCTGCTTTCCGGGATCGTAATCCGTGCCGAACAGCACCTCCATCGCCTCTTCCATGTTCCCGATCGTTGCCGATATGCCCCAGAGCCTGAGACCTGCACACCTGGGCCGCAGGCGCGAGATGGCCAATTGCATGAGCACGCCCCGCTTTGAACCCACGAGCTCGTGCCATTCGTCGATGATGATGGATTTCAGGTCGCAGAAGTATTTTGAATAGCCCTTTTTGGCCAGCAGGATATGCAGGCTTTCCGGCGTTGTGATCAGGATGTGCGGCGGGTTGTTGAATTGCTTCGCCTTTGCACTTGATTTTGTGTCACCGGTCCGAATCTCGACCCGCCAGTCGAGGCCGAGTGCCTCGATCGCCCGGGAGCATGCGAGGTGGATCTCTTTTGCCAGTGCCCTGATCGGTGTGATCCACAGGCACTGGAGACCCTGATGATATCCCTTTTCGGGGTGCTGCATTGCTTCAAGTATGACGGGAATCGCCAGCGAATAGGTTTTGCCATACCCGGTGGGGGCATTGATAATGCCGCTTTTACCCGAAAGGTATGCTGTCCAGGCCCTCTTCTGGAAGGGGAAAGCCTCCCATCCCTGGCTGGCAAACCATTCCAATGCTGGCTTTAGCGGATCCGATTTTTGCATGCTGCTGGGCGGCGGCTATTGATGTGCGCGCACCACTCTGAAACCAATAAAGCCCGGTTTTGGTTGATTTTCACTGTTTGCCGTATCGGCATAATCCGCCGCACTGTACCCATAGGTATTGCCATCAGCATCATATTCAGCCACGTTTCCAGCCAGGTCATACACTTCAGCCGTGCCGATCTTCTGCGGCTTGAAGGAACCAACAGGTCTGATGAGGGCCGTTCCCAGTTTTTCCACTTCCTTTTCCAGCATCGGCATGTCTTGAAAAGTGACTTCATAGCCGGCCCATTGGTTGAGCGTGTTTTCAGACTTTGCGGCTTTGGTTGCTTTTTCATGCCACTTTTCCGCCTCCCCTGCATTCGGCAGCCTGCAGGTGTGTTTTGTTTTTTCCGACAGCCACCGGACATATGACTGGGCCTGGTCAAAAGACACAACTGCCGGGTAATTTGCCTGGGTAACCGGGTATGTATGTTTCATGTCAAAGGCCGCATACTGCGCATTGGTCACTTCGAAAACGGAAACGGAAAGGCTGTCTTCTTTATACTCCGCAAATTCAGGTACCAGCACGCCCTGGGTCATGGTGCCATAGAATCCATCCACACTTTCAAGTTTCTGCTTCTTCAGGGCAAGGGCCAGCGGGCTTTCTTCCTTCAGAGCCGGGTTGTCTTCCGGTTCCTTGCCGAACAGGTACTTGTCGATCCAGGCCAGTTCTTCCTCCATTTTGCGCAGCTGGTGCGTGATCTTGCCAAGGCCATGGGGCTGACCGGGAAACCACAGGAAGCGCACCGGTGTCTTGCCGACCTGCTGGAGTGCCCGGTAATACTCCCAGCCCTGGTCGCGTGGCACGGAACGGTCCTCGCTGCCATGAAAGATAATTGTTGGTGTTTTGATCTTTTCGATCTCGAACAGGGGGGATTTCACGATGTAGGCTTCATTGTAAAACTTGCCGTTGACATCGTCCCATGGGGCACCACCGAAATAGCTCTGGTCAAACGAAACACCAAACGCGCACGTGCCGAAATCAGAGGTCCAGTTGACATCACCGGCTCCCGGGCAGGCCACTTTGAACATGTCCGGGTAGCGGATGGTCAGCATGGTCGCAATGATCGCCCCGTTGGACCAGCCCATGACACCAAGCATGTCTCTATCAACCAGGCCCTGTGCGGCAAGCATATCGATGCCGGCCAGGATGTCTTCCATCTCGGGCTCGTAATAGTTTTTCTTGATCGATTCAACGAATTCGAGGCCGTGGTGCGATGATCCGTGGTAATTCGGCTTGAGGACAAACGCCCCGCGTTGCGCGACGATCTGCGGATAGGTGGACCACCTTTCGCGCCAGCGGTCCTGGTCCACACCGGACGGCCCGCCATGAATGGAAAGGACAAGCGGGTACTTTTTGCCTGCTTCATAATTTTCAGGGTAGTACAGGAGCCCGTTCACTTCATCGCCGTTATAGCCTTTCCAGCGAAAAACTTCGCTCCTGACGACCGGTTTTTTCTTCAGGTTTTTGTTCAGTTCACATACTTCGATTGGGTTTTCCAGGGAGAGTTTACCGCTGTCGAAGGAAATGTCGGCGATAAAATATGCCGGCAGTTTACCGGCCGTACTGTACTCATACACGGCCTTCGAACCGTCTTTTGAAACGGCCTGGATCCAGGTGTGCTCGTCCATTTCTCCCATATCGACCAGCGACTTGGTCCAGCGTTCGCCGTCCTTCCGGTAATAGGCCAGCAGGCTCGTCGGGCCATTCGGGAGTTCGACCAGCAGATCGTCACCGATCGCATGGAAGCTGCCTTCGCTTTCCCATTTCCAGTCAAGCGGGACATTCCGGGTATTGCCAGTTGTGATATTGAAATAATAGACCTTTGTCACCCCGGAGCCGTTCCATTCCGGATCGCTGGAAATGACGGCACCGAAATAGAAGCCATCGCCGGATTCGGTAAACTGGAAATTACCCGGCGTCTGGAAGCCTTCAAGGATTTCGGTGGCTTCGCCGGTTGACAGGTCCATCAGGAAGTACGTTGGATCCGGGTTGGCATCGGAGGCATAATGCGGGCTCATGGTCAGCCGGTAGACCATCCATTTTCCTTCTTTTGAAACCGTGTACGCAGAGACCGGGTATTTGTTTTCCGTGATGCGGGTGGATTGCTTTTTCTTCAGGTCAAACAGGTAGATGCGGTTCTTTTGCCACAACGTGGTGTCTTCAACGACGATGACATTGTCTTTCTTTTCTTCCGCTTCCTGTTCCTGCAGGGTTTTTCCGTCATGGGAAATGTAAGCAAAAGTCGAGTCGGTGACCCACTGGACATTAGAGATCCCGTTCTTGAATTCATGGACCTCCTGCGGCTCGCCACCGTACAGGCTCATCTTCCAGAGCTTTTTCCCTTTCTCCCTGGAGGAAAGGAAATAGAGGTCTTCTCCATCCGGTGAAAAGACCGGGGAACTGTCATTCTCGTCCGAGGATGTCATCTGGATGATCCGCGGCTTTCCCTCTTTCAATGCATCCATTCGGGTGAGGTAAATGTCGGAGACAAATCTGTCTTTCTCCTTGACCGGTTTCCGTTTTGTCCAGGCAACCATATTGCCGTCGGGCGAGATCCGGATGGAGCGCATGAATTCGGTGTGCGTGATGTCTTTGGGTGTCCATTTTGATTCACTTTCCTGGCCGAATGCAAAGAGGGTATTCACCAGCAGGAAAAGACAAAGCAGGAACTGTTTCATGTTGAATTGGTTTTAGCCTGCCAAATTAGGCATTTTCGGTTTTGCGGGTTTTTATGAAATGCGTGAAATATCCATATTTGCGGCATGGCCCTCCTGCCTTTCCTGCACCAAGACCTGATCGAAGCCGGTTGTGACGAAGCCGGCCGCGGCTGCCTGGCCGGTCCTGTCTTTGCGGCAGCCGTGATCCTGCCGGGGAATTTTGACCATCCATTGCTGAATGACTCGAAAAAACTGACCGAAACCCAGCGTGAAGAGCTGCGCCCGGTGATCGAATCCGAATCGCTTGCCTGGGCAGTGGCTCAAGTCACGGAAGCAGAGATTGACGAGATCAATATCCTGAGGGCATCTTTCCTTGCTATGCACCGCGCCCTGGACAAGCTCTCATCAAAACCCCAGCACCTGCTGATCGACGGCAACCGGTTTGCACCATACGGCAAAACACCCCATACCTGCATCATCCGGGGGGACGGGAAATACCGGTCCATCGCTGCGGCATCCATCCTGGCCAAGACCCACCGGGACCAGTACATGCGCGAGATCGGGGCTGAATTCCCGCATTACCAGTGGCATGCCAATAAGGGGTATCCGACCCGTATCCACCGTGATGCGATCAGGGCACACGGGTCGACGAGACATCACCGCAAGACCTTCAACCTGTATGGCCTTCCGAAGCAGGGGGAGCTTTTTTAATTGAGAATTGAGAATGGAAAATGGATAGGGGAAAATGGAA
>JARQTN010000100.1 GCA_029976695.1 Lewinellaceae bacterium
CAGCGATTACACCCGGAAACCTGTTCTTTGGAACAAACGGCGGGGTAACCCTTCAGAAACCGGACATCACGGCAGCAGATGGCGTTTCGACTACGATGTTTGGATTTAATCCTTTCTTTGGCACCTCTGCCGCTGCTCCGCATGCCGCTGCGATTGCTGCATTGGTCAAGGAGGCGCTGCCATCATACAGCAATACACAGGTACGCGACCTCCTGTTCACTACAGCCATTGATATCGAAGCACCGGGTGTGGACAGGGATGCCGGGCATGGTATTGTCATGCCAATTAATGCAATTGAGTCTTTCGGCTTCTCCGTGCAAGTTCCTGACTTTCCAGAACAATCCGGAAGCCCGTATAACAACGCAAATGGCATCCTTGAGCCAGGTGAAGTTGCGAATTTCAATTTCACTCTTGTTAATAACGCTGCCACTCCTTTTACGAATGTAAATGCAGTACTCACCTGTTCGACGCCCGGTGTAACCATTGTCAATGGAGAATTTAATTTTGGGACTGTTTCCAGCACTTATAGCAGTATCAATCAATTTCGTTTTGCAACAACGCAAGACCTTGTTTGTGGAACAGAGATGGATTTTACTTTAACTCTCACATATGATGGCAGCCCTCTTTCTCCCCAAACTTTTTATTATAAAACATATATAGGAATACCTCTCTCCCAGTTGAACGGAACATTTGGTTCTCCACCTCCAACAGGTCAAGGTATTACTTCTTCATCCGGTCAAGCATTTGGGCGGCTAGCAAGATGCATTGATGGTGAAATACATCCATTGTTTTATTCCTCAACATGCACTTCTGGTATTAATCCTGATCTCTGCAGGGTCCAAATTGGTCAACTTTATCCCTATCATGCGTTTGTTTTAACCAATCAGAATTCTATTGACACACAATGTGTTACTGTTACAACTAGCATCCCGACCGGACAGCCTTCACTAGATGTAAACTTCGTCGCTTACAATAACGCAGGATTCAATATTTTTCAGGGAGAAGACAATGTCATCGGCCATGCCTATACCCATGTCTCATTTAATGTTATTAATAATAACATATTTAGCTTTAAAGTACCTCCGGGTGAAGAATACACAATTGTTATAATCATTGCCAATCCACAACCTTTTGATTATCCATTGGAATATACAATGAACATAGATCAACATTACTGCTACGAAGTCCCCTGCATCCCCACCGACCCGATCGTCCTTTCCCCGGAATCCCATTTACCCGGTCAAAAATTCACCGGCACCGTGGGCCTCCCGTTCAGCCAGACATTCTCGGCAACAGGGGGGTCGGGGTTTGATTCCTATTCTGCTGATTACATCCCACCCGGCCTGACCCTGACTCAAAATTCTGTGACGGCAACACTCTCGGGTATCCCCACAGTACCATTTGGCTCACCAAATGGATATGGATTACCCTGGACACTTGTCGGGCAGGATGCCCTGGGTTGTGCTCTCTCTGATGTAAATACCTACTATATCCAGATCGATCCTTGCGTGCCCGTTTCGCTCTCCACAGCCGCTTCGAGCAACAGCCCGATCTGCAGCGGTGAAACGCTAAACCTGAGCGTGGCGGTTGCCGGGCAGGGACCTTTTACTTATGCCTGGTCGGTGCCAGGGGGTACGATTCAAAATGGAAATACTGCAACGCCTTCTGTCATTGGGGCGGTCAGCGGTGATTATTCCGTTACCGTATCCAATTTTTGCGGATCGGTCACCAGCACGGTGAGTGTTGTCGTCAATACCCCGCCCATGATTTCAGTGCCGGGGCCTTTCAACATGATCGCCGACCCGGGTGAGTGTTTCGCGACCTTCAATGTCGTTGATCTGTATTCTTTTGTAAGCGTTTCCGGTTCTCCTGCGCCTCAATTAGTCTTCAATTCTATTAACAGTCAATATCCTGTGGGTACTTCCGGGATCAATGCAACGGCAACCAATGTGTGCGGTTTCGACCAGGATGTCATCGATATCGTGGTCTCGGACACACAGGTTCCAACGATCACCTGTCCGGCGAATATTTCCACACCAAGTGATCCTGATCAATGTGGTGCCCTGGTCGATTATGCAGGCTCACTGACCTCGGCAGACAATTGCGGGGCGCCCGCATTAAACCTGACCGCAGGACTCCCGAGCGGAGCCCTTTTCCCACAGGGGACAACAATCGTGTCCTATACAGCAGTCGATAACAGCGGTAACACCAGCAGCTGTACGTTTTCCGTAACCGTAGCCAGTGATGACCCGCCTGTTGCGGCCTGCAGGAACATCGAGGTGGAACTCCAGGGTGGAAGCGCCACGATTACCGGTGCGGATGTGGACGGAGGCAGCTTTGATCCATGCGGTCTCCAGTCCCTTTCCCTGAATGCACAGGACATGGTCACCCTGGACAGCAGCAACGCCGGTTTCAATTTCGTGACGCTGACTGTGACCGATCTCAATGGGAATCAGTCCTCCTGCCAGGCCGTCGTCAAGGTGATCCTGCAGGACCTGTGCCCCGGCGGGGACGACGGGATCGATTCAGACAATGCCGGCCTTCCCGATGATTGTGACTGCAGTCCCTTTGATGCCTTCAATGACAAAATACAACTGAAAAAAACGGTCAATACCGGGATGGACTTTGACGGCATTGATGATGAAATCATGATCCCCAACTACCCCGAACTCATCCCTTCAGAATCGAACTCAATAACCTTTGAGGCCTGGATCAGGCCGGATCATACTTCGGGCTATCGTGCGATCGCAACAAGTTCTATCAATGCATCAGTTTACAATTTCGGGATATACATTCTAGATGGATACCTGCTCGCAACAGCGAAGAACGGTGCTGTCCTTCAGTCTGTAAGTACAATCCCGGAAAACGAATGGACACATGTTGCCGTCGTGTTCGATGCTGCAGATAATCCAATGGAAACCTCGAAAATCGATCTCTACCTCAATGGTGAACCGGACAATTCCCTTGTGAACAGCTTTGAAGCGGATAATTTCGGTTTTCCGATTATCCTTGGGGATATCAGTAACCAGGGCTGGTCCTGGGATGGCAAAATGGAAGAGGTGCGCTTCTGGGGAGAGGCCCGGTCAGGCACGCAAATTAAAAGCTTCTTTGATCAGGAACTGAAAGGTATTGAGACGAACCTTCGGGCATATTATAGTTTCAATGATGGAGTGCCTGATGGCAATAACGTATTCCAGCCTTTTGTCATTGACCAGTCTCCATATGCCGCAGATGGCACATTGTTCTCCTTTGCACAAAACGGTTCCTCCTCCAACTGGGTATCCATAAACATAAATCTGGCGGTGGTCAATACAGATACCCTCGACCTTTGCCTGACCTGCCCGCAAAGCGCCAATGCAGGGCTGGATTTTGATGGCATCGATGACGAGATTGTGATCAATCCCGATCCGGTGTTCAACCCGGCAGCGGGTTCCTCTTTCGCATTTGAAGCCTGGGTTAAACCCGTCCCTGGCCAGGTCTCCCAGACGATCCTGTCGAAAGGGAATGGAATAAACGGACAAACATCCTACATCTTCAGTATCTACCAGGACAAAATTGCCCTCTTTGTGGGTGATGGAAGCCAGGCGACCTGGATCTATTCGGATACGGACGTCACGTACGATGAATGGATGCATGCGGCTGTTGTATACAATGGACCGGCCAATGATTTTACATTTTACCTGAACGGTATTGTAGATGGTGTGAGGGGAATCCCACATGGATTTTTTGGCGATAACAGCCCTTTGTTTATTGGCAGGCAGGGCCTTGAATGTAATTGCAACCATTTCCTTGGCCAGATGGATGAGGTGCGTATCTGGAGCAAAGCCAGGTCCGCGGGCGAAATCCAGAGCTTTATGAACAAGAAGCTGTACGCCGGGGAGAATGGACTCGTGGCCTACTATCCGTTCAATAACGGAACCCCCGGAGGAGACAATTCTTCCCTTGCCACCACCCCGGACGCCAGCCTGAATGGCCGGGATGGTACCCTGAGCGGGTTTGCTAAAACGGGTGGCCTCTCCAACTGGGTGAACACCAGCCTTGCGCTTCAGAATCCCGGAAATGTGGCCTTGTCTTTTGACGGTTTGGATGATTACATCAGGATCCCAAATGATCCCGGCCTTATCCCAACCGCAACAAATGCGGTCACTTATGAAACCTGGATCTACCCGCAAGAAAGCACCAATGAACTGGGTTATATTTCTTCATCCGGTTCGTTCCCGGAGCGGAATCACCAGATCTATTTTTATAATAGCTCAAGAAAAATCTGGGTGACGGGGTCAGGCGTGAGTGCGCTCATTTCAATTGACACGGTTCCACTGAATACCTGGACTCATATTGCAGTTGTCTTCAATTTAAACGAGACAAGGCTCTATATTAATGGTGAACTGGACAATACACGGTTCCAGACCTTGCCCCCGAATAACCTTGGTTTCGATGTCACCTTCGGGCAGCAGAATTCAGGCGGTCCAAGTACCCAGAACTTCCGAGGAAAAATGGATGATGCCCGCATCTGGGACCATGCCCGCAGCCAGGAGCAGATCCAGGAACTGATGGACCAGGAACTGAGCGGCCTGGAGAATGGCCTGGCGGCATATTACAACTTCAACAACGGCATACCTGGCGGAGATAATTCCACAATCGACACTGTTTATGATCTATCAAACAATGGCAACAATGGCTCCCTGAACGGGTTTGCACAAACGGGTGACGTTTCCAATTGGGCAAGCCCCGGCCTTGTCTTCAACAACCCCGAAAATGCGGCCTTGTCTTTTGACGGTGTGGATGATTACATCAGGATCCCAAATGATCCCGGCCTTATCCCAACCGCAACAAATGCGGTCACTTATGAAACCTGGATCTATCCGGAACAAAGCACCAATGAACAGGGGTATATTTCTTCATCCGGAACGTGGCCAAACAGAAACCACATGATTTATTTTTATAATAGCACGAACAGGATTTGGGTAACAGGTACAGGGGTAAGTGCACTTATCTCAAATGATCCGGTTCCACATAATGCCTGGACACACATCGCTGTTGTCTTCGATCTGGACGAAACCAGACTGTATATCAACGGGCAACTTGACAATACTCGTTTTCAAACATTACTAGCAGATAACCTGGGGTTTGATATCACCTACGGACAGCAGGCTTCAGGCGGTCCGAGTATTGGGAATTTCCAGGGGAAGATGGATGATGCCCGCATCTGGGACCATGCCCGCAGCCAGGAGCAGATCCAGGAATTGATGTACCAGGAACTGAGCGGCCTGGAGAATGGCCTGGCCGCCTATTACAGCTTTAACAACGGGAACCCAAGCGGAGACAACACAGCCATCGATTCTGTATATGATATATCAAACAATGACAACAATGCCGCTGTCACTGGATTTACCCGGGTGGGTGAGTTTTCCAACTGGGTAGCCAGTCCGTTCAATTTCGGCGACGCGGACCGGGATGGCAGTCCGGACCTTTGTGACAACTGCTATGCCCCGCGGACCCGGCTGCTGGAAAATCTGACATTGTCCGGTTATTTCAGGGCGACGGAGAAGATCATCCTGGGTACCGGACTGACCTTCCCACTCGGCGGGTCAGTTGAACTCCGTGCGCCACGGGTTGAGGTGCTGCAGGTTGTGCCGGATGTGCCGGGAGGGGTATCTGTGCTGGTGGCGCCAGGGGTGTGTGAAAATCCGTAGAGACGCAAGTCCTGGAAAACATAACCCGCTGATTATCAAATGTGGAAAGGTACACGGCATGCGGGCTGTCACGCTGCAGCGTGACAGCCCGGCACCCGTCATGGCGTATACCGCAACCCCAACCGCACAGAAGTAAAAGGATAGTCATTCAGGCCATGCTGAAATTGCACATGATAATTAACCTTTGACCGGAGCCTGGTATTAACCTGCACCCTGAACACCAGCGGATCATCACCGTTCCCGATATAGCCGGCATAGCCCCCGAAGGTGTTTGTGATGGAAAACCGGTTCATTTCAAGGTCCACGCCTGCCCCAAACAGGACAGCGTCGTTTTGTTCCTGCCAGGCATAGTTGGTCTGCCAAACATAAATCCCCCCCATAATATGCGGCCTGATTTCCTTGATCACCGATCGATTCATTTCAAAGGTCTTTCCGATCGAAAGATCAAAAAAATAGCCCGGCATGTTGGATGTCCGGGCATTCCCCAAACCGCTTCCTGTCGCTGTCCGCAGATTCAGCGTCAACAGGACATCGGGCAATGTTGCATGGTCCTTCACCAGGGCAATGTAGGTGGAGATATAGAGATCAGTCGTGTTATTTCCTTTTCCGTCGCGATCCATTGATCGCCGCAGGTCGCGGGTGATCGTATCCATGCTGTAAAATTCGATCGGAACCCAGCTGAGGTGCAGCCCTGCCCGGTCGGAAAAAAGGGGTGTATACATGGTGCCCCATATGCCAAGCGTCCTGTCCCCGGGATGAAAATGGCCTTCACCACCAAACTCCAGGGAGAATCCATTTGGTATCTGTCCGTTTTTGATTGGCGGGACAGGCAATGCATTTGGTCCCAGCACCGCGGGGGCAATGACGATCAGGTCAGTGCGGGGAAACGCACCTGTATACCCGTGTTTCTGATCCCACCACTGGAAATCCTGGGATAGCAAAACCTGGGTATAAATAGTAAGAGAAAGAACCAGGAAAAATATTTTCGATACCGGGGGCATGATCAGAGGAAAAATACAGCTTTCTTTCTGAATAACCTTTCTGCTTTGTAAAACCAACGCAAAAGAAAAGTGATCCACAGGATGCAGGAAACAATATTTATTCGAAAAAACGGGTTTGGGATGCATATGCATCCTATAAAAGCATGAGTAAAACTTCGTTCATATGTATAACCTGAAGAGAATCAAATCCTTAAGGGTACACGGCAAGGCGCGTGTCACGCAGGCGCGTGTCACGCGCCTGCGTGACAGCCCGCACACTCCGTTCTTCAAATTCCGCTATCTTTAGGCGAAATTTTGAACCTATCAGAAAGACAGGTCACATATTGCTCTTTTTTGCCGCAGCGCTGCTATTCATGCATAATGTGACACCACATGTGCATGCAGAGAGCCAGGCAAGCCATAACCAGAGTTCCACAGGGGATGAAGACACAGGGCTGCTTGATCATCTGGTCAACAGCTTTAAGCTCGATTTCGGGGAAGGTCACCTGGAATGCTTCTCACAGGCGGAAGGACCCTCGTTTTCCGGGATTTCCCTGGTTGGTCAGAATCCTGCTTTTCTCCTTTGTCCTGCTTCTGATCTCAAGGTCATCGACCTCATTCTCCAGAAAGAGGTGATCCCTAAAGCGCGGGATGAAATACTCCCTTCCTTTCCTGTCTGCACTGGTACTCCCCTGAGGGCTCCTCCCGTATTCGCTTGATCATTGACCCGGTATGGGTACAATGAAGATGGACCGCCATGCCTTGCCGTGTCCATACCAGCATCCATTTCTCAAAAAGCGAAGTACACATGTTTGATCAAATTATCCGATTTTCCCTGAATAACAAGCTCCTGGTGCTGTTGGGCGTCATTGCGCTGATCCTTCTCGGGCTGTTCTCAGCAAGCAAGATCCCGCTGGATGCAGTGCCCGATATCACGAACAACCAGGTGCAGATCGTCAGCGTCGCGCCCACCCTTGCACCCCAGGAAGTTGAACAACTCATCACCTTTCCGTTGGAATCAGCGATGACCAATATTCCCGATGTCATCGAGGTCCGGTCGATCTCCAGATACGGCCTGTCTGTCATCACGATCGTATTCGAAGAAAAAGTCCCGATCATGCTGGCCCGACAGTTTGTGCAGGAACAGCTGAATATTGCCAGGGGCAGCCTGCCTGACGGGCTGGCTGAACCGGAACTGATGCCGATCACGACCGGGCTGGGAGAGATCTACCAGTATGTGCTCACTGTCGAAAAAGAATATGCGCATTTGTACGATGCGACCGAACTGAGGACGATCCAGGATTGGATTGTCAAGCGCCAGCTCAATGGCACGAAAGGGGTCATCGAGGTGAGCAGCTTCGGCGGGTACATGAAGCAATATGAGGTTTCCCTGAAACCGAATATGCTCAAGGTCCATGGCCTGACCATACCTGATGTAATCCGGGCCCTTGAGGAAAACAACCAGAATAGCGGGGGCAGTTACATCGAGTCGGGCCCGTATTCATTTTATATCAGGACAGAAGGGCGCGTACAAACGATTGACGAGATCAAAAACATCCTGGTCCAGAATAAAAATGGTGTCCCGATCAGGGTCGGGGAGATCGCTGATGTGCGCATCGGGAGTGCAAAGCGTTACGGCGCCATGACCATGGACGGAAAAGGGGAAGTCGTTGGTGGTATTACGCTGATGCTGAAGGGTGCCAATTCTTCCGAAGTCCTGCGGAATGTACAGGAGCGTATGGAGGTTGTCGAAGCATCCTTGCCGGCCGGTGTCGGGATCTATCCCTACCTGGACAGGTCAAAACTTATCGGGAAAACCATCGATACGGTGAAAGCAAACCTGATCGAAGGCGGGCTGATCGTCATTTTTGTGCTGCTCCTGCTCCTGGGTAATCTGCGGGCGGGCCTTGTCGTGGCATCAGTGATCCCGTTGTCGATGCTCTTTGCCCTGACCATGATGCGCTATTTCGGCATTTCTGCGAACCTGATGTCTCTCGGTGCAATTGATTTCGGAATTGTCATCGACGGGGCTGTCATTATCGTGGAAGCGCTCCTGCATACCCTGGCTGTCGGATATGTGGGTAGAAAGCTTTCACAACAGGAGATGGATAATGTCGTGGTGGAATCCACCTCAAAGATCTACCGTTCTGCGGCATTCGGTGTATTGATCATCCTTGTGGTATTCATCCCGATCCTGACCCTGGAAGGGACCGAAGGAAAAACTTTCCGTCCCATGGCACAAACAGTTGGGTTTGCCATTCTCGGATCACTGCTCCTGTCCCTGACCTATGTCCCTGCCATGGCATCCATCGTGCTCAACAAAAAAATAAGGGAAACCAAAAATTTAGCGGATCGGTTTATGGACTTCCTGAAGCGCCTGTATCAGCCAACATTGCAGTTTGCACTTCGCTTGCCAGCTTTGATCATCGGTGTTTCTGTTCTCGTATTTGCCGGTTCTGTGATGATTTTCAGTAACCTCGGAGCCGAGTTCGTACCTACTCTTGAGGAGGGGGATTTTGCCATGCAGCAGTCGATCAAACCAGGCAGCTCGCTGAATGAGAGTATCCATTCATCCACGATGGCCGAACGCATCCTCCTGGAAGAGTTTCCGGAGGTGGAGCACGTCGTTTCCAAGATCGGGACGGCGGAGGTCCCCACCGACCCGATGGCGATCGAGGATGCCGATATCATGATCATCCTGAAAGACAAGGATGAATGGACATCTGCAACAAACCGCGAAGACCTTATGGAAAAAATGAAAGCAAGCCTGGCCCCTATTACCTGGGCTTCTTACGAATTCACACAACCGATCCAGTTGCGATTCAATGAACTGATGACCGGGTCCAAATCCGATATTTCTGTTAAGATCTTCGGAGAGGATGTCGTACTGCTGAAGGAAAAGGCGGATGAAGCGGCTTTCATTATCCGACAGATCGAAGGAGCCGGGGACGTGAAGGTGGATCAGACTGAGGGCCTGCAACAGCTTTCCGTTCAATACAACCGGAACAAACTGGCACAACATGGCGTCAATGTAGCTGAGGTCAACCAGGTAATCCGGGCTGCGTATGCCGGTGAACAGGTAGGCGACATATTCGAGGAAGAACGAAAGTTTGACCTGGTCGTGCGTGTTGCTCCAGAATATCGGAAGGAAATGAACCTTGACCAGTTGACCATTGGTACCGTTGATGGACGAACCATCCCGCTTACGGAAGTTGCCAACATAGAAAACATCGAGGGGCCTATGCTCATCTCACGTGAACAGGCCCGCAGGTTTATCAATATCGGGGTCAACGTGCGCGACCGGGACGTGGCCAGCCTGGTTTCCGACATCCAGGATGCCCTGGGCAAGTCGCTCATCCTTGATCCGGGCTACGAGATCCAGTACGGCGGACAGTTCGAGAACCTGGAAAACGCCCGCGATCGCCTGCTTGTAGCAGTCCCGATCGCACTCGCACTGATCCTGCTCCTCTTATACCTCGCTTTTAAATCTGTGGTCGATTCGTTGATCATCTTTCTTGCCGTTCCGCTTTCCGCGGTGGGGGGAATCCTGGCGCTCTGGTTCCGGGATATGCCCTTCAGTATTTCTTCCGGGATCGGCTTCATTGCCTTGTTTGGGGTATCCGTGTTGAACGGCATCGTACTGGTAAGTGCGATCAAGCAACTTTCTTCAGCAAAGTTTACACGTTTCCGTGACCTGATCCAGTCGGCCTGCCTCTCCAGGCTGCGTCCGGTCCTGATGACAGCGCTTGTGGCAGCGCTCGGCTTCCTGCCCATGGCACTATCTACCGGCAGCGGCGCAGAGGTGCAGAGACCCCTGGCAACAGTTGTCATTGGTGGGCTGATCAGCTCAACTTTGCTCACCCTGGTCCTGCTTCCGACAGTTTATTATCTCATTTTCAGAGGAAAATGGAGAAAAGGCATTTTAATTGCCATCCTTGCTGCCGGATTCCTGCTTCCAAGTAATCGTTCAATTGCCCAGGCTGGTTTTGATTCTGTGTATTCATATGCTGTACGTCATCACCCGGAATTAAAGAATGTTGATTTATCCATTAAAATGGAATACCTGAATAAAAACGCCATCAGCCGGTGGGATCCATTTCAGCTGAATTACACGGGCGGGCAGATCAATACCATAGAATATGACCACCAGGTCAACCTCGCACAGGATATCAGCCCGGTCATCCGGGGAAAGATGCGCAGTGCGTACCGAGACCTGATTGATGACAGGGTGGATTTGCTGGGTACAGAAAAGCAGCTTCTGCTGAAACAGCTTTCCACAGACCTGAAAGGGGCATTTAATGACTGGCAATACTGGACCCGTAAAAATTACCTGTACCTAACCGTTACAGAGATCTTTGAAGGCCTTGAACGGCGTGTCCGCCTGCAGTATGACGTCGGTGAAATTGATGTGGTGGAATATGAACTGTTCCGTCAGGAGCTCATTTCCATCCGCCAGAAACTGAATCAGTCTGCCCTGGAAAGGCAGGCAGCGGAATGGCGGATCAGGCAATTTGCCTTGCTCCCGGACTCCATGGTCATCAGGCCCGGGCCACTTGCCAGGATGGACCCCGGACCGCTTGATGCATCTCCAGAAAACCATCCGATTTTGTTGATGAATCAATCAAAAAGAAGGCTCCTTGCTTCTGAGGACGCCTATCAGCGTCGGGAGGCCCATACCCCCGGTTTGTCCGCAGGTTACTTTTTCCAGTCACTGGAGCGGGAATTCTACTACCAGGGGGTAACGCTTGGGGTCCAGTTGCCCCTGGATACACGCAGGTCGCGCATCAAATCACAGCAATTGGCCATTGAGATGGACCAGGCAGCAAACCAGCAGCGCCACCAGCGTGCACAATTTGAGAAAGAGTTGGCCTCCATCCGGGAAGCCTTGCAGTACCTGCAAACGGCCATCGACGCCTACGAGTCCGGCATTTCAGCGAGCAGTACCGTCATCCTGGATACCGCAGGCAAGCAATATGAAGAGGGAGAAATTGATTTTTTCCGGTTCAGCCAGATCCAGCAGCGCTTGCTGGAGCGTGAAGATACGTACCTGGACTGGATCCGGAAGTATAATGAAAATGTCATCAGATACCAGTTTATCACCCAGTAAACGAACATTAAAATGAAAGACAAAATCATATATATCCTGATGATCGTCCTCCTTGCGGGATGCCAGGAAACCGGCGAAAACAATGTTTCCTCCGAAGGTGAGGCTGAAGCTTCAGACCGGGCGGACCAAATGCAGGTTTCAGAAGTGCTTGCGACACTTCCTGAAGTAAAAATCGGGCCGCTTGAAAGCAGGACAGTACAGCAAAAAGTCACGTGTACCGGGCGCATTGACATCCCGCCGATCGATGTTTTCTCCGTGCACAGTAAAACATCCGGTTATGTGGATATGAGGCAATATATCTCGGGTGATTATATCCGCAAGGGCACTTTGTTGCTTACGGTGACCAATCCCGAACTTGTCGAGAGACAGCGCATCCTTCTGGAGACAAAAGCCGCCCTTGAGCTGGCTGAAAAAGATTACCAGCGCAAGCGGCTGTTGAAAGAAGAAAATGCCACGACCCAGCGCGCATATGACGAATCGTTGGCTGAAAAGGCTCAACTCGAAGCCAGGTACAGGGGTCTGCGCAGCGAACTTGAACTGCTGGGCATTGATTTGGAAAAACTGGAGCGCGACTTTGTTTTTCAGCCCACACATTATGTCTATGCTCGTACATCCGGGCATATCCATGAGATCTATATCACAAACGGACAACATGTGGACCCGGAAACCAAATTGATGGATATCTCTGACAATGACCATATCCACCTCGAATTGAATGTCCTTTCGAAAGATGTGCATCTTTTGGAAATCGGGCAAAAAGTGATGTTCATGCTGCCCAACAACAACCATGAATACCATGCCGAAATCATCAAACTCAACCCGATGATCGACCAGGAATCCGGTACG
Organism: Lewinellaceae bacterium; assembly: GCA_029976695.1. GTDB lineage: Bacteria > Bacteroidota > Bacteroidia > Chitinophagales > Saprospiraceae > JARQTN01. The sequence continues at coordinate 12,627 of JARQTN010000100.1, forward strand.
CTCAATGTGCATTGCCATATCGAAAAGGAACATGAACAACATGTAAAAGCAGGGATGTTTGTCAATGCCGAGATCAATGTGGCTTCTGTTGAGGTCCAGGGGATCCCGCTGGAAGGGACCATCAAGGAAGGGGAAAACTACTTCGGTTTCTTTGTAATCGACGGAACACTTGTCAAGACATTACTGGATATTCCAATGGTGATGGATGGTTTTGTCACGTTTGAGAATATACCCCGGGGGGATGTTGTTCTTTCCGGGGCATATTATTTACTTTGATTTTCGTTCAGAAATCAAGTAAATCAAATGTATCGTCACTGTTGGCTGTTCAGCCTGTTCCTCCTGCCCTTTCTTTTGCATAGCCAGGACGCCTGGCTGGCAGATCCCCTTGAATCCCTGTATCCGGATGAAAACCGGATCCGTCTTCATCATCGCTATGCTGCTGATTTCCCGGCAAATGGTTATGCAGAGGTCATCCTGCTTGTGAAAAGCAGCCCCGGGGAAGCCGTTTCCGTCGAAGCACAGCTCAATGGTGAGCCCATCCCGCAACAATACTGGTTTCGCCTGGAGCCTGTCCCGGTGGAACAAAATACCGGGCTGGACAGCCGGACGGAACAGTTTATCGGGAAAGTGAATCCCTATGTGGTACGCAGGGCTCCCTTCGAGATTTTTGAGGTGATCCGGCCGGTTTCAAACGAAGCGCATTCAGGCAATGACCCGTATCAGGCTTTTCTGTTGCAGATCCCTTGCACGTTTTTTCCAGGGCCAGGGAAGTACGTGATGCCCATCCATGTCCGGGGTGACGGCTTCAGCAGGAAAGCTTCGTTTGTGGCCAGAATCCACGAGGCCGTCATCCCTGAACTCTCAGGATCCAGGTTTTTCTACACAAACTGGTTCAATGTGAAAAACATGGAGAAGTGGCACAATGTCGAGCCATGGACGGAAAGCTGGTTCGATATGCTGGACAAATATGCCAGGTTGATGGCCCATGGCCGGCAGAACTGCACGATCATCCCCGGAAACCTGATCACCTGGTCCGATGCCGGATTTTCCCTGGATGAGGAAAAAATGATCTCTTTTATCAACGTGTTCAGGAAGCACGGGTTTCGCTATTTTGAATCGCCACACTTGTTGTACCGCGGCGACGGGGATGACTGGAGCTCACCGGAACTGGTTGTGCGACTTTCGAAAAACGGTTACTTCTCCGAGGAAGGGAAAAAAGACATCGCATCCATTATGCAGCAGATCAGGGGATTCACAGAAAAACACCAGTTGACACATCAATGGTTGCAGCATATTGCCGATGAGCCGACAAGTGCCAATGCTGATTGCTTCAGTGCAGTTGTCCGGCAGGTGAAGGATATCTATCCCGAGATCCGGATCATGGAAGCGACCAATGACCGCGATGGCCTAACCGGCGCGATAGACCTCTGGTGCCCTTTGATCAATGACTTCCAGGAGAATAAAGGATTTTTCAGGGAGCGTGAAAAAGCAGGCGAGCAGGTCCTGGTCTATACCTGCCTGATCCCGGGGGGGAAATGGCTCAACCGTACCCTGGATATGGAACACCTGCGCCAGGTCTATTTCGGATGGGGCGCTTCACACTACAATACGTTCGGCTACCTGCACTGGGGCTTGAACCAGTACAAGGCGGATCCTTTCCGGCAAAGCGTGGTCCACCACCCTTCTCCAGTTGCATCCCCAAACAATTTCCTCCCCGCCGGGGATACCCATGTCATTTATCCTGGAAAGGACGGCCCGCTGTCCTCGGTCCGTTTTGAGGCGCATCGGCTCGGCATAGAGGATTATGAATTGCTCAGGCAACTTCAGGATGTCGATGAAAGAAAACACAACAGGCTCGTCTCTAAACTATTCAGAAGCTATACGGATTACAATACCTCGGTCCGGAAGTACAGGAAAGTCCGGCGCAAATTGCTGCATACGCTATCCAAATCGTAATACATCTCATTTGGGCCAATAAAAAAGGTGCAATTCTCGCGAAATGCACCTTTTCCCTTTCCGGGATACCCCCCGATTCCCGGAATTGGTTCTTTCATTAATGGTCGCAAAGACCTACAATGTCATGAAAGACATCGTGCAATGAAAAGATTGCTTTTTTGAGGTCGTCATCAGTCGCCTCTTTTTTTACAAGTTTTTCAAGATCAGCCGAGCCGGAAACCAGCATTTTCAGGTTCTTTTTCAACTCGTCCTTATCAAGGCCATCCGGGATCGTAACGGATGCCCAGTGCTTTGCTGACTTGTGCAACTCATGGGCTTTTTCTTTCAATGGCATGTAATCACCTTCTTCGGCCGGGTGAAAAGTACCTGCCATCACCTTGTGATATGCTTCCTTTGCATCATCCCATTTCATCATGGCCTTTTCCTTCGTGTCCTGCGCCTGGCTTGCCGCAAGGAAAACCACGCTCATAAACAGAAGCAGGGAAAAACGGATTATTGTTTTCATCATAACTCGTTGTTTTGTGATCAATATGAATTTGGTTTGCTTTCGCAATTGTATCCTGATTTCGGAAAAATACCCCTGACAAAAATCATTGCCCCTGATGATTATATCCATGGTATTTCATTCAGGTGCACAAAAAGAACCGATATTTTACCAAATCTATCCCTGGTTTTCATTGACGATGATCATGGCATCGATTAATGATCATCATTGGGGAGGCGCTGGTTTTCGGGCTATATTGAGGACATCGTAAATACACAATTCATCCGTTTCCGGGTATTTAGCCTGGTAAGATGATTGCCAAAGGCACGCGAACACGTGCCTTTTTTCTTTCTTCGGGTCTTTGCTTTCCTGTCCAGTTCTCTATTTTTATTGCATGTACCGGATTTGTTTCTTTTTCTTTTTATTGATTTATGGGTTTGCCGCCCCTGTATCCGCGCAAATGCCTGAAGCATTCAACCGGGAAGGCCCGCCCAACATTATCATCATCTATGCGGATGACCTGGGGATCGGGGATGTCAGTTGCTACGGACGCGGAGCGCTCAGGACGCCAAACATCGACCAAATTGCCAAAAAGGGGATTCTCTTCACGAATGGATATGCCACTTCGGCGACCTGTACGCCCAGCCGCTTTGCATTGCTCACCGGCACCTATCCATGGAGAAACCGCGACGCAAGGATCCTGGCCGGAAATGCCCCGCTCATTATCGATACATCAATGCAAACATTGCCCAAAATGCTCCGGAAGGCCGGATACCACACTGGGATTTTCGGAAAATGGCATTTGGGCCTTGGAGAGGAAGGGATGGACTGGAACAGTGATATCCGACCCGGGCCAAATGAAGTCGGTTTTGATGAAAGCTTCATCCTGGCCTCCACGAATGACCGTGTTCCGACGGTATTTGTCGAAAACGGGAAGGTCGCCGGATTAACTGCTGATGATTCACTCTTCGTCAGTTACCAGGCGAATTTTCCCGGAGAACCAACAGGAAGGGACCATCCGGAACTGTTGAAACTCCATCCAAGCCATGGTCATGACATGAGCATCCACAACGGGATCTCACGCATCGGGTATATGAAAGGAGGTGTTTCGGCTCGCTGGGTGGATGAAGAGATTGCGGATACCGTTATGGTCAGGGCCAGCGAATTCATGATCCGGAACCGTGAAAAACCTTTTTTCATGTACCTGGCCCTGCACCAGCCACATGTGCCAAGGACACCACATCCCCGGTTTGTCGGCCGATCCGGCCAGGGTGCACGCGGGGATGCGATCCTGGAGGCTGACTGGATGGTGGGCAAGATACTCGGGCTCATTACGGCACTTCAACTCGAGGAATACACCTTGGTGATCTTTTCTAGCGATAACGGGCCGGTCCTTGATGACGGGTACATTGACAGGGCGGTTGTGCAGCTTGGTGGCCATGATCCTTTTGGCGGTTTTCGCGGAGGCAAGTACAGCCTCTATGATGGCGGGACACATGTCCCTTTTCTGGTAAGCTGGCCCGGAACCATAGAGCCGGGTATTTCTTCAGCCCTGGTGAGCCAGGTCGACCTGCTCGCTTCACTTGCCGGGCTGACGGGCCAGAAAGTTCCTCAAACGGACAGCCAAAACCTGATTGATGCATTCACCGGAAAATCGGATACCGGTAGGGAAGCACTCATCCTCGAGGCTTCCGGACGCACTTGCCTGCGCAATGGAGACTGGGTGCTGATTCCCCCATATGACGGGCCTGCCTGGACGAACCAGTGGGTCAATCTCGAAACAGGGCTGTCTGACCAGGTGCAATTGTTTCACCTCGGCCTCGACCCTGCGCAAAAACAGAACCTGGCCACCGTTTATCCGGATGTCACAGCCCAAATGCTTGCTTTATACAAATCAATGATAGAATGAATAGCCACCTGCACGTCTATTTTCTGTCGCTCAGGATCAAACGCAAACCTTCCCGGACAGTCAGCGGGGACAATTGATGGTTTGAAATAAACACCCTGACAGCATCCGGTTCTACTTTTGAATACTGGCGCAATGCCCATCCGCAGGCCTTTTGCACAAAGAACTCCTTGCTGTCCGCGACATGCAGGATCATTTCAAAGAGCAGCTTTTCATCTGTCTTTTCCCTGTATGTCAGTTGATGGATGATGGCAACACGCTGGAGCCACATTTCGCCGCTTTCCATCCACTTTTCGCAGGTCGGGTGCTGGAGCTTTGGAAATCGCAGGAAATGCCAGCCGACCAGTTTCGCGATCCAGTCCACGGTGTCCCACCAGCTTTTCGTCAGGATGCATTCCTCGAGGAACTCGATCAATGTAATGTCTTCCTTTTTTACTCTTCTCTCCAGCATTAAAAGCCCGGCATATTGCATCTCGCGATGCGGGTCCTCAAAGCAAATCCGTACAAATTGCCGGAGGGAATCGCCTGTCAACACGCCTTTTTCCCGGATGATCTCTTTTACAATACCTTTCCAAACCGGGGATTTGCATCCGTAGAAGGCGAATTTATTGCGCATGTATTTTGCCTGGTCGCGTGCTGTGGGAAAGTCACCTGCTTGCTTCAGGAGGACCTGTAGCTGCTGTACATATCTTACGGGCTGGATCACTTGAATACGAAAATAAAGAATTGGTCCAGGCCAGATGATATCGAAACCCGGTTATTGTTCCAAAAAACCCATCGCTTTTTTCCTGTCATATGCCGGGCGATAGCTTATGCTTATGAAAAACTGTTTATAGATCTCGAAAGGCATTGCATAAACAATAGCAGGTCTTATTGATATTTCATCGAGAATTGTAAAATTCCCTTCAAAATACATGATTGGGTATTCCAAAGCCACTCCTCCTCCAAAAATGATGGCCTGGGGCTTGTTGTTTGGATTTCCGCCTGTCAGGTTGAATCCAAGTCTCGCATCTGCCCAGGAGCGGGATATTCCATATAGTAGTTGATCGCCCAGTCCAAGTTCAAAAAATACTTTATGGGGTCTTCCAAAAATAACTTTCGCAATGGGAAATAGCCCCAATGATATATTTGAATACAAAATGCCAACGCGATAACCAAGTTTATTCCGGTGGCTACCATATAAGAGACCTACATCCACGGACCGATCATGAGGTCTATCATGATCTATCGTTACTGATCCGGAATATGCTCTTTTTTGATTTAAATAATTAATGCCAAACTCAAAAATCCTGGTTGCCTTGTTACTTCGGATTCTTGCATGGGTAAACTGTCCACCAATTGTGAACATTGATTCGCTTGAGAGCAGGCCTCTTTCCTCTCCGTAGTCCCAGTATGAGAATCCTGAGCCGACTCCATATTCATTGTAGGTGTATACTGCAACCGGTTTTTCCTTTTGCCTTTTGATGTCCTTTTGGCCCTGGACAGGACTAAAAAAGAGCATCAGGAAGGCTATAAGCAAAAATGTCCACAATCCATTAAATGGCAATCCTGTGGATAATCTTCTTGTCAGTTTGACCCTGTTGGAAATAAAGATTCCATTTACCCTGGTAATCTGGTGGCGGGGCTTATCCATGGTTTGTCCGTCGGGGTGTGTCATTGTCGTGTTCATGGAAACAAATTGTTTCCGCAAATTGAATCCACACAATGATTTGCGTCATTGATTACGCTGTTTATCGGCATAGCCGATGATGTGCAAAATGTATTTATTTATTTTAACGATTTGAATCGCATCACTTAAAAGCACTGTATCTATGGTAGAAGGATGGAACAAGGTTTTTTCCAGCCCCGAAGAATTTGAAGCTGCCCTGATCAAGGAACTCCTTGAGGCAAATGGTCTGCATCCGGTCGTGCTCAGCCAGAAAGATTCTGAATTTTTGATTGGGGAGGTCGGGGTTTTTGTGGCACCGGAAGAAGCCGAAAAGGCGTTTTCAATTATCGAATCGAATCAGTCTGTCGGCTAACCTGTGCCGGGGGTCAGAAACGGATTCCCCCTGCCAGGTTAAACGTCCTGTCTAGCAGGCCCCACTCTGTGCCTGCTATCGTATTTGTGCTTTGCCCGCCAGTGCCTTTTACGCCGAAAATATACTGTGCGTATTTCACATTTCGCCGGTTGAAGATATTGAGTACACCCGCATTCACATACAGGTCAAATACGGGGAAGTCGAATGTATAGGAAACCCCGATATCAACCCGGTGATAATCCCTGAGCCTCGTCTGGAACGCTGAAGGGTCGGTTTCAAGCCTGCTGCGGATGCTTCCGGTCAGTTTTGAGATATCCGTGTATGGTCGACCAGACGAAAAGACCCATAAGGCCTGGAACGTCCAGCTCTTCAATTTGTAGGCATGGGCAAACTTGAGCTGATGGCGGCTGTCGTCCCTCGCCGGGATCCAGGTGTTGTTCAGGATGGCAGGAAACTGCTGGTCCGTTTTGCTCCAGGTGTAGGAGAGCTGGCTGGTCAGGTTGCCCATCTCCAAAATGCCCAGCAGGTCCAGCCCGAAGGACCTGCTGTTGCCCTGGAAAACGCGCAATTGCGTGTTTGCATTGATCCCGGATGTCTGGGGGTCAAAACCGATCTGGTTGGACGCAATCTCGATAATGCCGCTGGTCCGCTTGTAAAAGATCTCTGCATCCCATTTGAATCCCTGGTAGATGGCGTGATAACCGGCCATCCATTTGTGCGCCCTCGATACAGGCACCTGGAGATCATTCGCATTGATCCAGAATGTATATGCCCTGCCAGTCAGGTCTTCATAATAGGCGCGCTGCATAAACTGTGCGGGAGAGCTGTATGATGCCTTGATCGTCTGCCCATCGCTGAGGTCATGCGTGATTAGCACCTGGGGCGATACATAGATCTTGTCCGTGATGCTGTAATGGCTGCCCCTCAGGCCCATGTCAACGCTGGTATTCTTCCAGGGCCGCCATTTCCATGCAGCAAAGGCACTGATCAACCGGGACTCCTGGGCCTGGTCAAATTGTTTCCGGTCCCCGTATTCGATCCGGAAGGCATTATCGATCCGCTGATAATCCAGTCCGGCTGTCAGGAGGTCCTTTTTGTGATTTTCCACGCTCAGGGTTGAAAAGGCATGCACATCGGCAATCTGATTTGAGATCCTGTTTGAGTAAACCCCTGTATACGAAGAATCCTTTTGCACCCGCCTCCAGAAGGAACTCTCCAGCATGCTTTGTGTATTTGTCTCTGTATACACGATCCTGTTTTCCCAGGAGATCCGTTCCGCCAGCTGGATATCTGCACCCAGTTGGTAGGCATGGTTGTTCCAGGCCCCCTGTTCATCATATTCCTCCCTGAACAACGGAATTTCCATGTTGGGTGCATTGATATTCAGGGTCCGGTCAAATTCCAGGGCGGTTTCATCATGGCTGTGGAAGGTCGTGGCATACACGGCTACCCGGTCACCAGGCGTCCAGACCACCTTGCCGTTCCAGTCCTGGAATGCATAATTCGGCGCCTGGGAAACTACATTGAATGTAGAAAAGTCACGTTCCTGGATCCGCTCGGCAGGCCGCGGGTTCAGCAGGCGCTGGAACCGCGATTGCCCCGGGTTGCCCGTTGTAAAGCGGCCCCCTGCCAGGATGTGCAACCGGTTTCCCAGGCTGAAGGACGTGCTTGCGCTGGCATTCATCAGGCCGGCCTGAAGATCAAGGAATGATTGTTCTTTCTCCCTTCCTGAATGTGTTGATATATCAACCACTCCGGAAGTTCGGCCTTCCATATATACCGGTGTGTTGTTTTTATACACGGCGATTTCATCCACGACCCCCGCATTGATCGTGCTGAAGATCCCGTAGTAATGCTTCGCCTCATAAAGGGTCATTCCGTCCAGGACGATCAGGCTTTCATCCGCATCGCCACCACGGATGCGCACGTCAGACGAAAGATCATTTTGTGCACCGATCCCCGGGAGGAGCTGGATGGTCCGCAACGGATCGGCAGTGAAAACAGAACTGTTGTGCTGTGCGATCTGTCCAGCATGGAGGACCGTGGCACCCGATTCATCCAGGGTCTGGATGCCCGGCTCATCCTCAAGCACGATGATATCATCAAGGTCTTTTTGGGCAGGCACCATTCGGATGACGCTGTTTTTCCTGGCCTCTGAAACAGGCAGGTCCATGCGCCGGTACCCGATATGGTGCAGGGATATGGAACCTTCGGCATTTCTCGGCAAATAAAAGGTACCTGTCGTATCCGTTTCCGTGCCTGAGTGGATATTGTATCCGACCGCCACAAAGGGAACCGGCTCACCGGTTTGTGCGTCAATGATGCGGATGGCAAGATCATCAGGTACTTTCTTTTCCTGCAACGGGATCAGGCGGATGTGTTTGTCATCCAGGATCTCAAAATTCATCGGGAGGGACGCAAACAGGTCCTCACAGATCTTGCGGACCGGATCACTGAAGGATATCTTCCTGTCCACCAGGATTTCCTTTGCAAGGTCGTAATCGTAGGAGAAGGAGATGCCCTTCATTTTCTCAAGGGAATCAAGTACACTGGTCAGCGGCTGTTGATTTACAATCAGCTCGTTTTGCTGGGCATTGGAAGGGACTGCCATGGAAAGGACCATGCAAACCAGGAGAATGGCTTTATATAATATGGAAGATCCGTATTTGCTATTCAAGTATGGTATACCTGTTTTCTTCTTTTTCGAATTTCAGCTGCATGGGTGTACAAATATCATCCATGGCCGAATCCGCCCCAACCAGCGTGACACTTCCTGTAAACCTTCTTTGGCTGGTTGATTCATCCCGAATGATCTGTACATTAAAGGAACGCTCGATCTCGTCAAATACGTCATTCAGGGGGGCGGCCGTAAAGGTCAGTTCCCCGCGCCTCCAGTATTTTTTCTCTGCCGGTTCGAAGGCCTCTTTTTGCAGGCTCATCGCGCCTGCTTCCTTGTAGACCCGCTCACCGGGTAAAAGTTTAACGGCATCACTGTTTACCGGATCGACTTCAACCTGTCCGGTAAAACAGGCGACATCGAGCGCGTTTCGGGCCCGCACGTTAAATGAAGTGCCCAACACCCGCACATTCCCCCACTTTGTCTGTACCTCAAAGGTGCTTCCTTTGGCCACTTCAAAAAAAGCCTCTCCATCAAGGTGAATTGTCCTGCTGTCCGGCCAGCTTTTTGCCCGATAGGATATTTTCGAGTCCACATTCAGGTAGACAACAGATCCATCGGGCAAGGTGTGGTCTGACTGTTCGGCATATGCTGTTTTTACGACCTGTGGTTGTTGCATGAAAAAGAAAAAGCCAACCAGCAGGATCCCGATAGCTGCTGCTGCCATCACAACGTTCTGGATGGACCACAATGACCTTCTTTTTGCTTCTGGACGGGTGCCTGTTTGCACCTTCTGGTCTATCCGTTTCCAGATCTGTTCGACTTTTTCTGATTCTGCTTCTCGTGTGCGGAATTTAAGCTGACTGACAATCTGCATTGCTTCGCGGACCTCCTTTTCCTTGCCCGGGGCAAGTTTCAGGATCTCGTCCCAGAACGCATCGCCCTCTGTGCCGCCGTCCTTCACCCACCTGATGAATGTTTCATCAGTGGCAAAATCAACTGGCCGGTATGTCGCATATGCTGTCATCTTCAATGCCTATTTACCAAAAAGTTCATCCAGGTATTTCTCCCGGTTAATTTCTGTATAGATCATGGTACAGCCCCCGCCCCCGCTTTCCATCAGGCTGATACAGTAGCCGTTTTCATCCTGGTCGTCCAGGTGCCCCCTGTCCAGGATGCAGTGTCCCAGCTCGTGAAAGAGCAGGGCTTCCCTGTTCATTTCCGTATAGCCCTTCCAGTAAACCGGATCGATGATGATATGATTGTAGGACCCTGTTGCCTGTGTGCATTGCCCGGCGACATTTTCCCGGTCAATATGTTCAACCGTAATGCTCAGGGCATAATCCTCAATGCGGATCTCAAGGCCCCTTGATGCTGCCTCTGCGATGAACAAATCCAGGTAGGGCAGTACTTCGGGATCAATGTACACTTCGATCTGCTCATCTTCCCGGCACCCCGAGAAAAGGAGCCCGATCAAGATGATAATATATAAGTACCTGTTATTCATCTTTGCTTTCTTACTTAGATAAGCCAATGCCTTGCTCGCTGTACTCAATCAGGATCAAAAAGATCAAAAAGAACACGACGCCGAGTGTGTCCCTGAGCTTTTTTACGGCAGAGGTCAGCAAATTGCGGGCCGACTGGTATTTCAGGTCCATCATGGCGCATATTTCTTCATATGAAAGGCCTTCCTCATATTTGAGGTAGAGCAATTCCTTCTGTCGTCCGCTGAGCTCCTCCATTGCCTGTTTCAACTTTTGTGAAACCGCTTTTTCTTCTTCATGCATGATGGTTTGCTCCTCAATGTTTAGTTGTACGTCAAACTGCCGGGTCTCATCGCTTTCCTGTTCGTGCATTTTGGCATTTTTCTGCATCTTCTTCCAGATGCTTCGCCTGAAAGAAGCGAACAGGTAGTTTTTGGGCGAGGAAGTATCTCCCAGGCTTCTATGTTTTTCCCATATCGTGATAAACAACTCCTGTAGGCAGTCCTCGATTGTCGCCGTATCTTTCGAGAATGCATACCCATACCGGAGCAACTGTGGTGCATAGGTGCGGTACAGCCATTCCAGCGACCGCCTGTCCCCTGAACGGAGGGCATTCCAGTGATCCGTTGCATTCATCGAGATGAAAATAAGAAATCTTCCCCCGGCGTTTGTTTTCGGTGCCGGGATTCTTCAGATCCCAACATAAAACACCCCGATTTACCCGCAGAAGAATTGTGATTTTTTCTTTGTAGAACTTCTGAATTGCGCATATATTTGCGTTCCCTTTTCAGGGCGATTAGCTCAGTTGGTTCAGAGCACCTGGTTTACACCCAGGGGGTCGGGAGTTCGAGTCTCTCATCGCCCACAGAATTAAAGCCTCGGCAGATCGCCGGGGCTTTTTTTATCATCCTTCGATTTACAAAAACCTCCTCATCTACCCCCGACCCCGTAATTTTATCCTCCGCTCCTCTCCGGTAAAATATCGGGGAGAAAGCTTTTCATTTTCTTTCCATTTCCGATCTCCCCTAAAAACAGACGCAGCGCAGCAAGTCCTTTTTTAGGGGCCGGGGGTAAATATGACGGAATTGGGATCTGTTCCTTTTGATCTTGTATCCCTTATTTGGCCCGCACATCTA
>JARQTN010000101.1:0-3054 GCA_029976695.1 Lewinellaceae bacterium
TCAATAAACAGGATCGAGATATCCAGACCAACACCAACCTGTCCGCTGAAGACGGCACTCTTGAAGTTGTCACCGGTCAGGTTGCCTATACCAATCTCATCGAGGTTTTCACCGGCATGGAAACCAAGGTTTGGTCCGGCAAAGGCCCTGAATCCAAAAGAGGCATCTTCAGCTTCTCCAAAAGCTACACCGATCATCACCGGAATGTTAATCCTGGACACATTCAGGTCTCCGACGTTCTTGAGCGTCAATGACCCGGTTTGAAAGTTCAGCCCGGGCTGTACATAAAAGCTGTTCCCGATCTGGAGGTCAGCACCAAACTGAAAGCCAAGGCTGGATTCAAAAGCATCTCCCGAAATAGAAGGTACATTGATCCCCACCTGAGGCCTCAAAGAGATCTGGCCCATCACAGCACCGCTTACGAAAAGCGCAAAAAACAACAAAATGAAATTCTTTTTCATGGCGTATTCGAATTAGTTTTAAAAAGGCAAAAGTAGCAAATATCTTTCCATTTTGTGGGTGTTTTTCAGGGATGCTGCCCCTGATTTTATTCACATTTTGGGCTAACTACGCGCATTGTTGACCTTAGCCTTTCATAATCATATGATTATGAAAATATTTTTAACGATTTAATGCAGATAAACAGGCAAGATTCTACAAGATTTTTCGACGAATTGACAAAATATGCTGCAAATTGTGGGCAAATTTCCGAACTAAAGGCAAAAAATATTCAAAATATATGACCTATATCCGGCAACTCCGAACCTCAAAAAGGATCCTGATGGGCCCCGGTCCGTCAGACGTGCACCATCGTGTACTGAACGCCATGGCCACCCCCATGATCGGGCACCTTGACCCTGAATTCATCGAAGTCATGGACGACATCAAGGAGATGGCCAGGGAATCTTTCCTGACAAAGAATGAACTTACATTCGTGGTTTCGGGCCCCGGCAGCGCGGGCATGGAAACCTGCCTCGTCAACCTGCTCGAGCAGGGAGATGAAGCCGTGATCTGCCAGCATGGCGTCTTCGGCGGGCGGATGAAAGAAATTGCTGAACGGTGCGGCGCAAAAGTGATCCATGTAGAAGCTCCCTGGGGTGAACCGATTGACCCGGAAGATGTGCGTAAAGCCCTGCAGGACTGCCGGCCCAAAATTGTGGCCATCGTCCATGCAGAAACATCAACCGGCGTCCTCCAGCCGCTCGAGGATATCAGCCGGATGGCACATGATGCCGGCGCCCTGTTTGTCGTGGATGCGGTTACTTCTTTTTGCGGCACGGAATTACGCGTGGATGAATGGGACATCGATGCCATCTACACCGGGACACAGAAATGCCTCAGTGCACCTCCTGGATTGTCGCCGGTTTCATTTAGCCCAAAGGCGGTAGAAGCCATCAACAACAGGAAAGTCCCGGTACAGAGCTGGTTCCTGGACCTGACCCTGGTCCAGGATTACTGGAAAGGCGCTAAACGGGCCTACCACCACACGGCCCCTGTTTCTGCCCTGTTTGCGCTGCGTGAGGCATTCAGGATCGTCCTCGAGGAAGGCCTGAAGCACCGATGGCAAAGGCACTGGGAAAACCATATCCTGCTCAAGGAGGGCCTTGAAGAACTTGGTTTTGAGTTCCTCGTCTCGCCCGCTTTCCGGCTGCCCATGCTCAATGCTGTGAAAATCCCGGTTCGCCTGGATGAGGCGGAGATCCGCGGCCGGCTCCTGTCTGAATACAATATCGAGATCGGCGGGGGCCTGGGCGTACTGGCCGGAAAAGTATGGCGCATCGGGCTCATGGGCGAAAGCTCCACGCCGAACCATGTGCACCTGCTGCTTTCGGCATTGAAAGAGATCATGGCCACCACAAAATAACCGGAATAAATGGGATACGATTCAAAGCTGCCGGAAGGGATCATCACGGCCACACTCACCCCGATGAATGCGGGCAAGGACGTGGACATCGATCGCCTTGTCATGCATATCAAATGGCTTTTTGACCGCGGATCGGACGGCGTCTGCCTGCTGGGCACAACGGGAGAAGCCAGTTCGCTGACTGTATCCGAGCGCATCGAGGTGATCAACCACGTCATCGATGCGGGCATTGAACCGGCTAAATTGCTCGTGGGAACCACCTGCTGTGCCCTGCCTGATACGATCGAACTTTCCCGGTTGGCGACAGCCCGCGGTGTCGGCGGTGTATTGATCATGCCCCCTTTTTATTACAAGAACCTGAAGGAAGAGGGCGTCCTGGAAACATACCGTACGATTATAGATGGTGTCGACCATCCCGACCTGCGTGTCTATATCTACCATTTTCCGAAAATGTCCGGCTTCTCTTTTTCACCGGAACTTGTCGTAAAACTCACGGAAAAACACCCGGGCACCATCGTGGGGTTGAAAGATTCCGGCGGGGATTGGCCACACATGCAGTCCATCCTGGAACTCTTGCCAGGTTTTCGGCTCTATGCCGGTTCGGAGAAATTCCTCCTGCCGACGTTGCAGGCTGGCGGGGCAGGCTGTATTTCCGCTTCGGCAAACCTCACCGCTCCGCTTTGCACACGCTTGCTTCAGTCCTGGCAGTCAGAACAGGCTGGGGCCATCCAGGAAAAAGTGTCACGAGCCCGGGCGGGCCTGGAGATTGCTCCCTTTGTCTCGGGTTTAAAATCCCTGTTTGCCCATTACCAGGATGATCCATCCTGGCTGAACATCCGTCCGCCGAATAGCATACCGGAAGGAGAGGTCGTAGATCAGCTGCTGGCCCATATGGCTCAACTGGATCCCGTATTATCGGATATCTGATTGCCACAGTGTTGCCATAGGTGATTTTAATACCATTCCCCAGATCACGGGGTTGAAACCCCGTGCTTTATAGATTTCAGGATCCTTCCCAGATTCCGCCATTCATCATTCATCATGAACTATCAATTATCCCGATCCATTTTTCAATACCAATCAGGCCTGAATATTACGTACCTACGGCACGTTCAGAGGGCACGCTTCTCATAGCTACCAATATTTCGTACCTACGGCACGAGGCCAACTCCAGCAGAAAATGCCCCTTC
>JARQTN010000101.1:3154-5902 GCA_029976695.1 Lewinellaceae bacterium
AAAAATGATCTGGATCATCTGCTGAAATGATAACTATCATCCCTTTGGTTGACCCTCCGCTTTCCGGAACACATTTCGATTTCTGTATATTTAATTAGTTGTTTTAGCAACTAATCGGGAAAGGCAGTCCCCGGCACATCATGACGAAATGAAGTGACCATGATCGTTGAGGAAAACCTTGTACCTTAACAAAAAAGTAATCGAGAAATTCTTTATCTATTCCACCATGTAAAATCACGTTATCATCCATGGAAAAAGGAAACGGAATTAACGAAATACCCACGCAAAGCGGCGTTCTACCAGTCACCCTCGAAGAACATATCATTGAAATCGTCAGCGATTCCGGGGAAGGCGCCCAGAAGTGCGGCCAGAGTTTTGCGGCCATTTCAGCAAAAATGGGCAACGGCGTCTGGACTGTGGAGATCATCCCGGCTGAGATCCAGCCGCCGGCACGCGGACGGGCGGGTGCCTCGGGTATCCGGATCAGGATCGGCTCCAAAAAGATCACCAATATGGGTGACAAGGCCAACCTGATCGTGGCGCTCAACGAGCAGGTCCCCTACGGCCGGATCGACCAGAAAGCCTACAAGGAAGGGACCATACTCCTCCTTGAAAACAAATGGGCAACAGACCCGGATGAAGATATCCGGATCAAATACGCGGAAGCACTGGCAGATTTCAAGCGCCGAGGGTATGAGGTCATCGAGATCCCGATGGAGGTCGAATGCCTGAAAATCGTGCCGAATGCCCGGAAAGGAAAAAACATGTGGGTGCTCGGCATGCTCTGCTACCTGTACAGCCGGGACCTTGAAAAGGCCGAGAACCAGATCAGGAAGATCTTTGCCAAAAAATCCGATGCTGTCGTATCCTCGAATATTCGTTTGCTGCACGCCGGCTACCAGTGGGCCCTGGAGCACATGAACTTCAGATATGAGGTTCCAGCCATGGAAACAGAACAGGAATTCCTCGTGATGAACGGAAATGAAGCGATCGCACTGGGTGTCGTCGCTTCCGGCATGGAGGTTTGTTCCATGTATCCCATCACACCGGCCACCTCGGCTTCACATTTGCTGGCGGATGTCCTGCGCAGGGCCGGCGGGGCCGTGCACCAGGCAGAAGATGAAATCGCCGCGATCGGATTTGCGATCGGTGCTTCGTTTGCCGGGAAAACCGCCGTCACGATCACATCCGGGCCGGGCATGGCCCTCAAAACAGAATTCCTTGGCCTGGCCACGATGGCAGAGATCCCGCTCGTCGTGATCGATGTCCAGCGAGGCGGGCCCTCGACCGGGTTGCCGACAAAAGTGGAACAGGGTGACCTGCTGGCTTCACTGTACGGCCAGCCTGGTGCAGTGCCCAAGATCGTAATTGCGGCAGCAACCATCGAGGAATGTTTCCATTTTGTCATCCTCGCCCGCAAGCTCGCCGAAGCATTCCGCACCCCGGTATATCTGCTCAGCGATGCAAATCTGGCCACTGGCCAGCAGCCGTTCCCAAGGCCTAAGATCTCCGAGGACTGGTTTGCACCTCCCGTTGACCTGAGCCCGTGGGATCCGGAAATCCCGCCATTCAACTGGGATGAAAAGACAGGGTTGAGCAAACGGCCGGTTCCGGGGCAAAAAGGAGGGCAGTATACGGTGACAGGGCTTGCCCACAATGAAAAGGGGAATGTCTCCTATGTCCCGGATGAAAACCAGCGCGCTACTGAAATGAGGAGCCGGAAATTCGCCGCATTCCAGAAAACCCTGAATCCGCCGGATATCAACGGCAAGGAAGAAGGCGACCTGCTGATCGTCGGGTGGGGCTCGACACTGGGTGCCATCAATGAAGCTGTGTCTGTGGCCCAACGTGAAGGCATCCGTGTTTCTTCCATCCACCTCAGGTTTATGAGCCCACTCCAGCCGGGCCTGAAGGAAATCTTCACCAGGTTTAAAAACGTCATGACTGTGGAGATCAACTACAGCGACCAGAAAGACAATCCGCAGTACACAGAATCCAGCCGGAGGTTCTCTCAATTGGCCTGGGTGCTCCGCGCCAGGACACTGGTCGATGTGGACTGTTATTCAAACGTGGGTGGCCAGCCGCTGACCCCCAGGGAAATCTATTATGCGATCAAGCGCAAACTGGATTTGCCGGTTGAAACCATAAATGCTTAATCATTCAAAAGGATCTGACATGTACGGATTAAAAACTGATGTTTTTTGTGAAATCCCGACGAAGCACTATTCGCTGGAAGATTACGGAAAAGGGGTCGCCCGGTGGTGCCCGGGGTGTGGAGACCATGCCGTACTCAATGCCACCCAGAAACTGCTCCGGGACAAACAGCTGGACCCGGCAAATACGGTCTTCGTGTCCGGCATTGGCTGCTCTTCAAGGTTTCCCCATTATATGAATACATATGGTTTCCACGGACTGCACGGAAGGGCCTTCCCGGTAGCGAGCGGGATCAAGTTCCGCAGACCGGACCTGGATGTATTTGCCATTACCGGCGACGGGGACTGCCTGTCCATCGGTGCCGGGGCATGGATCCATGCCATCAGGTATAACATGGACATGACCGTACTCCTGTTGAATAACCAGATATATGGCCTGACAAAAAAGCAGATCTCTCCGACTTCGAAGCTGGGCACCGTTTCAAATACTACGCCGGAGGGTTCCGTGATCCCGCCCATCAAGCCGCTCCAGACGACACTTGGTGTTGCAAATGCATCATTTGTGGCCCAAACTGCGGACTGGAATCCGGCCCAT
>JARQTN010000102.1:0-5784 GCA_029976695.1 Lewinellaceae bacterium
CACGGGTATGCACCCGGAGAACAAAAAAAGGCTTGAGGTACTCGGCGACCTGCCCACGGCAAACATCCCTTTTGACGAATCCATGCCGGCGCTTGTCCACGGAGGAGAATATATCCAGCAGGTGAAGGATTTCAGCGCGTTGGGCACTTCGCTCCAGGGAGAAACGCACACATCGCCCAGGACCTATGAAGCAGCGGTGTATGCCGTCAATGCCACCATCCTGGCTTCACAATCAAATGACATGGCGGTTGTCCGCCCCCCGGGCCACCACGCCCACCGCAACAGGGCAAGCGGGTTCTGCATTTTCAATAATGTGGCCATCGCGGCACAATATCATGTGAACCAGGGCAAGAAGGTGCTCATCTTCGACTTTGATGGTCACCTGGGTGACGGGACGACAGATATCTTTTATGATTCTCCGGATGTCATGTACTGGTCGATCCACCAATACCCGGCATTTCCCGGCAGGGGCTTGCCGAAAGAACTGGGTGAAGGGCCGGGTGAGGGGTTTACCGTGAATGTACCCCTTCCGCCTGGAGCCGCAGACGATATATTCATGGATTCCATCGAATCCGTATTGCCTGTCGTACAAGCGTTCAACCCGGATATCGTGGCGGTTTCAGCAGGTTTTGATGCCCATCAGTATGACCTTTTACTGGACCTGCGTGTTTCAGTGAATACATTCTATTTGTTAGGCAGGTTGCTGCGCGAGCAATTCCCGAATGTATTTGCCACACTTGAAGGCGGGTACAGCATCGAGGAACTCCCCAAATGCCTGAATAATTTTGTAGACGGGTTCAACGGCAACCCGATGCGCTATATCGAGGACAAGACAGAGTCGGATATCAAGGTCTGGAATGAGTACGAGATCTGGCTGAACCAGCTTCTTGGACTCATGAAAAAATATTGGGAATTTTAACACAGAAAACAACTTTCAACATGAATCCATTAGATAAGATTTTCGATCCCCAGACGGTTGCTGTGATCGGGGCTTCCAACAAGGAAGGCAGTGTCGGCTACGCACTGATCAAAAACATGATCGGTTCCGGTTTCAAGGGAACCATTTACCCCATCAACTTCAAGCATAAAAGCATCTATGGCGTGCGCAGCTACGCCAAATTGAGCGACACCAGGGACCAGGTGGACCTGGCGATCATCGCCACGCCGGCACCGACCGTACCTGACCTCGTCAAGGAGTGCGGCGAGTACGGCGTCGGCGGCATCGTGATCATTTCCGCAGGCTTCATGGAGGCCGGGGAGGAGGGCCATAAACTGACCGAAACCATCCTGGGCTATGCAAAGAAATACAACATGCGCATCATCGGGCCGAATTGCCTGGGTTTCATCAAGCCGTCGATCAAGCTGAATGCCAGCTTCGCAAACAAAATGGCCCTTGAGGGCAAAATCGCCTTCATCTCCCAGAGCGGGGCGCTGTGCACGGCGATCCTGGACTGGTCCGTGGAAAAGAATGTCGGGTTCAGCTACTTCGTGTCCATCGGGTCCATGGTGGATGTCGGATTCCATGACCTGATCGACTATTTCGGGAATGACCCGAACACAAGCAGCATTGTCATCTACATGGAGTCGCTCACACATGCACGGAAGTTCATGAGCGCCGCACGCGCATTCGCCAGATCGAAACCGATCATTGTACTGAAGGCCGGGAAAAGCAACGCTGGGGCAAAAGTGGCCCTGTCCCATACCGGTACGCTTGCCGGAAATGACCTTGCCTTTGATGCAGCATTCAAGCGTGCGGGGATCATCCCGGTAGATACGATCGAGGAATTGTTCAATGCAGCGCAGGCGCTTGCCATGCAGCCAAGGCCGAAAGGAAACCGGCTGGCCATTGTCACCAACGCAGGTGGCCCTGGTGTACTCGCTACGGACCACCTGGTCAAACTTGGCGGGGAGCTCGCTGAGCTGACACCCGAAACCATGGAGAAGCTGAACGAAGCCCTGCCGCCGGTCTGGAGCCATGGCAACCCGGTAGACGTGCTCGGGGATGCCGGTGCAACAAGATACCATGAAGCGACAGAAGCCATCCTCCAGGACCCGAACGTAGATGGCGCACTGGTCGTGCTCACGCCACAGGCTATGACAAAGGCTGACGAGATCGGGGCGGAGATCGTCAAACTGGCGAAGAAAAGCAGAAAACCGATCCTTGCCAGCTGGATGGGCGAAAAAGATGTGGACGAAGGGCGGAACATCCTCGAGGACGGAGGTGTCCCTGTATACAGGATCCCGGAAAATGCCGTCAATACATTCATGTCGATGTACAAATATTCACGCAACATCGAAGCCCTGTATGAAACACCGGCCACCATCCCGCATAAATTCGAACCGAAAACAAAGGAGAACCACGACCTGATCAAGGATATTATCCGGGAGAAGAGGTATGTCCTGACGGAAGATGAAGCAAAGCAGATGCTGACCAACTACCAGATCCCGATCGCAAAGCACGAACTTGCGACCAGCGAAGAGGAAGTGCTGTCGATCTGCCATGAAGTGGGTTATCCGGTGGTCATGAAGATCGCGAGTCCCGACATCACACACAAGACGGATACCGGTGGCGTGGTCCTGAACATCAAGAATGATGTCACTGCCATCGAATCCTACCGGGGCATCCTCAAGGCAGCGAAAGAAGCCAAGCCGGATGCGGACATCAGGGGCGTGCTGATCGAGGAAATGATCAAGAAAAAATATGAACTGATCATCGGCTCCAAAAAGGATCCCATTTTCGGACCGGTCATTGTGTTCGGCATGGGTGGTGTGGCTGTTGAGGTTTTCAAGGACCTTGATGTGGCATTGCCTCCCCTGAACATGAACCTGGCCAAACGGCTCATCGAGGATACAAAGATCTATAAATTGCTCAAGGGATACAGGGGGATGCAGGGTGCCGATATCGAGGCCATCCAGTACCTCCTCTACAAGTTTGCATACCTTGTCATGGACTTTCCGCAAATCAAGGAAATCGATATCAATCCCTACGTGGTGGACCATACCGGCGGCGTTGTACTGGATGCCAAGATCATCCTGGATGACCAGGTCGATCCCGAACTTAGGGAAGATTACCGCCATCTCGTGATCTCGCCCTATCCACAGGAACTGACCTTCGAATGGCAGATGGAAAATGGGATGGACGTGACGATCCGCCCGATCAAACCGGAAGATGAACCGCTGGAGCGTGAGATGTTCAAGACGATCTCCAAGCAAACGGAGTACTTCCGCTTTTTCGGATATGTCGGGAAGGTCACGCATGAGATGCTGATCAGGTATACGCAGATCGATTACGACAGGGAGATCGCACTCATCGCCGAGGTGGAAGAAAACGGAAAGAAAGCGATGGCCGGTGTCGTCCGGCTGGTCGTCGATTCGGATAATGATGCTGCTGAATTTGCCATTCTCGTGGCGGACCCGTACCAGGGGAAACGCCTTGGGAATAAATTCATGGACCTGATCATGGAAATTGCCAGGAAGCGGAAAATCCGCAAGGTCTATGCCAATGTGCTGAATGCCAATGTCGTGATGCTCCACATGTTCCGGAAACGGGGTTTCACGATCACGCAAAAAGAGAAAGACTCCAGCTACGCTGAAAAGATCCTCGAAGTAAAGAAGGAAGATACAGCCGGCGTATCCTGAGGGGCTGACTGACAAACGGAACAAAAACACTGTCCGCGTGAGGACATTTGGATTTTTTCCTTTGGCCGATCCGGCAGAACAGCCGAAAACTGAATCAAATAGGGGGCATGATCCGTTCATGTCCCTTATTTTTACTGGACATCTGAACCAGCACCTATGCTTCCTGAACTCACACCAGCAGAAATAAAACGGTATAGCAGGCACCTTGTCCTGCCCGAATTTGGCCTCGAGGGCCAGAAGAAACTGAAAGCAGCCAGTGTTCTTGTGGTGGGCACCGGCGGGCTGGGTGCTCCATTGCTCCAGTATCTGGTTGCTGCCGGTGTCGGCAGGATCGGTGTTGTGGATTTCGACACGATCGATGAAAGCAATCTCCAGCGGCAGGTCCTCTTTTCCACTGCGGATATCGGGAAGCGGAAGACTGCCATTGCCGTTGAAAAGCTGAAAGCGCAGAATCCGCTGGTCGAGATCATCCCGCACAATGTCATGCTGACCTCGGAAAATGCGCTCGAAATCTTGGAGGATTATGATGTGGTCGCTGACGGTACCGACAACTTTCCGACCCGTTACCTGGTCAATGATGCCTGCGTCCTTTCCGGCAAGGTGAATGTCTATGCTTCCATCTTTCGTTTCGAGGGCCAGGTATCCGTCTTCAACTACCCGGAGAAAGACGGATCCCGCGGCCCGAATTACCGCGACATCTTTCCCGACCCGCCCCCTCCGGGCATGGTACCCAGTTGTGCAGAGGGTGGTGTGCTGGGCGTGCTCCCCGGCATCATCGGGAGCATGCAGGCCAATGAAATCATCAAGGTCATCACCGGCATCGGGGAGCCACTTTCCGGGAGGCTCTTCCTGTTTGATGCGGCCCATTTTGAAACGCGGGTCATGCGGATCCGGAAGAACGAACAGAATCCGCTCACGGGCAAGGATCCGACCCAAACCACCCTCATTGATTATGATGCATTCTGCGGGCTGAAACCAACTGATGGCCAAAAGGATGCCCTGGTAAAGGAGGTCACTGTCACCGAATTGAAGAAATGGCGTGATGAGGGCCATGCCCACCAGTTGATCGACGTGCGGAAAGAATTCGAGATCGAGATCGCGTCCATCGGGGCGGAACACATCCTGCAGGAAGAGATCGAACAGCACCTCGACAGGATCCGCACGGATATTCCCGTTGTGATCCATTGCAGGAGCGGCAAAAGAAGTGCAGATGTGATCGCGTTGCTGGAGAAGAAATACGGGTTTGCGAACCTGTTCAACCTGAAGGGCGGTGTCCTGGCATGGTCGGATGAAATAGATCCAGCCCTGCCAAAGTATTGAACAAAATCCTGTATCCGGTGTAAGGATAGGGTACGCATATTTTCTTAACCACATTTAAAACTCTATGCACATGGCAGTAAAATTAGGTGAAGTCGCACCTGACTTCACAGCAAAAACCACAGAGGGTGAAATCCGGTTTCACGAGTATCTGGGTGATGGTTGGGGTGTCCTTTTTTCACATCCTGCAGATTTCACACCTGTCTGCACCACAGAGCTGGGCACGGTCGCAAAACTCAAGGATGAATTTGAGAAGCGCAACGTGAAAGTGATGGCCCTGAGCATTGACCCGCTCGATTCACATATGAAATGGATCGACGACATCAACGAAACGCAGGGCACGAAAATGAACTATCCCATCATTGCGGATGAAGACGGGAAGGTATCCCAGCTTTATGACATGATCCACCCGGGTGCTGCAGAAAAGACGACCGTGCGGAGTGTCTTTGTCGTCGGACCGGATAAAAAGGTAAAACTGACATTGACGTATCCACCTTCTACAGGCCGGAATTTTGATGAGATCCTCAGGGTGATCGACTCACTGCAACTCACCGCGAATTACAGCGTGGCGACACCCGCCGACTGGAAGGAAGGAGAGGATGTGGTCATTTCGCCATCCGTCCCTGACGAGGAGATCCCTTCACGGTTTCCGAAGGGCCATAAAGTGATCAGGCCTTACCTCCGAATGACCCCGCAGCCGGACAAATAAACCCGGCGGCACAACGCACAAAAAAAGAAGCGCCTGGTCTCAAGCGCTTCTTTTTTTTTATTTGCATCCAACGAAATCCGGTATAACCACCTAATTCCTAATTCCTCTCTCCTAATTCC
>JARQTN010000102.1:5884-24188 GCA_029976695.1 Lewinellaceae bacterium
TCCTAATTCCTCTCTCCTAATTCCCCTCTCCTAATTCCTCTCTCCTAAATATTCCTGAGCAAATTGCGGTGCAGGATGATGTCCTTCAACTCATGCAGTGCTTCATATTCTTCCGGAAGCACCTTTTTGAAGGTTTCCTTCAGGGTGACATAGGTCCCTGTTTCGATATCAGGCACCACGCTGGCCACCTTGTTTGCCACAAGCTTGACATCCTCCATGATCAGTTTCCGGATAGACGGGATATCATGCCAGTCCCCTTCAATGGCATATGTGCGGAAAGTGCCCTGATCGTTCTGAACCGGATCAAGCTCAATGATCTCCGGCCTTTCATCCGGATCCATTTCCTCATACTTTGCAATCTTGGCAAACGGGATCCTCCAGTTATCATCTTCCAGGCCAGCATGCTCAAGGAATACTTCGAGGCCCTTTTCATGCACCCTGTAGACGATCAACCGAACTGTATCAAAAACACTCATAACCGATATCGTTTAAGCGAATATATCAATTCATATCATTCTATAATGCTAAATCAGGCGATTTGTTCGCAGGACAACTTCAATAAGGGAAATTGATGTAAAAAGGATCTCTTCCTGGTCCGTCATATTTTCAAGGATAATGAAGGCGCGGGGATTTACGCGATCCACCTTCTCCGGGTTCAAAAGGTGGGCAACCTCTCGCTCCCCGATGATCACGCCGAAATAGTCATGGGACACCTCGGATATCCTCCCAAGCTGTCGCCGGGTCCGCACGGAGTACATTTCCGCCTCGGGCGTGATGACTGCCGCAAGCGTGCCATCCACATAGAGTTCAGTTATTTTCCGCTTGATCCGGTAGACAAATTCATTGGATTTGGTACGTACCTGGAGCAATGCATTCTTTCCCTTTCCTTTCGTGTAATCCACATAGGCATAGGTAAACATCGGTTCTGTATAGATCGATTTGAATGCACCCACGAGAAACTTTTCAAGGGATTTCTTCACCCACTTTTTTTCCTGGGTCAGCGAAAGGAGTTCAAGTTCCTTTTCCTCCAGGAAAGGGATCAGCTTGTCATACCATGATTTGGTTTCCTCCCGCATCAACTGCAAATCCCTGCTGATCTTGCCTGTTGATGGTGGCATTCCGAGGATTCCCCTGACGATGTCTTCAATGATCATGCGCGATTCTCTTGCTTGAAACGGCCAAGATACGGATTCCCGTAAAGGTTGGGTCCGGCATGGCGCCTAAAGGTAGGATCTGAGTGAGTTGCGATTAAAGGACTTGCGGAGGCGACGGATGGCCCTTTCCTTGATCTGCCTGACACGTTCCCTGGTCAGGCCGTAGAGTTCGCCGATCTCTTCAAGCGTGAGGGACTTGTTGCCATTCAGCCCGTAATAGCTGCTGAGCACCTCCACCTCCCTCGGGGAGAGGATGGAAAGCCCGTGTTTCACCTCCAGCTGCAATGATTCTTCCATCAGGGTCAGGTCTGGCTGAAGGTCTTCTTCGCCACTGATCAGGTCCAGCATCGTACTGCTCTCCTCATCATTGGCGATCGGTGCATCGAAGGAGACGTGCCGCCTGCCTCCCTGCAGCATCGTGGCCACTTCTTTTGGTTTGACGTCCAGCAGTTCGGCAAGTTCTTCATTGGTCGGCTCGCGCTCAAATTCCTGGACGAAGGAGATAAAGGCCTCATTCACTTTGTTGTAGGACCCCACTTTGTTTAGCGGTAACCGGACAATCCGGCTGTATTCGACGATGGCCTGGAGGATGGACTGACGGATCCACCACACCGCGTATGAAATGAATTTGAATCCCTTTGTTTCATCGAAACGCTTGGCCGCCTTCATCAGGCCCACATTTCCTTCATTGATCAGGTCGCTCAGGGAGAGGCCCTGGTTCTGGTATTGCTTTGCCACAGAAACGACGAAACGCAGGTTTGCCTTGGTCAGTTTTTCGAGGGCGCGATGGTCTCCTTCCCGGATCCTGCGGGCGAGTTCCGCCTCCTCTTCAGCAGTGAGCATATCGATCTTCCCGATATCATTCAGATACTTGTCCAATGCGACGCTCTCGCGATTTGTGATCCTGTTGGTGATTTTCAGCTGCCGCATATTCGATTGTAATTGAAACGGGTTTCCGATAAGGCCTCGTAAAACTATTTACACGATGTCCGGGGAAAAAGTTCAATCTCCGGCCCAATAGACGTGACAGAAATAAAGATACAAAAAAAGGCCAGCGGGTAGGCTGGCCTGATTTTTATCCTAAAGTGAACATTTATGAATGTTTCTTATGATGTCTGCGGTCGTCTCCGTCGCGGTGTCTGCGGTCATTCCCGTCGCGGTGCCCCCGTTCGTTGCCGTCCCTGTCCTTGTGATGCCTTTCCGGCTTCGGGATCAGGGCCTTCCTCGATAACCTGAATTTCCCGCTTTTCGGGTCGATCCCGATCAGCTTGACTTTCACTTCGTCACCTTCCTTGAAGACATCCTCTACCTTTTCAATTCTCGAGTGGGAGATCTCGGATACGTGCAGCAAGCCGCTTTTGTTCTTGAAATCCACGAACACACCGTACGGCATGACTGTTTTCACCACTGCATCGTACACATCGCCCACGGACGGTGTAAAGGTGATCGAATCGATGATGCCCCTGGCTTTTTCGATCGATTCCTTGTCGCTGCTGCTGATATTGACAACGCCCTTGTCGTCCACCTCTTCGATGCTAATGATCGTATTCGTTTTTTCCTGGATATCCTGGATGATCTTGCCACCAGGCCCGATCACGGCACCGATGAAGCTTTTGTCGATAATCATCTCCAGTACCCTTGGCGCATGGGGCTTGAGGTCCGGTCGAGGTTGCTCGATCGTCTTGTTCATCTCGTTCAGGATGTGTATCCTGCCTTCCTTTGCCTGCAAGAGGGCTTTCTCCAATTGCTCATAAGGCAGGCCGTCGATCTTGATATCCATCTGGCAGCCGACAATGCCTTTCTGCGTACCGGTGACCTTGAAGTCCATGTCCCCGAGTGCATCTTCGTCACCAAGGATATCGGTCAGGATCGCGATCCTTTCACCATCCGAGATCATACCCATGGCAATACCGGATACGTGGTAGGGGATCTGGATCCCGCCATCCATCAAAGCCAATGAACCTGCGCACACAGTGGCCATTGAAGAGGATCCGTTTGACTCAAGAATGTCGGAAACGAGCCTGATCGTGTAAGGCAAATCGGTAGGCATCACCTGCCTCAGCGACCTGCCGGCCAGGTTTGCATGGCCGACCTCCCTCCTTCCCGGGCCGCGCATCGGCTTGACCTCGCCAACCGAGAATGCCGGGAAATTATAATGCAGGATAAAGTCCTCATAACTGATATCAAGCGCCGTATCGATCAGCGCCTCATCTTTTTTGGTTCCAAGCGTCAGGGACGTAAGGGACTGCGTTTCTCCACGGTTGAAAATAGCGGAACCGTGCGCTGATGGCAGGTAATCGATTTCTGTCCAGATCGGGCGAACTTCATCGAGACGCCGGCCATCCAGGCGCTTGCCTGAGTCAAGGACCATCTTGCGGATAAGCTCTTTCTTCAGCTTTTCAAAATACTCTCCAAGCAAGGGGCCATTTTCTTCAAAAAATTCCTCCCCTTTTGATTCCAGCAATTGCTCTTCCAACTGTGCCTTGATCTCTTCAAAACCTTCCTTCCGCGTGATCTTGTCGAGTGCCCCTTCTGCGACCTTCATGATCTTTTCAGACGCATGCTGGGCTACGAAATTCTGAAGTTCTGCATTGACCTCAACCTCGGGCAGCGGCCTTTTGACCGTTGCTTTCTCGCCCACCTGTGCAGCCAGGTCCAGCTGCGCTTTACATTGTGTTTTGATGGCTTCATGCCCGACCTTGATGGCTGCCACCAGATCCTGCTCACTGACTTCCTTCGCTTCGCCTTCCACCATCATGACATTGTCCATGGTGGCCGCTACGATAATATCCAGGTCAGCATTCTGCTGGACATCCCGATTTGGATTGATGACGAATTCGCCGTCGACCCGGGCTACCCTTACCTCAGAGATCGGCCCTGCCCACGGGATATCCGAAACGGACAATGCGGTAGATGCAGCCAGCGCTGCCAGGGCATCGGGATTGGCATTGTCTTCCGAGGAGATCAGGTTGATGATGATCTGGGTGTCGTTCATGTAGCCTTCCGGGAAAAGGGGGCGCACTGCCCGGTCCACCAGTCGTGAGATCAATATTTCATAATCTGACAGCCGCGCCTCCCGGCGGAAGAAGTTGCCGGGGATCCGGCCTACAGAAGCATATTTTTCCTGGTAGTCAACGGAAAGAGGGAACCAGGGTTGCCCTTCTTTTGCTTCTTTGTTTGAAACGACAGTCGCAATGAGCATTGTTTTGCCTACACGCACGACTGCTGAACCGTGAGCCTGGGTTGCGAGTTTACCAGTCTCAAGGAAGACCTCTCTCCCATCAGGCAGATGGAAGGAAGTACTAAAAGGGATTTGCTTACCCATGTTTGCAATTTGATATTGTGATCAATAACGAAGAGATATGAAAAAAGCCATCATATCGCCTGGAGGAAAAGACAAGAGCCCCTCGGGGAGGAGCCTGTATCCTATTTCCGTAAGCCCAGTTTCTCAATGATTTGGCGGTATCTGGTGATATCTTTCTTGGCTAAATAGGTCAAAAGCCTTTTGCGCTGGCCAACAAGAGATAACAAACTCCGCCTGCTTGAATGGTCCTTCTTGTTTTCTTTCAGGTGTGCAGAAAGGCCATTGATCCGTGCAGTGAAAAGTGCAATCTGGGATTCTACGGAACCGCTGTTCGCCGGGTTTCCACCATGATCAGTGAAGAGCTCTTTTTTTGCTTCCTTAGTTAAATAATTTGCCATTTTACCTTCTTGAATTTTTCTTTCTCTTTCTTTTCAAGCCGCAAAAATAAACATTTCCGGTGCAGTTCGTATACTTTATTCATCAATTTTTTGCAACTGCTTCGCCTCCACCCACAGGGCGTCCATCTCTTCTAATGTCATCTCTTTCAAAGCCTTAGGCGCATGCGCTTCGATGTACTCAAACCGGCGCTTAAACTTCAGGTTGACCTTTTCCAGGGCTGTTTCCGGATCGATATCCTGGAATCGGGCGTAATTGATGAGGGAAAACAGGATATCGCCGAATTCATCCTCGATCTCTTCCGCCGGGGCGCCGGATCCAATGGCCGCCCTGAATTCGGAAATCTCCTCCTCGACTTTCTCCCAGACCTCTCCTGCCTCTTTCCATTCAAATCCGACCTGGGCCGTCTTTTCCTGCATCCGGTAGGCCTTGATCATTGCCGGGAGGGAATTGGGCACACCTGAAAGGACAGACTTCTTTCCCTCGTTTTTCTTGATCTGCTCCCAGTTCTGCTTGACTTCCTCCTCTCCATCGACCTGCACATCCCCATAAATGTGCGGGTGCCTCCGGATCAGTTTTTCTGCAATTGCCTCCAGCGCTTCCCCGATATCAAAAGCTTTTTTCTCCTCTGCGATCCGCGCATAGAAGACCATGTGGAGCATGAGGTCCCCGATCTCTTCCTTGATCTCTTCCATATCCTCCTGCAAAATGGCATCGGCCAGCTCATAGGTCTCCTCAATGGTCAGGTTTCTCAGGCTCTGGAGCGTTTGTTTCCGGTCCCAGGGGCACTCGGCACGAAGGGTATCCATAATCTCCAGTAACCGGCCGAAAGCATCCATGTTTTTTGCATGTCTTGATTTCATCGAACTCATTTTGCGTGGAATTGTTCTATTTTTGTAGTCTATTGTTACACTGCCGAAAGTACAGCGAATGAGTGAGTTTCTTTATACACTGGTAATCATATTTGGGGTTGTCCTGGTTTCTTTTGCACTGATCAACATCAGGCATATTGTGACAGGCAAGGAGTTTCGCGGCACCTGCTCGACAAACAACCCGATGCTGAAAAATCAAATCGGCGAATGCAGCGTTTGCGGGAAATCGCCCGAGGAATCCTGCAAGATGCCTGAAGTCAAGTCTACCTAATCGAGGTAGTGCCCCATCGCATCCTTTTTCGTTTGCAGGTAATCCCTGTTTTCTTCAATTGGCTTTATTTTCAAGGGTATCCGCCTGGCGACGCGCACCCCGTCCCTGTTGAGTGAAGAGACTTTGAGCGGATTGTTGGTCAGGAGGCAGATCTCCCTGATGCCCAGGTCCAGGAGGATCTTGTGCGCGATCTCGTAACTGCGCTCATCCGCTTCAAAACCGAGCTGGTGATTGGCTGTGACCGTATCAAAGCCTTCGTCCTGGAGGTTATACGCCTTGAGTTTGTTGATCAGGCCGATCCCGCGGCCTTCCTGCCTGAGATAGATCAGGACGCCCTGCTTTTCCGAAAGGATCTGGAGACTTTTTTCCAGCTGTTGGCCGCAGTCGCACCGGTTTGATCCCAACAGGTCACCTGTCAGGCACTCTGAATGGATACGCACATAGACCGGTTCTGAAGGATCGAGATCTTCATGAAAATAGGCCACATGGGGCATTTGGTCTGAGGCAGATTCAGCATATGCGGCTACTTTGAATGGTCCCCATTTGGATGGTATGGTCGCTGACACCTGCTTTTTCATGCAGAAGTAAATTTTCTACAAAGGTAAATTCTTCACGCGTATGAAACGACTCCTGACTGAATTTGTTCAGGTCCGGCGAAAACAGGAAAGGATTGGGGCATTATCCTTTTTTACGGCTCAACCCCAGGTTTGCCAAGACAGTAATTCCAGTTGAAATAAATACGGCAATGGTAATGTACAATACGAGCATAATCCCGATTACACTTTATGAGTTTTCTGAACTTGTCATGGGAATGACACGAATTTGTAAAATTCTTTACAGAAATCCCCATATCCGGGGTACTTTTTTCATATATATTTATTCTCCATGCATATTCTTGCCTGTTTTTGAATCCAGGTCTATCGGGAAGCGGCCCGGCTGGCATGCCCACTGTCCTTCATGATCCGCGACTGGTGCTGGATGGATTCAAGGTGGATCGCCTTGAAAACCGATTGTGTGAATTCTTCCGTGAGCCCGAAGCTCTGCCCCTTGTCGACAGCACTTTGCAGGATCTCCTTCCACCTTTTGCTTTGCAGGATCGGAATATTGTTGGCCATTTTTAACCGGCCGATGGACTCCGCCAGTTCCATGCGCTGATTCAGGATCTGGATCAGGTGGTTGTCCAGTTCGTCGATCTGGTTCCGCAGGCCCTGGATCTCATGCACATAGGCCGAATTCTCAAGTTTCTGTCTGCGCAGGACCAGGGACGCCATGAGCTCGTCAAATTCATCGATCGTGATCTGCTGTTTGGCATCACTTTTCGCATTGTCCGGATCCGGGTGTACCTCGACCATGATGCCGTCAAAATAGAGGTCAAGGGCCTGCTGGGCAACTGATCCGAGGATATCCCTCCGCCCGCAGATGTGGCTGACGTCACAGATGATCATCATTTCCGGGAACCTGGATTTGAGTTCGATCGGGATCTGCCAGAGCGGGCTGTTCCTGTATTTTGTATTGTGGAAAAAATTGAACCCCCGATGGATCACGCTGATGTCCCGGATGCCGGCCACCTGGATGCGCTCGATGCCGCCGAGCCAGAGGTTCAGGTCAGGGTTGATCGGGTTTTTGATGATCACGGGAATGTCCACGCCTTTCAGCGCATCAGCGATCTCCTGGACAGAAAACGGGTTCGTTGTGGTCCTTGCGCCGATCCAGAGGACATCCACGCCAAATTCAAGGGCCAGGTCAACATGCCTCCCCTTTGCCACCTCTGTGGTCACAGGTAAACCGATTTCTTCACGCACCCTTTTCAACCAGGGGAGCCCGACCGAACCGACACCTTCAAACGTATTTGGCCGGGTCCGCGGTTTCCAGAGGCCTGCGCGGAAAAGGTCCACGTTGCGGGCCTTGAGTGCCCGGGCGGTATCCATGATCTGTCCTTCTGATTCAGCGCTGCAGGGCCCCGCCATGATGAATGGCGCATCTTCCCTGATTTGAAAGTATTGATTTTCCATGATCAGCTATTTTATGATTTTACGGATTTCATTTGCCTGTCCCATCCACGTGTGAAGGGCGTTGTAATCCTCTCTTTCCAGGCAATGTTTAAAATATGTCAATTGGGCAATGTGTGCATTTAGAACGTCGAGCACATTTTCTTTGTTCTGCACGAAGATCGGCGCCCACATGCTGGGGGCGCTTTTCGCCAACCGGACGGTCGAACTGAATCCACCACTGGCCATTTCAAATATCCTGGCCTCATCCTTTTCCTTTTCAAGCACGGTTTTTGCAAGCGCGAAGGACGTGATATGGGAAATATGCGATACATACGCCGCATGCAAGTCGTGTTCATCTTTTCCCATCTCGATCACGTACATCCCCAATCTTTCAAAAAGGCTCTTGACCCGTTCTTTTTTCTCCGGATCCGACTTTTCAGGCTCACAGATCACACAGCATTTTTTGTCAAAGAGGTGGTAAACGGCTGCGTCCGGTCCCGTGTATTCTGTCCCCGCCATCGGGTGGGCCGACACGAGTTGCCGCCGCTTCGGATGCTGTCCGATGTGGTCCAGTAATTTCACCTTCGTGGAGCCGACCTCCACTACGACCTGGTGCGGCGCTGCCTTGTCAAGCACAATGGGGAGGACACGC
This sequence comes from Lewinellaceae bacterium, assembly GCA_029976695.1. GTDB lineage: Bacteria > Bacteroidota > Bacteroidia > Chitinophagales > Saprospiraceae > JARQTN01. The sequence goes on from JARQTN010000102.1 coordinate 14,525, forward strand.
ATGATGGCATCCACCGGAATGGCCAATACAATGACATCAGCACTGGCAACCACTTCGTCCAGGCTGCCGGTGCGGTCCACCATATGCAATTGTGATGCCCGCTCCTGGTGAAGCGGATTCGCATCATGGCCGATCACGGATCCGGCATGCCCTTTCCGGGCAAGGTCTTTGGCCAGCGAGCCACCGATCAGGCCCAGGCCGATGATGCCGTATGTGGGGTTATGAGCGGGCATGCTGCTGGAGTTTCCGGGTAATTTCCCGGGTGATGCGCGCAAGTGTACTTTCCGGCGTGCACAGGGACATCCGGATATACGGATCACCTGCATCACCGAAAATCCCGCCTGGCGGAATAAAGATCTGGTGGTGATCCAGCAGGTAATCGGAATACGTAAATCCATCCTTGTACGGCGCAGGCACCCGGGCCCAGAGAAACATACCTGCGTCCGGCTTGTGGACAGTACACCCCAGTGTGCGCAACAGCTGAATCCCGAGGGCCTGCCTGTGGCGGTAGCTTTCATTCAGGCCTTCATACCAGTCATCTCCCAGGCTGAGTGCCGTGATCGCGGCCAGCTGGATGGCTTTGAATTTGCCCGAGTCCATATTTGATTTGAACTTGAGCACGGCCTGGAGGACGGAAGGCGGACCGCCCATCATCCCGACACGCCAGCCTGCCATGTTATGCGACTTTGACAGCGAGTTCAATTCGCAGGCAACTTCTTTTGCCCCGTCAACCTGGAATATGCTCACGGGATGCTTTGTCAGGATGGTGGAATACGGATTGTCGTTACAAACCAGGATCCCGCGCTCACGGGCAAATGCCACCACATCTTCAAAAAAACCGGGTTTTGGAACAGTTCCGGCAGGCATATTCGGATAATTCATCCAGAGGATCTTCACACGGGATGTATCGCGTAACCGCAGTTCTTCAATGGGGGCCAGCCACTGATTCTCCTCATTCAAATTGTAATAGACCGGCTGCGCACCTGCCAGTTTTGCGCAGGCAGCGTATGAACCATAGCCGGGGTTGGGCACAAGGACTTCATCGCCCGGATCCAGCATTGCCATGGAAAGGTGCATAATCCCCTCCTTCGAACCGATCAGCGAAAGGATCTCTGATTGCGGGTCAAGCTCCACACCATATTGCCTGGCATAATACCTGCTGTAAGCATGCCTCAATTCGGGCATCCCCGCATAACTTTGATAGTGGTGTGCATCAGCGGCCGCAGCAGAATCGGCCAGTGTCCTGATCACGCTCGGGTGCGGGGGAAGGTCCGGGCTGCCGATCCCCAGATTATGAATGGTCTCGCCGTTTTCCTGGCGAAGCCTGATCTCCCGGAGTTTTTTCGAGAAATAATATTCCTCTACCGTGGACAACCTTTCTGAGAAATCAATTTTCATACTGGGATCCTTTTCTGTAACGGCCTAATATCCTGTGCTTCAACGTATGCTCCCTGAGCACATTGCGCACATCATCAAACTGGTGCGGGGCTTCCATCAGGAAATCCACGAAAAACTTGTATTCCCAGGGCTTCCCGATGATCGGTGCTGACTGGATCTTCGTCAGGTTGACCCCGATCTGTGCAAGCCCGCCCAGGACCTTGTACAGTGAACCGACAGCATGGTCCACGGTAAACCACATCGAAGCCTTGTCACCGGTTTCCATCGGATGCTGTCCGGCAGGTGCAAGGGCCAGAAACCGGGTGAAGTTTGCCTTGTTGGATTCGATGCTCCTTGCCATCATCTGCAAGCCATAGATCTCTGCTGCCAGGGTGCTGGCAATGGCCCCCACGCCGTATGCCGCGGATTCGCGGATGCGTTTTGCGCTTCCCGCGGTATCATCCGTCTCGATCAGTTTGATCTTTGGGTACTGATGGAAAAAGGCCCGGCACTGTGCAATGGCGATCGGGTGCGAATGGACTTCCCTGAGATCGTCTATCGTCTGCCCTTCAAGTGCCAGCAGGTTCTGGTGGATGCGCAGGTATACTTCCCCTTCAATCTGCACGTCCGCATCACTGATCAGCTGGTAATTGTCCATCAGGCTTCCGAACAGGGTATTCTCGATGGCCATCATCCCCCTGTGGTGCCGGTTGCCGGAGGTCACATGGTTTACCACATCCTCAAATTCAACCGCCTCACGAATCCGGTATTTCAGATTCCCGAGATAATACCGGGCGGCAATATCATGGAACGCACCCTGGACACCCTGGATGGCAATATCCAGCTGTACTCCTGACTGGCTGTTTGACTGCTCTGTATTCGTCATAAAAAAAGCCCTGCTTTTGCAGGGCCTTCTGAAAGGGATGATCCAGGGATCACCGATCCAGAAAGCCCGGTTTTGGAAAAAAATAATCAACGTAGAACCAATATTTCATGGCTGCATTTTTTGTCAGGGTAAAAAAAAAGTCCCGATACACATCAGGACTTCCAAATATCATACACGAATCAGTTGGCCGTCCTCAGGGACTGTTAAAATAAAAGTAAAAATAGTGCCAGTTTGATCCGGTTCCTTTCATTTCTTATAACTTACCTGCCAAACATAGGCGGAAATCCGTGTTTTTGCAAATTTTTCATAAAGAAATACATTTGCCCTTTCATCTAACCCAAATTCTGATAAATCCAATTCCAATCCATGCTGAGATCATTTTTTCTTTGGATCTGCCTGGTTTTCCAGGTCATCGTTTTCCAGCCTTTCGCCCAGGCACCAGAAAAATTTACTTCCTCTGACATCCACCAGGGGATCCAAAAACTGAATGTGTTAGGGTCTGTCCTTTATGTGGCTGCCCATCCCGATGATGAGAACACCAGGATGATCAGCTATTTTTCCAATGCCCGGAAAATGGAAACGACATACCTGTCGCTGACCCGTGGAGATGGGGGCCAGAACCTGATCGGGCCTGAGATCAAGGAACTGCTTGGCGTGATCCGGACCCAGGAATTGCTGGCTGCCAGGCGCATAGACGGTGGTCACCAGTTGTTCTCCAGGGCCGTCGATTTCGGCTATTCCAAGTCCCCGCTGGAAACGATGGAAATCTGGGACAAGAATGAAGTCCTTGCCGATGTGGTATACACGATGCGCAAGGTACAGCCGGATATCGTGATCAACCGCTTTTCCAATGACCTGGAAAGCCGGACACATGGCCACCATACAGCATCAGCGGTACTCTCTACGGAAGCGTTTGACCTGTCCCACGACAGCAATGCTTTTCCTGATCAACTCAACCATGTCACCCCGTGGCAGCCAAAAAGACTGTTCTGGAATACCTCCTGGTGGTTTTACGGCAGCCGGGAGGCCTTCGAGCAAGCGGATAAGTCCAACATGGTCGCAGTCAATGCGGGTGTGTACTACCCCGAAAAAGGCAAATCAAATGGCGAGATCGCGGCAGAAAGCAGGAGCATGCACAAATGCCAGGGCATGGGATCCACGGCCTCACGCGGAAACCAGATGGAATACCTTGAACTGCTTTCAGGCAAAGCCCTGGCATCTGGGGCAGATCCCTTTGAAGGCATCGACATCACCTGGAACCGGGTCAAACATGGCGGCCATATCGCACATCTGGTGGATCAAGTGGAAAGGGCGTTCGACCATGGCAATCCTGCGGCCAGTATTCCGGGCCTGATCGGCATCAAACATGAAATCGAAAAACTGGCAGATTCAAAGTGGAAAAGGATCAAGTTGGGCGAGGTCGAGGAGCTTATCTTCTTTTGTGCCGGTTTGTACATGGAGGCAATTGCGGACGATTTCTCGGCAAATCCCGGCGAGGAAGTTGGGGTCACGCTGGAACTGATCAAACAGTCCGGTGCTGAAGTCTCTTTCGCATCATTAGGGACGGCCCCGGCGGGCAGCCGGATCGATTCATCCTTTGTACTGCCTGACAACGAGGGCCTGCGCCTTCCGGTACAACTCACCATTCCGGCTACCACGGCCTATTCCAATGCATACTGGCTTGACAAACCCCAGGCTACCGGGATGTACCGTGTCGATGACCAGTTGTTGCGGGGCCTGCCGGAAACCCCGCACAAGACATACCTGTCTGTTCAGCTCACCATCGAGGGTGCGCATATCGTGCGTCAAGTACCGGTCGTATACAAGAATACAGACCCTGTGAAAGGGGAAGTTTACCGGCCATTCGAGGTGATCCCCCGCATTTCCGTGGCCCCGGCAGGCAGTGTGTATGTCTTCGCGGATGACCAGGCCAGGGAGATCACTTTTACCCTGGAGGCAGGGACCGACGATTTTGAAGGTGTGGTCAGGCTCCAACCAGCTGGGAGAGGCTGGAAAGTCGAACCGGCGTCCAGGGAGGTCCATCTCGGGAGAAAAGGTGAAAAAACTGTCGTCCGTTTCCAGGTGACGCCCCCTTCCTACCAGGATGAATCCGAAATCAGGGCAATCGTATCGCACAACGGAACGGAATATTCCGACGAAGTCATCCATATTACCTATGACCATATCCCGACCCAGGCTATCCTCGCACCTGCTGTTTCAAAGATCGTGCGCGTGAACCTGGCAAAATCAGGCAATCGCATCGGGTATATCATGGGCGCCGGTGATGAGATCCCCCAAAGCCTTGAACAGGTCGGCTATGAAGTGACCATGCTGGAGACTGAGGAATTGACACTGGACCAATTGAAGTCGTTTGACGCGATCATCCTCGGGATCCGCGCCTTTAACACAAACCCGGGGCTGAAATTCAAAAACCAGGTCCTGTTTGATTATGCATACCAGGGCGGCAATGTCATTGTCCAGTATAACACAAGCCGGGGCCTGGTGACCAGGGAAATCGCCCCTTACCCCCTCACCCTTTCGAGGGACAGGGTCAGCCTGGAAACAGCAGAGGTCCGTTTCCTCCAACCCGATCATCCGGTCCTGAGTGAACCGAATGAGATTACAGCAGATGACTTCAGCGATTGGGTACAGGAAAGGGGCCTGTATTTTGCCGGTGAATGGGCGCCCGAGTTTGAGCCCATCCTGTCGAGCAATGATCCGGGCGAACCACCACGGGACGGAGGATTATTGATCGGCAAGCACGGGGAAGGATATTATATATACACCGGTTATTCATGGTTCAGGGAATTGCCTGCCGGCGTACCCGGCGCTTTCCGGCTGTTTACGAACCTGATCTCCCTTGGACACCGAAACAGGTCGTGATATGGGAAACAGACCTGAAGAACAACCGCCTTTCCTGGGCAAATGGAAAAATGTGTACATCCTGGTCATCGTGGTATTGGCGATCGTGATTCTCCTATTCTACATATTCAAGTCCGTTTACCAATTTTAGGCATCAATTGAGATTATGAGTTACTTTGACTGGGTCGTTCTGGGTTGCACGTTGCTGTTCATCGTCATGTACGGGATATGGAAGAGCAGGCACAACAGGGACATCAATGCCTACCTCCTTGGTGACAACACCTCAAAATGGTGGACCATCGGGCTTTCCGTGATGGCCACCCAGGCAAGTGCGATCACATTTCTCTCCACCCCCGGTCAGGCGTATGCGGATGGCATGGGATTCGTCCAGTTCTACTTCGGGCTGCCCATCGCGATGGTGATCATTTGCATTGTCTTCATCCCGATCTATTACCGCTTGAAAGTCTTCACTGCCTATGAATACCTGGAAACGAGGTTCGATCTGAAAACCCGGTTGCTGGCCTCATTTATCTTCCTCATCCAGCGTGGGCTCGGTGCGGGGATCACCATATTCGCACCGGCGATCATCCTGAGCTCAATATTAGGCTGGAACCTCAACCTGACGATCCTGGTCATCGGGATTACGGTGACGATCTACACCGTATCGGGGGGGACAAGGGCTGTCAGCCAGACCCAGAAACTGCAGATGGTCATCATCCTCGGGGGCATGATCACGGCTTTCTTCCTGATCATTTCATACCTGCCGGACCACATCAATTTTTCAAATGCACTGGCCATCGCGGGTGCAAGCGGCAAACTGAATACGGTTGATTTTCATTTTGATATAGAAAGCAGGTATACCTTCTGGTCCGGGATCACGGGCGGAGTTTTCCTGCAATTGGCCTACTTTGGCACCGACCAGTCCCAGGTGCAGCGCTACCTGAACGGCCGGTCCATCCGGGAAAGCAGGCTGGGCCTGATTTTCAACGGACTGCTGAAAGTCCCCATGCAATTCTTCATCCTCCTGGTCGGCGTCATGGTGTTTGTCTTTTACCAGTTCAACCAGGCCCCCATCTTTTTCAACCAGGTCGTGACCGATGAAGTCTATGAAAGCGCCGAAGCCGAAACTTTCCGGTCCCTTGAATCCGAGTATGATGCCATTTTCAGCACACGGCAGGAACTGAACAGTGCCTTCCTTGCAGCCCGCCAGGAAGGGGACAGGGCGCGGCAGAACAGGATATCGATGGAGATCAAGGAAATGAATGCGGAGGAGAAACTGGTGAGAAACAGGGCAAAACAGGTCATCTCGAGGGTCGTCCCCGAGGCGGAGACAAATGACAAGGATTATGTCTTTATCACATTCATCCTGGACTACATGCCAAAAGGGATCATCGGTTTGCTCCTGGCCGTGATCCTCAGTGCCGCGATGTCCTCGACATCTGCTGAACTGAACGCCCTTGGCTCCACCACAACCGTTGATATCTATAAAAGGGTGATCAACAGGGAGGCAACGGATAAGGAATATGTGCGCGCCTCGAGAGGCTTCACCCTTATGTGGGGTGTTATCGCCCTCTGTTTTGCTCTGTTCGGGACACTCTTCGAAAACCTGATCCAGTTTGTCAATCTTGTCGGCTCGGTTTTCTATGGCGCACCGCTCGGCATCTTCCTGGTTGCATTTTTCATGAAGTCCATCAGGAGCCGGAATGTATTCTGGGGTGCCGTGATTGCCCAGATCCTGGTGATTGTCGTGAACAGGCTGACCGATATCGGCTTCCTGTGGTACAATGTCATTGGTTGTGTGGGCGTCATCCTGTTTTCTTTCTTGCTGCAATCCCTGTTCCCGCCTGCACGAAAGGGATAAAAAAAAGGCTGAACCCGATCTTGGATTCAGCCTTACTCAGCAGGACCTGGAGTTCCAGTGTCCTGGTGAATTGAGTTGCGTTTATTTCATTGACCACTCCTTGATGGAAGCTTCGTTCATTTGGACATACTGGTTGTTGCCCGCTGCCATGGCCAGTTCTTTTGATTTTTTGGCAGTGGCGACAGCACCTTTATAATCACCGAGTGCTGCCTGGATGAGGGCTTTCCGGCGCATTACCCAGAACTTCTCCTGGTCGTCCATATCAATGGATTTGTTGATCCACATGAGGGCTTTCTCCATGTCTTTTCCTTCATCGAGGTAGTACGAAGCAGCACTGTAGTAGTCACCTGCAGACGGGCCGGCCATTGTCTTTTTGATGCTGGCTTCTACCTGCTTTTCGGTGTGCACATCGAGATCAACACTGACCATCGTGCGGTCCCACACGAACCAGATCCGTGCGCTCTTGTTGCGCAGGTACCCGACATCAATGGTGAACGTTTCCATTTCAAATGGCAGTTCAGCTGTCGGTGCCGTGAAGGTCGCCGGCTCAACATCGGAATTCAGGTAACTTCCCCAGTTTCCGGATGCGTATGGGTAGACCATGAACATCCACTCGGTTTTCATTGGTTTTGTCAGGATGGCATACGAGCCGGCTGCAAGTTCCTGCCCGCCCAGGACGACATCTTCACTGAAGGTGATCTTGGTCGCTGCATTCGCACCGGTCCTCCATGCTTCGCCGTAAGGGACAAGACTCCCGAAGATCTCACGTCCCTTTTTACTCGGGCGTGAATACTCGACGGTCACTTTCGTGAGGCCGACCATTTGCTCCAATTTGGAAGACGGACTGGCAGAAGGGGTTTCGATCTGTGCTTCTGAGGGCATGGCAAATGCCAGAAACAAGCCTAACAGGAATGTAATTTTTAAAAAGGAATTCATGAATCGAAGGTTTTGATTTGTAAATATGGTTTTAGACAATATCCGTACTCTTGATAAATAAATGATACAACAATTTGTTCAGCATGGGATCCAAAAAGGTGGGATCAAAAGAAAGTGACTGCGCTGGGATTCGAACCCAGGACCCACGGCTTAAAAGGCCGTTGCTCTACCGACTGAGCTACGCAGTCAAACTTGCTTTCAAATTTGGAGATGCAAAGATACAATCATTTTTTTTCTATCCAATATTGAAGACTAATTTCTGTCCGGCGCCTCTACGTGTGTGATCCCTTCCGGGCCAATATGGTAGGTCCTTCCGTCCAGGCCCAGGTAAGTCGCGGGAAAGAAAGTGCGTGTTTCATCCAGTAACGGGCCAAGATCACGATACCTGCTTGAATAATGCCCGGTGATCAGCGCGCCTGCCTTAGCCAACTCCGCAATGCGGGCAGCCTGCCTCGTTGTACTGTGCTTGCTGAATGCCGCCAGTTCCCCGAGGTCGTCCATAAAGGTGGTTTCATGGTAAATCACCTGGACCCCCCTGATGTATTCCAGGATCTTGTCCGAATAGGCGGTATCTGAACAGTATGCATATGCCCGCTCCGGCTCCGCGGGCAATGTCATTTCAAGGGCCGGGATTGTGTTGCCGTTCAGGATGATGTCCTTTCCGCTTTTCAGGTCAAGGATCTGCTCTGTGGTGAGTTGATACATGTCAATGCACTCCTTGCGCACATTCAGCGGTCTCGGTTGTTCCTCAAAGAGGTAACCGTACGTGGTGATCCGGTGATTGAGGGGAAACGCGGTCACATGGAGCCCCGGGGTCCTGAGCACAGTTTCACCATGGTCTGCGGACAACTCGGTGAACAGGATATCAAACCCGGTGCGGGCATGTGACAACTTCAGCGTCGTGTCGATCAGTTCCCTGATCCCTTTCGGGCCGGTGATGCGCAGGGGCTCCCGCCTGGAGAGCTGTGCATAGGAAGTCAGCAGCCCGGGAAGGCCATAGACATGGTCACCGTGTAAATGGCTGATAAAAATGTGGTCAATCCTGCTTCGCCTGATTTTGTACCTGGACATCTGGATCTGGGTGCCTTCGCCGCAGTCAACAAGGAAAAGGGATTCGTTGAAATTGATTACCTGGGCTGAGGGAAATCGCCCGAAAGCCGGGAATGCAGAGTTGCTTCCCAGGATTGTGACAGAGAACTTCATTGAGGAAATCTTATTCTTCCTCGGATTTCAGTTCCTTCTCTATTTCGTCCATGAAGGTATAGTCGATCGCCTCCTCAAGCGTCGGAATGATGGTCAGGATCGTGTCCAGTCGTGAAATCTTGATCAGTTTTTCAACGCTCGGGTGCAAGATGCCCGTCACGATGAAGTTTCCATAATCCTTCCAGATCCTGTTGGCCGTAAGGATCGCACTCAGCCCTGATGAGTCCACGTAGTGCACGTTGCCCAGATTGAAAATCAGGTTTTTCACGCCTTCATTGCGCAGGAAAACAAATTCGGATTTGAGGTCCGGTGCAATCATGGAGTTGAGATTCTCTTCATTCAGGGAAAGTACCGCGTATTTCTCTTGTTTATCCAGGGAAAACTTCATTTCAACCGATTTCAAAGTTGGTTATGCAAAAGCTCGTTTCAATGACAAATTTATCTTTTTTGACCATAACTCAAGGTACAAGCCCGGATTTAATTGTGCAGTCCGGCATTTCACGATCCGCCTGCCCGCGGACGCAGGAGCCGATGGAATT
>JARQTN010000103.1 GCA_029976695.1 Lewinellaceae bacterium
GCAAAAAGGTGCCATTCGAGTTCCAGCATCCATTCCTGGGAATTGCTGAAGACATAGCGCATGAATACATCCGTGCAGATCAGCAGGACGAGTAAAAAATTCAGCCAGCCTGCAGTCTGCCCGATGCGCCGGATAAGTCTGTCAATCATGAGAAAAAGATAGAGAATTGATCCCGGGTGGCAAAATAAAAGGAACTGCTCCGGTCAGGAACAGCCCCTTTATTTAGATTCTCGAATGCGTAAGAATTATTGGTTCAGCGCGTCTATCCGCTCTTTATACATATTCGATTTCTCGAAATCATTTTTACGCGCAAAGATCTCCTTCAAAGCGATCAGTGTATTCATGTCCTTGTCGTTGATCGCCTCGGCTTTCTGGAAGTAAGGCAGCGCCTTTTCGAACATTTCGTCTGACTGTTCCTTCTTTTCCTCATACTTCGTAGTTCCTTCCTTCGTATAATCGTCTGCCAGGGCATTCATCTCCTGGGTCAGTTGTGCAGCCTTGTTATAGTACAACTGTCCAATGGAATAGATGGCGTCGAAATAGTTCGGGTCCTGGTCAAGGGCCTTTTCAAAATACTTCAATGCAGCATTGAAATATCCAGATGCTTTTTCTTCATTTCCATCTTTCATTGCGCGCTGGTACAGCTGGTCATTGACATTTCCCAGGGTCGTGATCACGGACAGATTAGAAGGTTCTTTTTCAAGGGCCTTTTCAAGCGAACCAATGAGTTCATCGAGCCGGCCTTTCTCCAGCATGAAATTGATCTCGCTGTACAACAATCCGACATCTTCGGGAAACCTGGTACGACCTTCCTTCAGGATCTTTTCGGCCTTTTCCATATTCTTGTCGTGGTTGACTTTGTACAAGGCTTCATACACAGCAGGATTCTCATAATCAGCCTCATACAACTCAGTAAAGAGCATTTCCGCTTCCGGCATCATTTGCCCACTCAGGGCCGCGATACCGGCATAATACTTCTGCTCCATCATCTGGGCATCATCTGTGAAGAACCTGTCTTCACCATTTTCTTTGAGCAGTTTGTCACCTACCACAGTGGCATTGAAAAGTTTGTACGCCCGCTCAAAATCCTGGCGTTGATAGGCAATCGAGCCCATATAATTGACATTCTGCAGGATTGTGGAAATGCCGGCAAGGGCATCCTTGATCTCAAATTTCTTTTCAGCTGTCTCCAACGCCTTTTGGTAGCTGTGAAATGCGGTCATCGCTGCATCCGGGTTCGCCAATTTGGCATCCGGGTTGAGGACGATCTGCTGAATGTCCTTATTCATCAGTTCGGCATACACACTCCCCTGTGTGGCCCATGCCTTTGAATTGGCCTTGAGCTCGCCTGAACTCATGGCACCATCAATCAGTGATTTGGCCTCGGAGAGCTTGTCCGCATTATTGGCAGGATCCAGGTTGTACGTGCCGACAAGCCGGCCTGCCTTCTTCATATCTTTCTCCGCATCCTGGGCTGTGAGGCCCGCAATGAGGAAAATGCCAAAAAATAGGATTGCAAGTTTTTTCATCTTCTGTCGATTGTATTTTATGTGATCGAATGTGATTCCAAACTTTAGACGTTCAAAAAATCCAAATCTTCTTTCAGAATTGTTAAAAAAAGGATTCAAGTTGTTAAATCCATTTAACAGTCTGGATATAAAGGGGTTAGGCAAAAATATAAAAAATGGCAGACCAATTTGGCCAACTATTCTTCTTCCCCGTGGTGATCTTCATCATCGCTTTCGTCCTGCCTGACCACGGCGACATCGGCAATGCGATCGTCCTGGGCCAGGTTGATCACGCGCACGCCCTGGGTGGCCCGTCCCATAACCCGGATGTCCGCAACTTTCATCCGGATGACAATACCCGATTCATTCGTGATCATCAGGTCGTCCTCTTCATGGACCTTTTTGATGGCCACAAGGCTACCGGTTTTCGAAGTGATCTGGATCGTCTTGACCCCCTTTCCGCCCCTGTTTGTCATCCTGTAGTCTTCAATCTCCGATCGTTTTCCATTGCCTCTGGCGGAAACGACAAGGAGGGTACCCTCCATATCATCAGGTTCAACACAGACCATGCCGACCACACGCGACTTTCCTTTTAGCCTCATCCCGCGGACCCCGGCTGCGGTGCGCCCCATCGGCCTGACATTGTTTTCCTGAAAACGGATCGCGTATCCCTCGCTATTGGCCAGGAAGATCTCGCTGTTGCCAGTCGTCAGCTTGGCCTCGATCAGCTGGTCGCCTTCATTGATCGTGATCGCATTGATCCCGTTCGACCTGGGACGGCTGAACGACTCTACCGAGGTTTTCTTGACCATACCGTTTTTCGTCGCGAATATGATGAAGTGGTTATTGAGGAAGTCTTCATCTTCCAGGTCCTTGATGATGATATATGCCTTTACCTTGTCATCTTTCGGCAACTGGATCAGGTTCTGGATCACGCGGCCCATGGAGTTTTTGGTCGCTTCCGGTATTTCGTAAACCCGCAACCAGTGGCACCTGCCCTGCTCGGTAAACAGCAGAAGGTAATTGTGCGTCCGGGCAATGAACATCTGTTCGATAAAATCCTCATCGCGCGTTTTGCTTCCCCTGCTGCCCCGCCCGCCGCGGGTCTGGGTCTTGTACTCTGATACCTGTGTGCGCTTGATATACCCGAGATGCGAGATGGTCACGACCACATCATCGTTCGGGATCATGTCCTCGATGCTGATCTCCCCTTCAGAGTATGAGATCTCCGTGCGGCGCTCATCACCGTACCTGTCCTTCAGTTCCGTGAGTTCCTCGATGATGATGTCCCTTTGCAGCCGCTCGCTGGCCAGGATTTCCCTGTAGCGGGCAATCGTTTTTTGAAGCTCTTCATATTCCTCCTTGATCTTCTCACGCTCCAGACCGACCAACTTCTGCAGCCGCATGTCGAGGATCGCTTTGGCCTGGATTTCCGAGAGCTCAAAGCGAGTCATCAATCCTTCCCTCGCTTCATCGACTGTTTTGGAATTCCGGATCAGGGCGATCACCTCGTCCAGGTTGTCCAGTGCGATCAGCAAACCTTCCAGCACGTGGGCCCTTTCCTCTGCCTTCCTCAGGTCATATTGCGTCCGTCGCACAATGACCTCGAGGCGGAACTTGATAAACTCTTCCACGAGCTGTTTCAGGTTCAGCTGTTCCGGTTTGCCGTTGACCAGGGCAATATTGTTTACCCCGTAGGAGGACTGCAGCGGGGTGTATTTATAGAGCTGGCTCAGGATCACGCTCCCGATCGCATCTTTTTTCAATTCAATGACGATGCGCAGCCCGTTTCGGTCGGATTCATCACGGACATCCGAAATGCCGACGATTTTCTCTGCATTGACCAGGTCCGAAATCTTGATGATCAGAGATGCTTTGTTGACCTGGTACGGGATCTCGCTGACGATGATGACTTCCTTGCCGGTTTTCGTGGTTTCAATCTCCGCTTTTCCCCTGACGACCACACGCCCGCGACCGGTCATAAAGGCTTCCTTCACGCCGCTCATGCCATAGATGATCCCGCCCGTCGGGAAATCAGGTGCCTTGATGTGTGTCATCAGCTCCTCGATCGTGATGTCAGGGTTATCCACAGTGGCCACAATGCCATCGACAACCTCGGAGAGGTTATGGGGCATCATGTTCGTAGCCATCCCGACGGCGATCCCGGAGGCCCCGTTCACAAGGAGATTCGGAAGCCTGCTTGGCAAAACCGTCGGTTCCTCCAGAGAATCATCGAAATTCAGCCTGAAGTCAACGGTTTCTTTCTTGATATCGGCCAGGATCTCCTCACTGATCCGTGCAAGCCTTGCTTCTGTATACCGCATGGCAGCGGGAGAATCCCCGTCCAGGGAACCGAAGTTGCCCTGCCCGTCGATCAGCGGATACCGCAGTGACCAAACCTGGGCCATCCGGACCATGGTATCATAGACGGCACTATCACCGTGGGGGTGGTATTTCCCCAATACTTCCCCGACAATACGTGCGGATTTCTTGTGTGCCTTGTTGTATGTCAGCCCAAGTTCAGACATGCCAAAAAGGACCCGCCGGTGGACGGGTTTGAGTCCGTCCCTGACATCCGGTAGTGCCCTTGCAACGATGACCGACATCGAGTAATCGATGTACGCTGATTTCATCTCCTCCTCGATATTGATCGGTACGATCCGTGGGTTCTCAGCCATAGAAAAATCTTCTGATTTAAGGCGCCAAAGGTACGCATTTTAAGGCGCTTTTATATATATAAATTTCAAATTTGATGCGTTTTTCGGGCCTGTTTCCGCGAAATCCGGGGATCACCGGCCGGGATGTGCGATCAGTTGAAAACAGGTATATTTGCGGCGCAAAATCTGAATATGCCTGAAGTCAAGCCATACAACATGGAGGATTCCTCCAAAAAGGAGGAGGTCCGGAAGATGTTCAACAACATCGCGCCCAAATACGACTTCCTCAACAGGCTCCTTTCCCTGGGCATTGACCAGAAATGGCGGAAGAAGGCCCTCCGCACCCTGGAAGGCCACACGACAAACCAGATCCTGGACATGGCGACAGGGACCGGTGACCTGGCCATCATGGCAAACAGGATGCTTCATCCGAAAAAGGTGATCGGCGTAGACCTGGCACCGAAAATGCTCTCTTTCGCAGAAAAAAAAGCTGTAAAGCTCGGGATGGAGAAAACGATCGAATTCCGGGAAGGAGACGCAGAGCAGCTGCCGTTTGAGGATGACCTGTTCGATGCGGCCACGGTCGCTTTCGGAGTCAGGAATTTCGGTGATTTGGAGAAAGGGCTTTCCGAGATGCGTCGTGTCCTCAAAAAAGGCGGGCGCATCGTCGTCCTGGAATTCACCATGCCCAGGATGTTCCCGTTCAGGCAGATCTACCATGGGTATTTCCGGTATATTTTGCCAACCATTGGCAAAATCACCTCAAAAGATCCCAAAGCCTACCGGTATTTATACGAATCCGTGCAAGCTTTTCCGGATTATGAGCGTTTCACTTCCGTACTTGAAAAAGTAGGATTCAGTGAAGCCCGGTACAAATCTCTAAGTTTAGGAATATGCGCAATCTATACTGGCGTAAAATAGCCGCCGTAACATCTTTCATTTTTTGCTTCTCCATAGCCGGAACACTTGTTGGCCAGAATTCTATGACCAACAATTACAACTTCATGGATTTCCAGCGCAAGCCTTATTATTTTGGGTTGACGTTAGGTATCAACTATTCAAATTTCCAGATCCAGAAATCAAGCGACTTCATCCTCAACGACAGCTTCAATGTCGTTTCCCCGATGGGCGTGCCGGGATTCAACGTCTCCATCGTTGGTAACCTGAAACTCGGGGATTACTTCGACTTCCGTTTCCTCCCGGGGTTTTCCTTCGGACAGCGGAACATCCAGTACATACATGTCCGCGATGAAATTCCGGACAACATACGAAAGATCGAATCCGTATTTGTACAAATGCCTTTCCACGTGCGCTACAAATCCGCTCCATACCGCGACATGCGTGTTTTCGTGGTGGGTGGCGTAAACTATTCATTTGATGTTGCCAGCAATGCACGTGTCAGAAAAGCACAGCAGGGCAGCATCATCCGGATATCACCCCACGACTACGCTGTCGAGGTGGGTGCCGGCCTCCAATTTTTCTTTCCTTTTTTCATTTTCTCCCCCGAGATCAAATTTTCCCAGGGCCTGGGGAATATCCTGATCTACAATGATCAGTTGGGTGCCTCGCGGGTGATGGAGAAACTGTATTCAAGGACCTTTACGATCTCATTCCACCTGGAGGGGTAATTTGGTTTATTTATTCCCAGAAAATCAAAAGAACAATTCGGCATTCAATTGATCCTGC
>JARQTN010000104.1:0-2135 GCA_029976695.1 Lewinellaceae bacterium
CCGTGGTCAAAATCGGAGCCCCATTTTCCGCCTACCTGCCAGGTCCCCAGCGAGACCTCCGAAATGTCGTATCCTGTTTTCCCAAGTTTTCTGTATTGCATTTCAGTTGTGGTTTTCTTTTATGAAAATAGATTCAATATGTACTAATCAGGAATCAGGGAAGTTGTTCCCTCTTTATGCACTCCGCGGCAGCTGATCCCGATCCCAAAAGCCTTCGGGATACCGGTAAAGGATTTCTGCTTAAATCCCGTAATTCGTAATTATCGTAATTCGTAATTCGTTCCCGACGACTCGTCCCTCGTATCGGGATTTCCGCTACGCTCCAAAATTTGAAACTTGAAATTCATCAAGGTACCAACCGCGCCTCCTTCCACTCGCCATTCTCGAGCGTATACTGGTAGCGCAGGTGCGGTCCTTCCATATTCACCTGGAGGACATCGATGATCTCCGGAACGATCCGGATGGCTTCAAAGTGGACTTCTGAACCGTATTGTGCCTCGTACGGCTCCTCCACAACCGTACCCGGAGCCCGCTTTGCTGTAAAATCCTTCTTCAAAGGGCTGTTCTTGATCTCGTGAAGCAACTGCGGATAGAGCATCCGGATATTTTCGATCGGATAGGCATGTGCACGCATCCGGACCTGCAGGCCCCTGTCAGGATTCCAGAATATGGCTGACACCCTTCCGTTATCCTTGATCTGTTGTACTTTCGGACTGCGCGGATCCGTATAAAACAGGATGGATAAATTATCCTCAACCTTCCGGCAGATGACGGTCCGCAACTCGGGATAATCCCCGAAAGTCGCCAGCCAAAAAACACAATAGGGATGATCCCGGTCATCGTTGCTGCACAACAACTCTTCCCGGGCAAGTTCAAATAATTGCATAGCTCATTGGTTTAGAAGCGCAATTTAGCAAATTCTCCGCCCGGTCGATGTGCGTTTTTGCACAAAACAGCACTCCGGAAGTAATCCGGCCCACATTCGCATATTCCAAATAAAAAGGTGAAATTTGCGACTTGATCCACCTGCCTTTCGGGGCTGCAAAAAGCGCTCGTCATGATCCTTTTCTTCGGTCAACCTTCCACAAAGATTTTCGCCGTCGAGGCACACGAAATGCCCAAAAAAGAAGACCTGGACAAACTCAGCTGGCTCTTCGGAGACCAGCCCATGCTGGACCAGTCCGAGCTCTCGGGGACCTTCATCGGCCCACGTGCTGCCATGGTCTCTCCGTGGAGCACCAATGCCGTGGAAATCACCCAGAATATGGCCATCACCGGCATCACCCGCATCGAAGAATACCATCGCGTCATCTCTGATACGGCCACTTATGACCCCATGCTCAAGCAGAAATTCGCCGGCCTGGACCAGGACCTGTTCACGATCCACATGGAACCGGAACCAATCCGCCAGATCAGGGACATTGCCGCCTACAATGAAGCGGAGGGCCTTGCCCTGAGTGAAGAAGAAATCGCCTACCTGGATGATGTATCAAACAAAATCGGCAGGCCCCTGACGGACTCCGAGGTATTCGGCTTTTCGCAGGTCAACAGCGAACACTGCCGCCACAAGATCTTCAATGGCACATTCATCATCGACGGGGAGGAAATGCCCTCATCCCTGTTCCAGCTGATCAAAAAAACCTCAAAGGAAAACCCGAATTCCATTGTATCGGCCTACAAGGATAATGTGGCCTTTATAGAAGGGCCGGAAATCGTGCAATTTTCACCGCGTTCCGCCGATCATCCGGATACGTACACGCACAAGCGGATTCCCTCCGTCCTTTCGCTGAAAGCAGAAACACATAATTTTCCGACCACGGTGGAGCCGTTCAACGGGGCGGCTACTGGATCCGGCGGGGAGATCCGTGACCGGCTGGCAGGCGGGAAGGGATCGATCCCGATGGCAGGAACGGCCATCTACATGACCGCATACTCCCGGCTGGCAAATGACCGGGCATGGGAAAACGGCATGGCAGAGCGCCCATGGCTGTACCAGACCCCGATGGACATCCTGATCAAAGCCTCCAACGGGGCATCCGATTTCGGCAACAAGTTCGGACAGCCCCTGATCTCGGGCTCCCTGCTGACTTTCGAACACCAGGAAAAAGACCAGCTGCTCGGTTATGACAAAGTGA
>JARQTN010000104.1:2235-5784 GCA_029976695.1 Lewinellaceae bacterium
CTGCTGACTTTCGAACACCAGGAAAAAGACCAGCTGCTCGGTTATGACAAAGTGATCATGCTGGCAGGAGGCATCGGGTATGCCAATGCACAATACGCACAAAAAGGCACTCCGAAAGCCGGGGACAAGATCGTCGTCATGGGCGGGGACAACTACCGCATCGGCATGGGCGGCGCCGCGGTCTCCTCAGCAGATACCGGGGAATTTGAATCGGGTATTGAACTCAATGCCGTTCAGCGGTCGAACCCGGAAATGCAGAAAAGGGTGGCCAATGCGATTCGTGCACTTGCAGAAGGCGAGATCAACCCGATCGTATCCATCCACGACCATGGCGCCGGTGGCCATCTGAACTGCCTTTCGGAGCTGGTGGAAGAAACCGGCGGCAGGATCGACATGGACAAACTCCCGGTGGGCGACCCGACACTTTCGGCGAAGGAACTGATCGGCAACGAATCCCAGGAACGCATGGGCCTTGTGATCTCACCGGAGGATATCGATGCGGTAAAGGCAATCGCGGATCGCGAACGAGCACCGATGTATGTGGTGGGGGATGTGACGGGGGACCTCAGGTTTTCCTTTGTTTCCGGTACGACAGGTAAGCGCCCGATGGACCTTGCCCTCTCTGATATGTTCGGCAGCTCCCCGAAAACCATCATGCGGGACGAGAAGCAGAACCGGACCTTTGCAGAAGTGCAAACAGCCGCCGAAAAAATCCAGCAGTATGTTCAGGATGTGCTGCGCCTGGAAGCCGTCGCCTGCAAGGATTGGCTCACCAACAAGGTGGACCGCTGCGTGGGCGGCCTCGTGGCAAAACAGCAATGTGCCGGACAGCTCCAGCTTCCGTTGAATGATGTGGGTGTGATGGCACTGGATTATGCAGGTCAGGACGGCGTGGCGACATCCATCGGCCATGCACCGGTATTGAGCCTCGTTGATCCGGAGGCCGGAAGCCGCAATGCCATCGCCGAAGCACTGACTAACCTGGTCTGGGCACCCCTCAGGGACGGCCTTGAATCGGTATCGCTTTCGGCAAACTGGATGTGGCCATGCAAAAACCCGGGCGAAGATGCCCGGTTGTATCAGGCTGTACAAGCCGTTTCCGATTTTACGATCGCATTGGGCATCAATGTCCCGACGGGAAAGGATTCCCTTTCCATGAAACAGAAATACCCGGACCGGGAAGTGCTGGCACCAGGCACTGTTGTCATTTCCACGGTTGCCCACTGCGACCGGATCAGGCAGATCGTCGAACCTGTGTTCCAGCAGGAAGGCGGGCCGGTCTACTACCTCAACCTTTCCTCGGACAGCAACAAGCTTGGCGGATCCACCTTTGCACAGACGCAAAACAGGATCGGAACCGAAGCCCCGGATATCCTGGATGCAAAAACATTCAAAGACGGGTTCAATGCGATCCAGGAACTGATCAGGCAGGGGAAGGTCCTTGCCGGACATGATATCTCTGCCGGAGGTTTGATCACCACGCTCCTGGAAATGTGCTTCGCAAATGTGGAAACAGGTGCCGAAATCGATCTCTCGCGGGTACCCGAAAATGACATCGTCAAACTGTTGTTTGCCGAAAATAGCGGTGTGGTCATGCAGGCAACGGACGACAGCATTGAAAAGGCACTTGATGCCTCCGGCGTAAGGTGGTACCGGATCGGAAATGTCACAAAAAGAAACACTTTGGAAATCACCCACTCCGGCAATGTATATTCCTTTGATGTGCCCGGGTTGAGGGATACCTGGTACGAAACCTCCTGGTTGCTGGATCAAAAGCAAACGGCAAACGGGCTTGCTGATGAGCGTTACCGGAATTATAAAAACCAGCCGCTGACTTATCGCTTTCCAGCGCATTTTACAGGAACAAGGCCGGAAATTGACGAATCAAAGAAAAAACCGGTCGCTGCGGTGGTCCGCGAAAAAGGCTCAAACTCAGAACGCGAAATGGCAAATGCACTGCACCTTGCAGGTTTTGAGGTGCGCGATGTCCACATGACCGACCTGATCACAGGCAGGGAAACACTGGAAGATGTGCAATTCCTGGGTGCCGTGGGCGGGTTTTCAAATTCTGATGTACTGGGCTCGGCAAAAGGGTGGGCAGGGGCATTCCGCTACAATGAGAAGGCCCGCGACTCCCTCAAAAGGTTCTTCGACCGGGATGATGTCCTCTCCGTAGGGATCTGCAACGGCTGCCAGCTCTTCCTTGAACTCGATCTCCTGAACCCGGACCATATCCAGAAATCAAGGATGGTATTCAACGATTCACACAAGCATGAGTCCGCCTTCACCTCGGTCACCATAGCGGAGAACAACTCAGTCATGCTGTCCAGCCTGGCAGGGACGACTCTGGGCGTCTGGATCTCGCACGGCGAAGGGAAATTCCACTTGCCACTGTCAGAGGACCGGTATAATATCGTGGGGCGATATGGCTATGATGCCTACCCTTCCAACCCGAACGGCAGCGATTACAACACCGCCATGCTCTGCAGCCCGGATGGCCGGCACCTGGCGACCATGCCCCATATCGAACGCTCCACCTTCCCGTGGAACTGGGCATATTATCCAAAGGGTCGTCAGGATGAAGTTTCACCATGGCATGAAGCATTCGTCAACGCACGGAAATGGCTTGAAGAGAAAATGAATGCTTAGGGCTTGATCTTCTTTCGAGAAGATTTTGGCTGAAAACTCAACGATTTTTCCAAAATCTTCGTCTATATAAGAAAGTCATGTCATGAAGGGAGGAAACAAAAAACAGGCATTCAGGCACAGAAACCAGCATTCTGAAAGGATGATTTTCAATAGTTTGTCATTCTTGTCGTCCGTTTTCCTCTTCATTTCTATGCTTTTCGTAACCGGTTGCGCAAAGGATGATGCGACCCCAAAAAATCCATTCGACCAGAACAAAATTGAAGCCGGCATCGCAGATTTTGGCGAAGCAAATATGGCGTTTGCCTTTGACCTCTTGCATCAAGCGATCGAAGATTCCGAAGAAGGGAAAAATGTCCTCATTTCCCCCTTAAGTGTCCATGTGGCGCTGCAGATGGTTCTTAACGGGGTAGACGGGGATACCTACAATGCGATTGCAGACGTGCTCCACAGCCTGGATTACAGTGAAACAACGCTGAATGAGTCCTACCAAAACCTCCTCCAGTCGCTCCAGGATTCCGACGACAAAACTGAACTCCGGCTGGCAAACAGCATGTTCTGGGATCCATCAGGTGTAACCCCCAAAGATGCCTTCCTGGAGAAACTGGTTACATACTTTGAAGCTGATACAAAGGACCTTGATTTCCGTTCCGAGGCCGCACTGGATGAAATCAATGGATGGGTAAATGAGAAAACGGAAGGCCGGATCGACAAGATCCTGGAGGAGATCAAACCGGAGGAAGTCATGTTCCTGATCAATGCCTTGTACTTCCTCGGGGACTGGGAAAAGGATTTTCCGGAAGAAAGCACATTTGACAGGGATTTCACCCTTTCCATTGGGGGCAAGGCAACAGTACCCATGATGCACCTTGATGAACACCTGAATTTTTTCATGGGGAATGA
>JARQTN010000105.1 GCA_029976695.1 Lewinellaceae bacterium
TCAGACAGTACTGGTTTGAATTCAATATCGGGTTTTTCATGTGGCCTGACAGCAGGTTCGGAGATCTGGTCTCCCGTAATCATGGAAATGCCGTCGTCCTCAGACCGCACTGCATTTTCAGAAACGGGCAATGCAAAAGCAAATTCAGTGCCCTTGCCAGGCCTGCTTTTAACCTCAATCTCTCCGCCCATCAAACCAACAAGTTCCTTGGTCAGCGCCAGCCCGAGGCCCGTTCCCAGGGTTTGCTTCTCTGCATCCGGTACCTGGTAAAAACGATCGAAAATATGTGGCACGGCTTCGGAAGGGATCCCCCGGCCGGTATCGCTGACCCGGATCAGGGCCTCCGGCACCTTGTTTTCAGTACGCTTTTCTACACTTACAATCACTTCTCCGCCGGCAGGGGTAAACTTGAGTGCATTCGAAACGAGGTTGTCCAGGATCTCAAGGAGTTTCTCCGGGTCATAATCCATCAATACAGGTTCTTTTCCACCTTTAAATTCCAGCCTGACCTTCCTGCTTTCTGCCAACCCCTGGAACAGGCCGGTAACGTACTGCACATATTTCACCACGTCACCGTGAATCATGTTCAGAGGCATGGAATCTGCTTCGATTTTTGCAATATCCAGCATCTGGTTGACCAGGCGCAGCAAGACATTGCTCTGGCTTTGGATCTGTTCGGCACCCCGCTTTTTCCATTTGTCCGGGTTCTTCTCAATTTGTTCGGCAATGCCCCGGATCAGCGTGAGCGGGGTCCTGAATTCATGGGAAATGTGGGTATACAGCTGCGTCTTTGCCTCATCGAGCTTCTTCAGCCTGTCCGCCTCCGCCCGCTCGTAACGCTTCTGGTCCTGCATGAAGAAAAATACCAGGATCAGGATACACGCATTGATCCATACGGCATCCACGACAAACCAGATCCGGTTCACACTTGGGGTAATATAAGCGGGCGTTTCCAGGTATGGATCCAGGATCCCCAACAGGATGATCGTGGCCGCCCAAAGGATGAACATCCCGATCGTCCAGCGCATGTCACCTGCCAGGACCGATGCCATGACTACATTCATCCCGATAAAAACAAAACCCAGGGAAGAGGAAATCCCGCCAGTTTGTAACATGGCGGCAAACGTGATCAGGATGAAGAAGGTGAACGTAATGTTCAGCACCAGTTCAAACTTCCGGACGTACCTGAACAACGGGATAGCAATGACAAAGCCCGAGAGCATGGTAATCCCAAACCAAAAGACCGGATAGATCTCCGTGATAAATGCGAGGATCATCATGCAGGAGACGCCAAAAAAGCACACCACCAGCCAGATCCAGGCCCAGCGCTTCCTGATCAGCTGTTCTTCGGTCAGTCTGGCATCATGCAGGAATCGGTCTACCCACTCAATAATCCGGTTGAGCCTGGATGTTTTCATACCTGGTAAATCCATCCTGCTTACAGATCATCCATAGAGCAAATGATTTGAAACAGGGATGATGCCTTAAAAATCGGCTGTTTTGCATCCAAAATCCATTGAGGGGTATCAACCTGCTGTGTGACGTTGATCAATCGGGGAAGTTCATGCCGGCCAGGATGGTCTGGAATCCAGGTTCAGCATAGATATCCTTTCCAAAGAAATCAAGGCCCTTGATCAGCTTGATCTGCGCGGTATTCAGGGACTTTTCCTCAATCCCCTTTTCGACCCATTTTAGCCCTTCGGCATAATCATCCCGGCTAAAATGCAATACCGCAATATCGATCGGGTCGGAGACACCATTTTGGTCAATGTATGCCATGACCTCGTTGTATTTTGAATCAGCATACGTGGCATCTCCGCACTTCCGTGACAGGATGGACAGGTAAGCCTCTAACAATTCGCCTCCCCATTCTCCTTTTCTTTGCTTTACTTCTTCCAGAGATTTCATTGCCGCGGTGCAGTCACCGGCCAGGAGTTCGGCCATCCCCTGCTTCAAATACCCCCAGATCCAGTTTGGATGGAGTTCTGTGATCCTCCTGAAATCCGCGATTGCTTCCTGTGGGTATTTGTACAGTTTAGCCCATGCAATAATATGCAATGAAGAGATCGAGATGGGATCCAGGCGCACTGCCTCCCTGGCCAGCTTGAGCGCTTCCTCCCGGCGATCCATGCAGCACAGGAAAAAGGCATAATCTGCGAGGATGCGCGCATTTTTTGGGTCAGAGGCAAGGGCATTCCTGTAGGCGGCATCTGCCCCTGTCCAGTCAAAATCGGAATAGAACAGCATATTCGCCTCTGCCAGGTGTGCTTCAGGAAGGTCAGGATCGATTGAAAGGGCGGAATTCAGTGCCAGCCGGGCTTCCCGCAACAATTCTTCCCTCGAGGTATTGGAAAAACGCGCCTGCCCGGCCTTCTGGTTTGCCACGGCAGCATAGGCCTGTGCATATTGCGGGTCAATCTCGATCGCCTTGTAAAAATGCTGCAATGCCCGGTCCCGTTCATCCCGGGACGACCCGAAACTGAGGAACCGCCCCTGCATATAGTGCTGGTATGCTTCCGGCGAAGGCTGGTATTCACTTGCTGTTGATTGTATTCCCCCTAAATTCAGTTGAGCCTTCAAGGCCTTTGATACCTTTGATTCCAATTGAGGCAATTTGTCCTTTTCGACCCTGAATTCAGAGCTCCAGAGTTGTGACTGGTCGGCCCCTGAAACGAGTTCGGCATCCAGTACATAATGCCTGTCATCTTCATCCAGGTTGCCAACCAGGATGGCATCCACGCCCAGGAGCCGGATGATATAAGAAATGTTCTGGATGGAATCACGCAGCGGAAAGGAAGAGTAGCGGGAAATCACGCGAAGGTCGGGTGTGGAAGCCATATCCCTGATCAGGTTTTCGGCAATGCCCTCACCCAGGGGATTGAGTTCGGGGTTTGGCGACTGGTTGAAAAACGGAATGATGGCCATGGACTGGACTTTGGGCGTGGAATTTCCTTTGGTTCCATCACGCAGCGAGTTCCAGGTAACACTTGCGATGGCCAGAATCACCAGGACCAGCAACAATCCCGTCAGGACAGGCCTTTTGCTCCTTCCGGGTTTTTCCAGTTTTCCCTTCATATCCTGCCTCTTTGGCACCACAAGGCCATCATTTGACAGGGCAAAAACCTCCATCCGGTCCTCCACATTCTTGAAATGGAAATGTCCCATCGAGATCAATTGAAAGGCAGTATGGTTTTTCACCTGGTCCCGAATGGATTTTGTGATGAGTACGGATCCCGGTACGCCCAATGATTCGATGCGCGATGCAATATTCACTCCGTCGCCAAATACATTATTGTTTTTAAAGACCACATCACCCAGGTGCATCCCGATCCGAACCGGGACTTGCTTTTTGATAAATTGTCCCTGCAATTCCAGTGCGCAAGCCACCGCTTCGACACAGCTCTCGAAAGAGGCCAGGCAGCCATCCCCAAAGTATTGATCGATATGGCCATGATGGGCGGGCACAATTGCTTCAAGAGCCTCCTTGAATTGATTGAGCAGGACCATGGCATGGCCTTCATCCTTCTGCATCAAGGACGTATATCCGGCAATGTCGGCAAAGAGGATCGTACTAAGCTTGCGGATCTCTGGCATGGTATTGGGCGGATGCTGTCGCAATGAAGGTAATATATATCCAGTATATACGCGAATTGTTTATCCCTTCGAAATAGGTTTAAACCCTGCCCAACGAAAAAGGGACAGGCAACAGCCCATCCCTTTCCGATGTTTTCAGGGTGCGAATTTCCTACCGCTGGACCTGGAACGGCCTCGCTTTTGTCTGCTTGCCTGCCGTCAAGGTCACGACATACATGCCATTCTGCAGATTGATCCCGGCAAGGTCGACCCGCATCACCCTCTGATACTCGCCGGATTGGCGGGTCCAGAGCAATTTTCCGTGCGTGTCAAAGATCCTCACCATGGCCGGTGATTCCGTGTCCGGCAAACTGATATTCAGATCCCATGATGCCGGGTTTGGGAATACTTTAAAATCATCAAGCGGCTGCACGCCCTCCTGGGATACAGCAAATGCGTTGCCCGGCAAGGCGTCCTCCACGGCATAGAGCGTGACCGTGCCGCTGACTTCATTGGATACCACCAGCAGGGCGTCATTGGTTGGGCTCTTGCTGCGCGGGATGAAGACAATATCTTCCGGGCCCAGGTCGCCTGCATCAGGGGACTCTGCATCCTCTGTAAAGTCCCGGTTATTGATATAATTGATGAAATATGGATTGTAGGGATCCGTGATGTTATAGATCATGATCCCGCCGACGCGCTCCAACCCGATAAACGCATACTGGTTGCCCTTGATCTTGGCCACTTCGATCGCCTCGGGCTCGGGGCCCTTGTCGTCGCTGCGGCTGTCGAAAGAATCGTTGTCGTCATTGTTTGAGTTGAAGTAATCCGGGATTGCAGTTGCTGTAATCTGCTCAAAATCGTCGCCGCTGTCATAGACCTGGTTGCCGGCAGCATCCCAGATGGAAAAAGAACGGGCGCCGTAGGCAAAGATCTGGTCCACATCGCCATCACCATCCGTATCGCCGGTTGCTGTTGTGGAGTTCAAACGGCCGAGGTTTTCATCAAGCTGCAGGGTCGCAGCATCAGGATATGCATCTGTATCCAGGATCAGATCCTTCACCCTTGCCTCCTCGCTGTAGCCGTCATAATCCCGGGCATCCCCTTCATTTGCTGTCACGATATAGGTTTGCCCGTTTGCCTTGTACGTCTTGATCGCGTCCGGCTGGTACATCCCCCAGACCGGCCAGTTTTGGATATTGATCACATCATCCCTGTTGCTTGCATCTAAGCCGTTTCCCGGGAGAGAGTGGTCCTTAAATCCAAGACCGACAAGGTCCACAATTGTGTTCTTTTTCAGGTCAATGATGGCGATCGCATTGTTTTCCTGCAGCGACACATACCCGGTCTGGCCGTTCTGGCTGAATGCGCAGAATTCCGGTTCGAGGTCCTTGGCCACCGATGTATTTTCCGGGTCTGGATTGTTGTTCACCCGGATACTCGGATCGAGCACGGCGTTATTGTATGCTGAAAAATCAAGCAGAGTGACATCTGACTGACCCAGTTCATAGACATCCTCCGGTACGTTGATCACGGCAACTGTACCCATCGGGTCTATGAGGTAATCATCGTCAGGCTCGCCTTCACATGCGACCATCACTTTCCTCCCGTTTTCACTCACCGATATGTGGTCCGGTAATGAGCCGATGGCCAGGTTTGCGATCAGGTTGCCGTCCAGGTCCGTAAATACGGCAGATCCCGGGTCCTGCGCATTGTCTGCCTCTACAGCCATGGCCACCCATTCGCCGTGTGTTGTCACACTGTTCGCCTTGTCCCCATAGTTCGAAAGGTCAATACTGAACAGGAGTGCAGGATTCTCAGGGTCGCTGATATCGATCACGTCGATCTGGCCTGTCGACCCATTGGTTGAATAGAGCCGCTTGCTTCCCTCGTTATATGCCACGATCTCGGCAGCACCTTCGTCAAATTCGCCTGTTGCATAAGTGCCCAATACAGTAAGGTCCAATTGGGCTGAAATACCCAAAGGCAATAGAAGTGAGCATAAAATGAAAATGTAAACTCTTCTTTTCATTGAATTGAAATTTTGGTGTTTAGAAAAACATACTTCTCCATCAGGAGGTACTGATCCTTCACGATGAAGTAATGTGGGGTGTGAAATTATCTGATCGGAATCCGATGAGATGGAATGGGGTGTAAACTTTATGTGAGA
>JARQTN010000106.1 GCA_029976695.1 Lewinellaceae bacterium
AGTTGACGGTTTTGGATCATCCTGCTAAATGGGGCTTTAGCCATTTTTAAATTTACAGGGTATGCAGTGAATGAAAATGATTTCCAGGAATTCAGACAGATGATAGGTGCTGGCACTCAAGGGGGACTAAAGTCCAAAAAGCTCCTAATCTGTTGACCGTCGGTTAATCCCGATTGCAATCGGGACAACGGCATACATTTTTTCAACTCCTCACTCCTCATTTGAAACTCCTAATTTCACTCCGTTCCCGATACGTCGTTCCTCCTTCCGGGATTTCCGCTGTGCTCCAAAATTCGTAATTTATTCCTCCCCCGGCGCCCGGTATCCCGCTGTTTCCTCTTCATCGCTGCCTATCTGATCGAATTGGGAATCAAAATCAGGGAAGTCATAATCACATCTTTTGCAGTGAAATTCAGGATCCATGCCCGGCGTGATGCAGCAACCACCCAGTTTGATTTCGCCTCTTTGCTCGGCTTCAATCATTTCAGGGCCGGGAAAACCGAACATGATCGGGATCACCTGGTCGTTTTTTTGGCATTTGGGGCATTTTTCTATGCGTTCGTTCCACATTTTTTTATCATTTACATTCCAATGCAAAAATAGATGCACCATGCCATTTGATGGGAGTCGGGAGGGCTTAACCAAACGTTAAAGCCGATGATCAATCTCAGTCAGGCAGCAACCTGGTGACAGGATAAAAACTCAGATACTTTACCTGATTTTTGTACATTGAGAGCGGCGACTGAAGTCGCCGGTACGAGATAACTTCGCCTGATGTTTGAAGAATTCAGCCAGTGGATCTATGATACGGTCGGGATCGGACATTCCTTCCAGTACAAGGCTGTTGCCACGGTCATCACGATTCTCATTGTGTTGCTGTTCAGGAAATTTCTCCTCCATGTCTTCCGCAAAAGGATCAAGCACACAAAAACAAGGTACAGCTGGGAGAAAAGTTCCTCCTACGTTAGCTATTTCATCATTATCATCATACTCGTACCTGTTTGGCTGCAAGAACTCCATGCCTTTGGCACCTTTTTCGGCCTTGTGGCAGCCGGTATCGCCATTGTGCTCAAGGAACCGATCAGCAATTTTTTCGGCTGGATCTACATCATGATCAAGAAACCCTTCGATATGGGCGACCGCATCCAGATCGGGAACACGGAGGGCGATATCCTCGATATCGGATTTCTGGATTTCACATTGCTGGAGATCAAGAACTGGGTGGAAGCGGACCAGAGCACGGGGCGGATCGTGCATGTGCCAAATGGCCTTGTATTCACGACACCCGTCATGAATTACAACGAGGCCATGGATTTTATCTGGAACGAGATCCCGATTACGATCACCTTCGAATCTGACTGGAAAAAGGCCAAGGAGATCCTGATGAAGATTGAGGAAGAAAAACTCAAACCCCTGGCAGACGAGGTGAGGCCCCAGTTCGAAAAAGCCCATCGGAAATATTATGTGGAGTACCACAATCTGACCCCGATTGTGTATACCCGCATTAAGCAGAACGGGGTGCAGCTTACGCTGAGGTATCTTTGCCCGCCCAAAATGCGCAGAAGCTATGAGCAAGTTGCGATGGAAGCGGTCCTTGAGCAATTTGCCAAACACCGTGATATCCAGTTTGCATACCCAACGACAAGGTTTTACCAGGGAGGTGGTTTGCCTGCATCCGGATCCGGCGAATAGCTCCCAAACCCTGACCTTGGCCAGTCATCCAATCACGGCAGGAATTTAAAACCGGACACGGAATATTCCTATCTTCATCCCGGTATAAATACGCACATGATGAATCGACTCTTGCACTTCACGATTTGTTTTTTTTGCTTCTCTTCCTTGCATGCCCAACTTTCATTTTCCGACAGGACCGACCTGATCGTGACCCGTGATTTCTTCAGCGGGGTGGCCATTGGCATTGCCGACATGAACGGTGACGGGCTGGATGACATTGTCCGGATGGACCAGGGAAAGATCCTGCAGGTCGAATATCAGACGAATGATTGCAGTCAATTCAGGGAGTCAGCCGGAAAGTTCCAGGTGCTGGTCAATTCGGCGTGGAATATCATGTTGGGGGATGTGAACAACGATGGATTTTGTGATGTCATGGCTGGCGGTGCGAGTGAGGGGATCATGCGGCTGCTAAGCGTGCCCTATACCGATTCATTCACCATGGCGGAACTGCCCGATTCACGGTTTTTCGCCCAGGCGGCAAATTTTGTGGATATCAACCGGGATGGCCTCCTCGATGCGTTTATCTGTGATGATAATGCAGAAAGCAAGATCTTCATGAACCAGGGTGACGGGGATTTTGTGCCTTCGGACCTGATCGACTTCAGTACGGACCCGCCAACGGACAAGTCAGGGAATTATGGTTCGGTATGGACTGACTTTGATTCTGACGGGGACCTGGACCTGTATATTGCCAAGTGCCGGCAGGGGGTGGATGATCCTTCCGATCCGCGAAGGATCAATATGCTCTTTGTCAATGAAGGGGATACCAGTTTTGTGGACAGGG
Source organism: Lewinellaceae bacterium (assembly GCA_029976695.1). GTDB lineage: Bacteria > Bacteroidota > Bacteroidia > Chitinophagales > Saprospiraceae > JARQTN01. Next base: position 2,519 of record JARQTN010000106.1, read on the forward strand.
CAACCCAGTTTGGCCTCGCGGACAACGGCCAGTCCTGGACCGGTGATTTCGGCGACCTCGACGGGGACGGCGACCTGGACTGTTTTGTGACAAACCATGACCGCCCCTCGGTGGTCTACGAAAACCTGGGGGATACGCTTTTTGTGGACATCACGGACTCGACCGGGGTGACTCCCTCGGGGATCCTTGTTCAGGGGGTACTCCAGGACCTGGACAATGACGGACTGCTGGATATCATCACATCAGGTACGATACATGATGTATTCCTCAATGAGGGGAATATGCAGTTCTCCAGGCTTGAGGGTGTATTCGGTGATGACCAGGTCGAGTCCTTTTCCATCGGGGATCTGAACAATGACGGTTTCCTGGACGTATATGCAGGATATGCTGAGCTTTACACGACACCTTCCAACAGGCACGACAAGCTTTGGCTCAATGACGGGAATGGAAACCACTTCATCCGGTTCCAGCTGCGCGGAAACCCTTCAAATGCAGAAGGAGTCGGGGCCCGGGTCGAAATATTCGGGGAATGGGGAAAACAGGTAAGGGATGTCCGGGCAGGGGAGTCATACGGGATCACACTGTCGAAAATCGTCCATTTTGGACTTGGCAACGCAACTGTCGTGGATTCAGCTGTGATCAACTGGCCATCCGGGCAGCGTGATGTCCTGGTGGCCCTGGATGCAGACCAGTTCTGGATCGTTCGAGAAGGCGGTTGTGCCTACCAGCCACTCTCGCTCGGGGAGTCATGCATGGAAATTTGTCAGGGTGATTCGGTCACCATTGGAGCACCCCCGGAATTCGTTTCATATGCCTGGTCAAATGGCGATACAAACCGGGTGATCACGGTCAGGACTCCTGGTCTTTATTTTGTCCGGATGGAGACCGTGGGCGGCTGCCAGGTCACATCGCTGCCGGTGCATATCAGGAAAGGGGAGTTGCCTGCTGATTTGCCACTGAGCGAGGAGGGCCTTGTCAGGGCCTGTGCAGGAACGGCCATTGATCTCGCAGCGCCTGAAGTGCCGCGGTATGCCTGGAATACCGGCGATTCGACCCGGTCGATCACTGTGACCGAATCCGGGGCGTATTTTGCAACCCTGATCACATCCTGTGAAGTGGTCAATTCAGATACGGTCTATTTCGAATTTACAGATCCGGGATTGCCGGTGGTCCAGCATGATACTTTGTCTGATCCAGGCAGCGGAGTGCTCATCAGCAATGATCCAACCACTTACTGGTACCTGTCTTTGTCTGACCAGGATCCTGTGGCTTTCGGGGATACGTTTATTACCCCTATAGTGGATACATCAACATTATTTTTTGCTGCCCTGAAGGATACGATCTCATTTGGAACGGACAATGTGGGCCAGCCACAGCATACCGGTTTCACGTTCTACAACTCGGCCCAGTTCAATGGGGGGATCATCTTTGATGTGGAGTCCGCAATTGTCCTCGAAAGTGTGGACGTGTACACCGGTTTTCCAGGTGCGCGGATCATCGAAATCCATGATTCCGAGGGTCAGGTGATCTTTGCAACTGACACCCTGCACATCGAAGAATTCAGGACCACGGTTGACTTGAATGCGATGCTCGAGGGTGGAAATGATTATGTGATGACCACCCGGGAATCGCTCAACAATGCCGAATTCGGCATGAATAACCCGCGCCTGTACCGTTCGGATAACCAGGTCAGTTATCCGTACCAGGTCCCTGACCTGATCAACCTGAAGACAAGCATTTTCGGAGAAGATTTCTTTTACTATTTCTACAACTGGAAAGTACGCAGGGCAGATCTTGAGTGCGAGGGGGAACGGGTGCCTGTGACCGTGTTTATCGATGAAGCTGTGAACACTCAAAGAAACCCGGAACCATTTCCCTGCAGGATATTCCCGAACCCGGCAAATGATCAGGTTACTATTGAGTTCAGGGAGCTTCAGGGCTTCGGGACGCTTACTCTCCATTCGATCAGTGGCAAGTTGTGGCATGAAGCCAGGGTCCAACTCGATTCCCAGTATTCACTGGATGTCGGGCAACTGATGGCCGGGTCGTATATCCTTTTGTTGAACACCGGCGAAGAAGCATACCGAATGATCCTCTTTGTCCAGCATCACTGATCATCCTGGATGATGAGCTTCTTCACATAAATGCGTCCGGTTGAATCCATAACGCGCAGGATATACATACCGGGTACCAGGTCTTCAGGCACCTGCAAAGTGGAGGATGGATTCATCCTGTCAAAGAGTGGTGTTCCATGGATATCAAAAATCATGATCCGCCTGATTGACGCAAAAGGTTCTTTCTGTTTTCGGAATATCAGCATTTGTCCTGCCGACGCTGGATTTGGGAAAACAATCAATTGATCGGGCGTTTGAAGGGTGCTACCCGTTGAAGTCGTGGATAGATCAATTGTATCCATCACCTGGGTGACCAGTTCCGGGACGGGCTGGATGGAGTCATACATCCATTTGAACAGGTCAATTTCTGCATAGCCCTCAACTGAGAACAACTCCTGCAGCCATTCAGGCGGAATGGACTGGTATTGCATTTTCACATCAATGGTCAAGCGGGAAGTGGTTGATGGAACCTTTATGAAAATGTCATCCGTACCGCTTCCCTCTGTGCCATCGCCAAAATTGAAATTTGCATCCTGCCGTGCCTTCCCTTCAATCCGCGCAGTGTCTGCTACCGGATGGCTTGAAAGGAATCCTGTAGGCGGGATCCGGTTGTCCTTGATATACCTGGCGCCCTTGTCCAGGACAGTTGTGAACTGGTCTTCCAAATCCACCATGACGCCTTCATAAACCTGCACTTGCCCGTCATTCCGGATGGTATCATAGTGGGACTCATATGGAATGTCGAGGTGAGCAAGTGAGAAATCATCTCTGATTGAACCAGAATGGATCAATTGCATACCATTTTCATCTGAAACGGATATTTCCAGCCAGGCCCGCCTGCTTGGGTACCCGGAGGGGAATTTGTGCCCGGCACGGTTGACAATCCTGAGCGGAATGACCACAGAGTCTTTTTCCAGCCATGCGGGCAGGACCTCGATCTGGACAGCACGCTGCAGGAGGCCCCTGGTCGAGAGGATGCTTTTCTGAAACATGGAATCCGCGACATCAATATCGAGGCTGTCCCCGAAAGACTTCATCATGCCGAGCATCATGGTATTCGCTCCTGAAAATGTATGAAGGGCATACGGAAAGCGCTTTTCCAGCCCTTCGTACCCTGAGGCGATGATCACACTATCCTCGATGTAGGGCATGTGGCATGTCTGGCAGGTGACCTGGTTTTGGGCGAAGGAAGAATTAAGCCACTCATGGTATGTGGCCTGTTCAACGAATACCTGGTTTGTTGGTTGCCCCTCTGGATCAAAAACTGTGGTTGCCAGAGTATGGCAGGGGGCACAGGCTTCCGAGGCTGTGATGTGCTCCGAGAATTTCGGGGTGAATCCCACAAAATCACGCATCGGGCCTTCCAGTGGGAATGGGTAGGGTCCGTAAATCACCCGGTTGGTATCGTAAGTGATATTACCGGAGAAAGTGGTCCCGAAATTTTCCCTGCTGATCTGGTGGCAGGCACCGCATGACACCCCATCCAGCCCGAGGGAGTCATTGTACATTTCGTTTAAGCCATAAGTCGCAATGCCGGAAAAGAATGCCTGGTAATGCCCTGCAGGTGCATGGCAGGAAGTGCATTTGTTTTCAATGGCATCGGCATGTACGGGCAGGTTGTGTGTTTCATGCCGCACTTTCGCCCGCCAGTAGGGGTCTTTCGCTGATTGCCCCATGATGCTTGCAGCCCACTGGTCAAAGACATTGACATCGTTTCCATCGGCGTCTACATTCGCGATTCCCTCAGTATCAGCGTCATGGCATCCGGCACATTGCCCGGATACTGGAAAGTGCGGCTCATGGATCGGTGGCAAATATGCCATATTGAAGTACTCAGAATCCGTCGACCGATGCGAAGAATGTAATCCGGGATATACGGCCTGTTTTCCCAGAAAGAAGAAAAAACCGGTCAGGATGATCAAGGGGATTACATTTCTCATCGTTCTCCTGAATTATTCAACGATCCTGCCGGAGTCCCTGACCAGTTGCCTCACCCTGTGCAGGAAAGCTGTCTCCTTGTTCAAATCCTCAAGGTCAATATGGAGCCTGTATCGCCAGTAGTGGTCCGGATCACTGGGTTCATTGATCTGTTCGGCAAAAGGATCTTCTTTTTTCAGCTGATCATCCATCCCAAGCAGGTCCTGCAGCGGGAATATGGCCAGGATCGAGGGTGCGTTTAAATGTTCCCGGTTGATCATTTCGACCAGAGAAGAGTAACAAGTTTGCGGTGCTTGTCCCATGATCTGCAAATGTGTATTGTAGAAGAGTTGTGCATTTTCATGATCGGCCTCCCACCATCCCCTGATCGTGGACATGTCGTGGCAACTCGGGGAACAAACCGTGAGATAATCATAGGCAGCCGGGTTGCCATATCTCGTATTTCCTTTCGGCATGCGCTGTATCTCCAGCGGGATGATGTTGAGCTCCTTCATGACGCCAGGCACGGGCGCAGGAATCATTCCCAGGTCCTCCCCGCAGATGAGCATGTCAGTGGCATTGACAATCGGGGGGAGTTTCCACATGGCCTGCCGCCGCCAGAAATCGTCGTGGCGCTGATAATAGTATTCCACATAGAGGGTATCGAAGATCCCTTTCTCATGGTCGCTCAGTGCCTGGTAAGAGAATGTCTTGTTCAGCGTGATCCTCGGATTGAACCCCGATGCTTCCGAACCGGGCTCTTCAAGGAGGAGCACATCACTGATCAGCTGGTATAATGGCCTGATCAAGTGCTTCCTGGATTGATTCTTTTCCTGGTTGAAGAAGTCGCGGACTTTTACCTGTGTATTCACGAATTCTCTCAGGCGGTAATGTCCATGGCCAATACCCTCGAGCAGATTTTGGACCACATACTCCACATCATCTTCAAAAAGTTCATAAAGGACATATTCCGGGATGAAGGGCCGGGAATACCGCATGAGGTCACCTTCGACCCCAAACCGGTAGAGTTCATGCATATGGTAAGCCAGCCGCGGGTTGAACATGCCCATGGTCCCCTGCACCTGATCAAGCGGTATCTGCCAGATCCTGAAAAATCCAAGGATATGATCAATACGCAATGCATCAAAATATTCACTGAGTTTATGCATGCGGCTTTTCCACCAGGCGAAACCATCCTTGGCCATCTCTTCCCAGTTATAGGTAGGGAAACCCCAATTCTGGCCAAGTTCGGAATAGTCATCCGGTGGCGCGCCGGCCTGTTCGTCCATGTGATAGAGTTCCGGCGCCATCCAGGCGTCACAGCTATAGCGGTAGATGCCGATCGGCAAATCACCCTTCAGGACGATCCCCTTTTCTGCGGCATATGACTTTGCTTCCTTCAGCTGTCTGTCTGCATGGTATTGAAGGAATATGTAGAACCAGACATCTTCATATGTTTTCGACCCTTTTTTTGCAAGGGCATTGATTGCACGCTGGCTGAATGTGCTGTGTGCTCTCCATTGATTGAAGTCCGGGGTGCCGTTTTCATCCCGCAGATGGCAGAATACAGCATAGGGGAGGAGCCAGGATTTGTTGTCTTTTACAAACTTTTTGAATGCCCTTGTGCTGAAAACCTTTTCCCTTTCCTGATCGTACAGGATTCTGAGGTATGCCATTTTCAATTCCAGAACCGCATTGAAATCGACTTGTTCAAGTGCATTCAGTTTCTTCAGGTCCCGGTTGAATTTCTGCGCATGCGACTTTTTGGTGAAAGGCGCGATGTCCTGGAGGTTGATATAGAGCGGATGCAGGGCAAAAACGGAAATGGCTGCATAGGGATAGCTGTCTTTCCATGTTTTATTCGCAATGGTATCATTGACGGGCAGGACCTGGATCATTTTCATGCCTGCCTGGGCGCACACATCTGAAAGCGTGATGATATCCAGAAATTCACCGATGCCGAAGCTTTTCTTTGTCCTCAGGGAAAAGACAGGCATTGCGACCCCTGCACCCCGCCACCATGGCGCGGCATGCCTGAAACCTTCATCGGTAACGCAATGCCGGCCGCCTGTTTCACCAGGAAACTGGTAATTCAGGACCCTGTTTCCGCCATCTTCCCAGGCTTTGACTTCGCCGCTTTCAGGATCGCAAAGGACATATTTGTAAGAGACCGTCCCGCCCATGTTGTCCACTGGTATGTGTGCCTTCCATACCGGAAAAGCATGGTCACTCAAAATGACAGGATGCTGCCAATTCCCTAAAAAATCCGAATCACCGATAACTCCAACAACGAGCCCGGGATCAACATCAGGTGCGAGGAGCATGAAGCTGAGGTGGTTTTTTGCATTGTCTGGCAAGGTGGGGAGCTTATCGCGGGTTGAAAGGTCCCGTTTCAGGATGACATCACGAAATGCAGCGCTCAGGAAGATCTGGTTCAGGTTTTGCCGGACCCTCCAGAAATCAAAGAGGTAGATGTTTTTTGCATCCGTGTCGATCCTGATTTGCCGTGCCGGCTTTGTTTCCATCACGTCTCCCTGGATCTGCTGGATGCCATATTGATAGATGTATGTAGTCTCTGCATCTACCGAAATATTCCCAATCCAGTGTCCACCGTCAAGGGTGCGGAGCATGATTCTCTGTGGTTGTTCCGAAGATTTATATTGTGGATGATAGTCAACGAAGAGCTGTTCGCCGGGTGATGTAAGATAATGGATATGAAAGTGCAAATTGACCATATATTGATTTTCTTTAGCCGATTGTGCTTTGGTGAAAAGGTGTGGGGCAAGATAGGAACTTGGAGATTGATCTCCCATTCTTTTTCCGGAATTATCGGCCTGCAGTCCCTGAAAGCCCCGCTCACGTATGTTGTAAACTTACGTTACGGTTCCGGATCTTGCAGGAGACCTTTCGGTTCCGATGGATTTTTCGATGGGCAGGGTGTTCCAGAATCCGGATGGTTGGAAATCAGAAAGGGGCATTTGTGGTCCTGCAAGTGTAAGTTGTAAACTTACGTTATGCGATAGTTGATTCAGGATACCTTTTCCGGGTTCGCATACAGAATGTCCTGATATGACAGATTATAAGTCAACGTTGGGTACGATTGAGGCGATCAAATTGTAAGTTGTAAACTTACGTTATGGCAATTTTTCTCCTGTTTTCAGACTCACGAAGGATTGCGTAAAAGCCGTGATGAACCTGATGGCCGGAGTCTTTTCAGATAAATGCTTTTACACTTGTGTGCAGGTGTATGTTGTAAACTTACGACAGATACTGTATGAAATAAGTTTTGTTTTTCTGCGCCACGAATTACAATGAAAAGGTGTCCTAATAACCTTTCACAATTTCCGGTAACCTGTTTAGCAGAGCGCGCAAAATGTATGTTGTAAACATACGTTACGGCACCCCGACCGATGGACCCAACCAAACCCGATACCCCCGTACACACATTCGCCCGAAACAGTACCCAATTAAAAAATCCCCGGTGAAAATGCAGTCCTCCGGGGATTTAAATAATCAATTGCAATGGATCAGGCGCCCGTTCTATGCCTTTACTGGCCACAACGGAAGCACTGTCCTGTCATATACCTCATTCAATACCTGTGCAAGTCCGCAATAAATGGCCGAAGCGCCGCAAATGACACCTTCCCAGCCCGCGATTGTCTTGATCAGCGCACTGCCTGTCCAGTCCCCAATGGCGAGCAGGAAGAACAGGATCGCCAGTGAAGCAAAAACAAACTGCAGTACCCCGTTCAGTTTCAGGGTCGCGATAAACATGACCGCGGTAAACAAACCCCATATGAACAGGTAATAGCCCATTGCTGTGGCATTTGCAGCGTCAGCAAGCCCAACCTTTGGCAGGATGAGCAGCCCGGCGAGGGAAAGCCAGAACAGCCCGTATGACGTAAATGCCGTAGTGCCGAATGTGTTGTTTTTGCGCCATTCCATGACGCCTGCAATGATCTGTGCGATCCCCCCGTAGAAGATCCCCATGGCCAGGATCATGCTGTCAAGCGCAAAGAATCCGGCATTGTGCAGGTTCAATAATACAGTCGTCAATCCGAATCCGAGCAGGCCAAGCGGTGCAGGATTCGCAGTTGTGTCCAGTACTTTCAGATTTGATGGAGATTCCATGATCGGAATATTTTAATGGAAGAATAAATTCAGTTCGCTGGCAAATTTAGATGCGGGTCATGAGCTGCCTGATGACTCTCGTCAGCGATGGGTATAAGAGTGGTCATGCCTCTGCGGTGTGCAGGGAAGCGAATTTTGTCTTACCGCAGAAATCCTAAAGGAATACCGAATGGTATGCTCATGAATTTGGATGTGTCAATGAATTGATCCCACTTCGATGTATTCGAAAATATTGTATATTCAACCCGATATTTTACATACATAACCAAATTCTACCCAAAATGAAGAAACTGTTTCTTTTCGTTTTACCCGTATTTTTAATCCAATCATTCACCTCGGCCCAGGATACAGAATCCCAGTATATCCAGTGGTTTGGGGAAGACTCCCTTGCCAATACTCTGGTCTGGAGGGGTATTGATCACATGATGAACATTGAATTCGAGAAAGGGGTAGCCTTTTTCCAGGCTGCACTGGATATGGATCCTACCTTGTTTGCCCCGCATGTTGCGCTGGCTAATTTTACCAATGATGAAGCCCATAGGGAAAAACACAAGGCCGAGGCCAAACGCCTTGTCAAAGGGAAAAATGAAGTCTCCCACATGTTTGTATCAACCATGGACATCCCCTGGGGTTCTGAAGGAAGAGACAAATGGCGTGAATCCTGGGCAAAAATGAACGAACTCGCTTTTGACGGGCCATTTGTGAATATGAACTATGCCCGGACGATCGAGGGGCCTGAAGCACAAATAGCCTATTTGGAGAAAATGTTGTCAAGACAGGAAAAGGCCGGCCGGAATACTGACTTTATCCACAATATGTTGGGCTATCTGTATTACGGGACCGACAGGAAAGAGAAAGCCAAATCCCACTTTGAGAAATACATCGAACTCAGGCCCGACGGATACAATCCTTATGACTCGATGGGTGAATTCTACAAGAATGAAGGGGATTATGAAAAAGCCCTTGAATATTACAAAATGGCGGTTTCCAAATACCCGATGGCCAATAACGCGAATGAGGAAGTAGAGGACCTTGAGGAAATGCTTGAAGATATGGACAAAGGGAGCCTCATCTATATCGCTGCTGAATATGTCTACCCGGAATATGTGGAGGACTATATCAAGTGGGGCAAGGAATACAAGGCCGTCGCAGAGAAGACCGGGTTCAAGGATTTCTGGGTATCCCGGGGCGACCAGGCATTTTACTATGGTGTGAACGTCGGCAAAGAAATGGAAGATTATGAGGAGTACAGTGAGGCCTGGGACGAGTGGTTTGAGGATAACCCGGAATTAGGTGCGATGTGGGATAAATACCAGCATACCGTATACAAATCCGAAAAGCTGCTCTGGAGGCACATGCCGGAGTACTCCTACAATCCCGATGAAGGAAATGATGGCCCGAATACCTATTCGCGTATCTATTATGCACACGTGAAATATGGGCATGAAGAGGCTGCGATGGAAGTAATGAAGAAATTCAGGGATGAATGGGAAAAACACAATGTGAAAGAGGGATTCCATGTGTATTCAAATATTTTCGGCAAAGAAGACAATTGCATCGCCATTGTCACCAATTATCAAAATATGGAGGCCTGGATGGCTGATGAACAGGATGTGATGTCGAAAGTAGGAATGGAAAAAATCCAGTCCATGATGAAAGAATGGAACAAGCACATCAAATTCGGGGAAAATGCCGAGCGCTGGCCGCAGCCGGACATTTCCCACCGCACCGCAGATTAAAAAGCACTTGATTAAGTGAATGAATGAGGGCTGTCCTGAAAGGGGCGGCCTTTTTTTTTGCCTGCATGGGTGTGTAAGCTCCCGATACCGGTAGTTAACCAGGACTGCTCATCCGGATTATTCAGGATTTATTGATCGCATCCACAACCAATTCGAACAGGTGCATATCATCATGTGCGGTCCCGGGAACAGGGTGGACAGGATCTTCCGCTTCGTATTTGAGGACGACAACCATATCAAGCGAAGGCACGATCCCGATGATTTGACCTCCAAAACCACTGGCCAGGAATGCAGGTTCGCCGCCAACCATTGTAAGATACCATTGGTAGCCATAACTGTACCTGCCATAGACATCCTGCACCTGATCCCGTGTTGATTCGTGTACCCATTCCCTGGAGATGAGCTGCCTGTCCTCCCATTTCCCCTGGTTCAGGTACAGAAAACCGAATTTTGCCATATCCCTTGCTGTGAGGTAAAGGCCAAAACTGGCACATTCGATACCCATTGGGTCCTTTCTCCAGGTTTGAAAGAGCGGCTCTGTATATTGGTCCCAGTTTGTATAGACAAGATCATTGCCTATGGTGTCAAATTGAATCCCCAATGGCTCAAACAGACGCTTGCTGGCCAGTTTGCCGGGTGTTGTTCCGGTTTTGTGGAAGATCAGGGAGGTCAGAAAATGGGAGTTTGCAGAACTGTAAAAGAATTTCTTTCCCGGCTCAGTGACAAACCCGCGGGCAAGTGCTGAAGCAACCCAGTCTTCCGACATTGCCCATTCCACCCATAACGGACCTTCTTCTACCCAACTTAACCCAGTGGTCATGGTCAACGAATGGTACAGGGTGATATCCCCGAATTCAGGGTATTGTGGCATCAATTCCCGCATCGGCTGGTGGACGGATGAAAGATACCCGTCATCCCATATCATGCCCACGATTGCAGAAGTGAAACTTTTGGTCACACTCCAGAGGTTGGTACTTGCATCTACACTTCCACCGTGATCGTATTCCTCGAAAACCAGGTAACCATCGACAATCACCAGGAGTGCCTTCATCAATGGATCATCATTGGCAAACTGATCAGCAATTTCCATCTTCTCCGGGTCCACTCCATGCAGTTCCATGGCTGATTCCTGCCATCCATCGGTCGGCCAGTATGCGCGTTCCGTATCTGGCCAGGCATATCCCTGATCAGGGACGATGATCTGTTCTTTTTCACAAGCCGCAAACAGAAACAATATCAGGGTGTAGATGAATCCATCGAATAATCTTGATCGAAACATCTTGAAGCGCTTTGATTCACATGTTATGGATATATTGTACGGGAAATATGCTGTATGCGCAATGACCAGCATCAGGATGCGGTCCGATTTCGACAAATGGCTGGTTTTGGATAGTTTGGAATACTCAATATTTTGTTACCCTGGTTTCATTTATCTGTCAAAACGCTCATTTCATGAGGTTCCCGGTTAGTTTCATGCTGATTTTTATGGCCATGAGCCTGTGTGCTCAGTTTGAAGACAGGATCAATGTTTTTCGATCAGTACCGGCAGCTGAGGCACCCGTATATGCAGATGTAGATGCCGATGGTGACCTTGACCGCCTCCAGTTCAGGGGCATGGAAGAACTTTCTGAATGATACACAGGCTGGATTTAATATTTACTATTAAGAGCGGTTGTTTTTTCGGGAACCCTTGTGAATTTTGGGTAAATCATGAGACACTGATCAAAAAGTAATGAGAAAAGAAAAGAACCGGCAATTGGCAGCGATCATGTTTACAGACATCGTCGGCTATACGGCCCTGATGCAAAAAGATGAAGCAGCTGCAGGTGAAGTCAGGGCCTACCACAGGTCCCGGTTTGAGCATTTCCATCGGATTCACCAGGGGAAGATCATCCAGTATTTCGGGGATGGCACACTAAGCATATTTCAGAGTGCCATCAATGCAGTGGAATGTGCCATTGCCATCCAGCGGTCCATGCAGGAGGAAAAGGGTGTGCCCTTGCGTATTGGCCTCCATGTGGGGGACATCGTTCTCGACGGTTCCGAAGTATACGGTGACGGTGTTAACCTGGCGGCCCGGATCGAAAGCATGGGTGTGGGAGGTGCGATACTGGTGTCTGCAAGATTGAATGAGGACCTGAAAAACCAGCCCCATATCCAGACGATTTCCATGGGCCGGTTTCACATGAAGAATGTGGAAGAACCGGTCGAGGTCTTTGCCGTTGATGCGGAAGGGATCCATCTGCCAAAGGTTGAAGAACTGGATGGTAAGGGAAAACGGGAGGACAAGTCCATCGCCGTCCTTCCGTTCAGGAATATGAGCGCTGACCAGGAACTGGAGTATTTCAGTGACGGGATGACAGAAGAGATCATCAATGCGCTCACCCGGGTAGAAAAGCTGAAAGTGACCTCTCGTACATCATCATTCTATTTCAAGGACCGCGATATCCCGGTCAGGCAGATCGGGGAGGAACTCATGGTCTCGACAATCCTGGAAGGGAGTGTCCGGTTGTCGGGAAGCAAAATGCGCATCACAGCGCAATTGATCGATGTGGCGGATGATTTTCATTTCTGGTCGGAAACATATGACCGGCCAGTCGATGATGTCTTCGCCGTACAGGACGAGATCAGCCTGAAGATTGCGGACAAGTTGCGCGAGCACCTGGGGCACCTTGAGATCCAGGACCACCTGGTGGATGCACCGTCGGTTCCGGTGGATGTGTACAGGGAATACCTGAAAAGCAGGTATCATATCCTGAAGATGACCAAACCTGAAATCAAACTGGGTATCGCCATCCTGGATAAAGTGATCGCTCGCCAACCGGATTATGCCTATGCACATTTGGGTATGAACATGGCCTACACATTATTGGGCACGCTCGGCCTGATGCCGGTCATGGAAGCGTTTGGCAAAGGACATGAATACCTGCAAAAAGCAATTGAAATTGATCCGAACCTACCTGAATGCCAGCTCCAGCTTTCATGGAAAAGCTTCCTGCAGGACTGGGACATGGAAGCAGCCTACACTCACCTTGCACAGGTGCGGGCCATCCGCCCGATCGTGGATTATTTCCAGACCATGACTTCCATCCTGGTTGCCGAAGGCCGGTTTGACGCGGCCATGCACTACATCGATACAGCCTTCCGGATGGATCCCTTTTCAGAGATCAATCATCATCTTAAAGGATACATCTTCTATTGCCAGGAATCCTGGGAAGAGGCAATCCCGCATTTCAACAAGAGTATCGAACTCAAACCGGACGGCCAGGTATCGGTCCTGTACCGGGGGCAGGCACTCTTGTTGATGGGCCGTGAAGTCGAAGCACTGGATTATTTCACGGGCCTTCCGGAGGATCCTTCGGGGGACCTGGTGAAGCTGGGAGGGATCACGATGGCACAAATCGCGTTGGGCAGGTTGGATGAAGCTGGGAAGGGCATGGAAATCCTTGAAAAAGCCCTGGATTCAGACATCATGGGACGGGCGACAAACCTGCTGATTTTATGCCACACCATGCTTGGAAATGATGATCAGGCCCTCGACCTCCTCCAGCAGGGCCTGGACAACCATCTACCCATGATGGCCTACCTGTATGTGGAGCCCATGCTCAACCCGATCCGTTCACTGCCCAGGTTTCGCAAAATGATGCAAGTGATCTTCAGGGAAAAGGTGCCCCTGGACGACCAGCGAAGGAAATATGCAAGCGAGATATTCACGCAGGAAGAATTAACCACGCTCCAGATCCGATTAAATGATTTAATGGAGCGTGAAAAACCTTACCTCAATCCGGAGCTCTCACTCAGGGGGCTTGCTGCGAGCATGGATTTGACACCCAACCAGATGTCCAGGTTGCTCAATGAGGGTTTTGAACAGAATTTCTCCGAATATATCAATTCCCTGAGGCTGAATGCGTTTATGGAAACAGCAAAGGATCCTTCAAAGCGTCATTTGTCGATCCTGGGCATGGCTTATGAAAGCGGTTTTAATTCCAAGACCGTGTTCAATACTTTTTTCAGGAAGGAGACGGGAATGACACCAAGTGCCTGGCTGAAAGAGGTTGCAGGGGAATAATTAGGTGCGGAATACCATTTCAGAACGATTGGAACAATCCAGACGGCCATCTTTGAAATAAAAAAGTAGTTGATCATGAAAGCAGCAGTTTATCAGCGTTACGGCCCGCCCGAAGTCATCCGAGTGGAAGAGATCGAGAGGCCAACGCCCGGAGATCAGGATATCCTGATCAGGGTGCATGCAGCCTCCTTGAATTCAGCTGATACACGATTGCGGGGTGCAGATCCATTTCTCGTCAGATTGTTCTTTGGTTTCCTGCGTCCCAGGTTGGGGGTGCTGGGCACAGATGTGGCTGGTGTGGTGGATACCGTCGGAAAGGATGTCAGCCACTTCAAGCCGGGAGATGAGGTGTTCGGCTCAACCTTTGAATCGGGTATGGGCGCGCATGCTGAATATGCCCTTTTAAAATCAGGCAGTGTCGTTGCACACAAGCCGCAAAACGTCACGTTCGAGGAATCGGCTGCCTTGTTTTTCGGTGGTCACACGGCACTCCATTTCCTCAGGAAGGGAAAGCTTCAAAAAGGGGAGAAGGTCCTGGTGTATGGCGCTTCCGGTTCCGTAGGTACTTATGCAGTTCAACTGGCAAAGTACTTCGGTGCAGAGGTCCATGCAGTCAACAGCGCCCGGAATATCGACCTGGCAAAATCGCTTGGCGCCACACGGGTGTTCGATTATCAGACAGAGGATTTTAGTAGCTGCGGGGAGGAGTATGATATCATTTTTGATACCGTGGGGAAAAGTCCATTCCGGAAAAGCCTCCGTTCACTTAAACGGGATGGCCGGTACCTGCGTGCTGTGCATACATCACCGGGAGCTGTCCTTGCCGGGATCTGGACAGGACTGACATCAAGAAAGAAAGTGATCGGAGGTGTCGCACATGAAAAACCGGAGGACCTCCTCTACCTGAAATATCTCATGGAGAACCATGATATCAGGCCGGTGATTGACAGGACGTATCCGCTTGAAGAGATGGTGGAGGCACACCGGTATGTGGAGAAAAGACACAAGCGGGGGAATGTTGTGATCCGTATTGCCGGATAGCAGTCGGATCCATTCGTTTTCAAAGTGTATCAAGTAATTTGTCTTGCAAGATTTTGGACAAAAGCATTTCGTTTATGAAGGTCATTACTCATTTTATCGATTTCAGCACACATGGGTCAAACCACATTGTAAATATCACGAAAGAAATCGCTGATGTACTCCGGCAATCCGGGTTGCAGGAGGGCAATGCGACCATATCTGGCATAGGTTCCACGACGGGAATCACGACACTTGAATATGAGCCTGGCCTTGTCAATCATGATGTTGCCCGGATGTTTGAACATTTTGCCCCATATGGCAGGGATTATCAGCATAACCAGACCTGGGGTGATGACAATGGGGCAGCCCATTTGCGTTCCATGCTGACCGGAACAAGCCAGGTGATTCCGTTTGTTGATGGGGAACTTTTGCTTGGTACCTGGCAGCAGGTCGTTTTTATCGATTTTGACACACGCCCGAGAAACAGGAGGGTTGTCGTACAATTAATTGGAAAGTGAAAGTTTCATTAACCTTGTAATTTGATGTAACTTTAAATCACGATCTGTTTATTTCAGAATATCATTAAAAACTTATAACTATGAATTTCAAAGGTATTTTGCTTATCGCCCTTTTATTTGGACTTTTTGCCTGCGGAAACAAATCCGGTAACCAGGCTTCGTCAGAGGCTGAGACAGCATCTGAAGAGAAAATGGAAACACCTAGCCCAAGTGTGATGACTCCAGCACCCCAGAAAACATTTACAAAAATGTTTGATGCTGGTTCCTACACCCTGACTGCCCAGGCACAGAACGGAGAAAGGTCAAAAGTCACAATCACGACCAAGGGTTTGCAGAACGAATACAATGAAACGATGGAGATCGAAGCCCAGGTACTCCAGGGATATATGCTCGACATCAATGGAGACGGCAACAAGGAGTTCGTCTTTACCTTGCTGCCTACAGATGACTCCGGGAATATCGATATCATGGCACTTACTTCGCTTGGGGACCGGAGCATGATCCAGATGTACGTTCAGGAGCCTTCACTGCTTCGACAAATGCGTACTGACCGGGTTGAGGTGAAAGGAAACCAGGTGATCAGGACATTCATGTCAGATGGTCAGCAGCAAAGGTTTACCTATGAAATGGTGCCAGGCGAGAATGGCATTAACCTCGTGGCAAAGAAACAATAAGCCTGGGTTTGATCTCAATGCATAAATAGCTAGCATCCACCTCAAGGTGGCCGCTAGCTATTCTATTTTAGTGCTGCACGATACGTGGACCCTTCTGTTGCCTGGCCCCGAATCCGTAAAACCTTTGCACCTTTTATTTTTCCTGACTTTAATTCATTCAATGCAACATTTGCATGTTCCAGCGGGAATTCCTGGCATGTCGGCAGAATGGGGATTTCAGCTGCCAGTTCGAGGAATTCAGACACATCACGCCTGGCTACGTTCGCCACACTCTTCACTTCCCGCTCCATCCACAAGTGGGTATGATACCTGAGGTTCAGCAGGTATCCCTGGTCAGCCTCTTCCTTCCTGATCGCATTGATCACCAGCCGGCCTCCCGGATTCAGGTTTTTCAGTGCCTCGACCACAGGTTTCCAAACAGGTGTTGTATCAATGATGGCATCCATCATTTGAGGAGGTGTATCCATCGTGTCTCCTGCCCATGCAGCGCCCAGTTCCAGCGCAAATTCTCTCTCCCTCGGATTTCTGGCAAATACGTAAACTGGTGAATCAGGGAACTTGTACCTGGCCATTTTCAATACGAGGTGCCCCGATGCGCCAAACCCGGTCAGGCCCAGTACTTGGCCGTTCTCTGTCTGTGTGAGCCTGAGGGATCTGTAGCCAACAGCCCCGGCACAAAGCAGGGGGGCAGCTTCAGAATCACTAAACCGGTCCGGAATGGAGAAGGCAAAATCTTCATGCACGGTCATATACTCGGCATACCCCCCGTTAGCGTCCCGGCCTGTTGCTTTGAATTCCGGGCACAGGTTTTCCTCACCGGCAAGGCAGTGGTCACAGGTGCCGCAGGAAGAGAAGATCCAGGCGACACCGACCCTGTCGCCAATCCTGTGTTTCGACACCTTGTTACCCATTGCGACAACTTTTCCAACGGCCTGGTGGCCTAAAATGACAGGCAGGTCAGCGGGCGGTGTCCGGCCTTCGATCTCATCCAGCTCTGTATGGCACACACCACAAACCGAGAGTTCAAGCAGGATATCATCTGGTCCTGGCACGGGCATATCCACCTGCCTCAGTTTAAGGGGTTGGTCGTTTTGGCTGAAGGGGGCAACCTTGTCAAGGAGCATGGCTTTCATTACAGAAAGTTTGATGTTGCAATATTTTCGCTGGGGTCCTCACGAATGTAGGATGATTCGACCGGAATGCATTGTGTTTGCCAGCTTTAACCTGTGTGAAATCCTTTTGATTCAGGAATACATCATCTGGGACTTTGCGATCCTGTTTTCAATCACAGAATAACCGATGCCCAATTCTTCAAGTTCATTCAATATCGGATCATACACCTCCTTGTCCAGGGGTAAAATGACGCCCCTGGTTTTGATCTTTCCCTGCAGGATAAGCCTGGCCCCGATCGCAGCTGGCAACCCGACAGTTCGTGAGATTGCGGTATGCAAATGGTCTTTTCCTTTTGTGACCATATAGGAAATGTGCTCATACAACTCCCCATCGAGCTGGTATTCCTGCCGGTCATAAAAAACCAGCATATCCGTATCCCCGGATTTGAATTGCCACTTGTCCAGGAGCAGGTCCAGCAGGATCTCTGCCGGCGTTCCGTTTTCGCGGGTGATCGGCCGGTCTGAGAGCAAGCCAGTCCATAAGATGCGTTGCATCAGCTCACTACTTTGATCTGTTTGCAGGAATTGGGCGAGTGTTTCTTCCAGTGTCCTGCCACCTTGCTCTGGCAGGTAGGAGGAGACCCACTCCCGGTGGGTCAATTTTTCGCTACCATCAATCCGGTAATTATTTGCTGTCAGGCCGATCTGGATGAGGGCATTCCATCCTTCACAGAATCCGGGCAGTCGAAGCGTAGCACGGATCATGGTCGGTATGTCATCAAGTTGATACTTCTTTCGGTAAGGGATAGAATCCCGGTTTGCATAGGCCTCAAATTTCCCGAAACCGGGCAGATGGACAATTTGCGGATCTGCGAACAACCTGTGATAAGGGATGCAGCGAAGCTTGTTGTTTTTGTAATACCTGGCTCCGCCATCACCAGCCGTGATCACATTCATCGGACTCCATGTAAATTTATACCCCCAGGGGTTGTCGTTGCTTTCGGGGGCGATCAGGCTCCCGCAAAATGAGGTAAATGAACGTAAGTCTCCACCTTTTGACAAGATCTTGTCGATGGAGCGCATCCCGTTCATATGATCGATTCCCGGATCTGCACCCAGTTCATTCAAAAAAGTAAGTCCCCGCCTTTTGGCTTCTGCATCCATTTCACGCATTTCCTTGCTGGCATAGGAAGCTGTGACGACGTGGGCGTTGTACTCAAGGGCGATTTTCGCTGCCGCTGCATGCATGCCGGGCGGAAGTAGGGAAATGACGATGTCGGCACCATTGATATGACGCCTCATGATGTGTTCATCATAACAATCAAAATACACAGCTTTCCCTCTTGGATGGCCTCCGATTTTCATTTCTGCTGTATCAACAGAAATGTCACCGACAGTGACCTGCCAGTCATTTTCTTCAGCGTGTTGCAGCATATAGGAGATCAGGTCGCTTGCTGACCTTCCGGCGCCGAGGATCAGGATTTGCTTCATTTGGTTCAAGGCTTTTTGTGCCGGTTCAGGCAATTTTAAATTTGGAATGGAAAAGTAGTGATTACCGGGGCAATCCCAATGCAAGAGCTCCATTTTTATCCGGTTTTCCGGATATTCCGGTTCTGTCGTTGTTTAGGCAAGTATCCTGCTCCAGGGACATATCCGGTTTTAAGTACTGAAATACAGATCAATTGTGATCGGCGATGACGAGAATCATTTCGATCCATTCTCTGTGATTACAGTTGATTTTTTATCTTTAGTATATGCCCAGTGCGCAAAAGAAAAGCGAAGACCAACGACTGACCCACATCTGTTTTGAAAGATTTTCTTATTGAACCAGGGGCTTTCTGTTCGGTTGTCGTGGATGTCTGGAAGTGGTGCGGATGAGCGCAATACCGGGATAAGGGCAATGAGCAGTAGCTCTAATATATATCCGGTCAGAGAAGCACATTTATTCAAAGGAATTACGATTTTCTTGAACAATATAATCTATGTAGCATGAAACTTCCCAGGTCATTAGACAATCCCATTTCAATTTTTGGCGGCATTATGGCTGTTGTGAGCTTGGCCATTATCCTGTTCCTCTTCATTTTTTCACTGATCACAAATGAAGGCGGTGCATATTCAGGCCTTGTTACGTTCATCTTTGCGCCAGCATTTTTGATTTTGGGCCTGATCCTCATTCCGCTGGGTGTCTATTTTCGGATAAGGCGCAGAAAAAGGAAAGGGGAGGCTGCAAGGGAAAACTGGAGGGTGCTTGATTTAAACAAAGTAAAACACAGGAAGGCGTTGTTGACATTCCTGCTGATTTCATTGTTTTTGGTGTTCATTTCCTCAATTGGCAGTTATGAAGCATATCATTTTACAGAGTCCAACGAGTTCTGTGGAGAAATGTGCCACACCGTCATGGCGCCTGAATACACGACGTATCAGAATTCGCCACATGCAAGGGTAAAATGTGTCGAATGTCATGTCGGCGAAGGAGCGACTTGGTATGTTCAGTCAAAATTGTCCGGGTTGTACCAGGTCTATTCAGTGCTGGCTAAAAAGTATCCGCAGCCAATTGCCACGCCGGTGCATAGCTTGCGCCCTGCCCGCGAGACATGTGAGCAATGCCATTGGCCTGAGAAGTTTTACCCGAACCAACTGGTCAAGGAAAAGCACTTTTTGGCTGATTCTGCGAATACGGAATGGGATATCCACTTGAGGATGCTGGTGAGTTCAGAGGATAAAACGAAGGGCCTTGCCGAAGGGATCCACTGGCATATCAATCCGGATGTCAAGGTAGACTATATGGATGCCAGTGATGACAGGGAAGAACTCCCATGGGTCCGGTATATCAATCTCGCGACTGGGGATACAATCGTATACACGGACAGCGAGAACCCGCCGGATGAAGAACTTTTGGCCAAAGGGGAGGTCCGGCAGATGGATTGTATCGATTGCCATAACCGGCCATCACATGTATACCTCACACCACAGGACTTTACGAATCAAAAACTGGCAACCAATCAGATCCCGAAATCTCTGCCGTATATCAAGCAGATCGCCATGGATATTATGTTTAGCGAAGTATTTGAAAGCGCAGACACGGCAAAGATCATTATTCGGGACCGGATCGAATCTTTCTATGAAGAGGAACATCCTGAAATTTTTGCTCGTCAGAAAGCCCAGATTGACCAGGCTGTTAAGGGCCTGATTGCAGCTTTTTCGAACAATATATTCCCATATATGCAGGCCAGCTGGGATGCATACCCTGATCACATCGGGCACAAGGTCTATAATGGTTGTTTTCGCTGCCACAATGACCGGCACACAAGCGAGGACGGCAGGGTAATTTCAATGGATTGCAACCTCTGTCACACGATCCTGCAGCAGGGTACTCCAGGGGAATACGAGGTCGCACAGTTTGATGAGTCCCTGGAATTCAAGCATCCGGTGAAACTGAGGGGCGGATACAAGGTAGGGCTTTGCGCTGATTGCCACAGGTATCTTTACTGACGATGCTCCTGTTGTCGCATGTCAGCACTGGTTGACGATGCTCCTGTTGTCGCATGTCAGCACTGGTTGACGATGCTCCTGTTGTCGCATGTCAGCACTGGTTGACGATGCTCCTATTGTTGCATGTCAGCATCCCACTTACGATGCTCCTTACGTCGCATGTCAGCGCTACTGACGAAATCCAATAGGGTGCAAATTAACCTTGGTTAGAGAATGCTGACCAGGCCTCCGCTGCCACCTTCATCAAGGTTAGATCGACCGAAGAAAGCTTCGGCTGGCAAGCAAATCCCGACGAGAGCCGAAGGCGATTCGTCGGGATTTCGTCAGTCAGACATTAACGAAAAGAAATCC
>JARQTN010000107.1:0-1269 GCA_029976695.1 Lewinellaceae bacterium
ACGAATCCTCACTCACCCCCGGCGGATACTCAAACTCCCATGCTTCAAGGCAGGATTGACAGCATCTTGTGGACAGATTGTTCACATAAAATTTAAAACCCATGAAAAAGTACCTGTTGATCATTCCATTTATCCTGAGCATTGTGGCGTTGTCCTTTGGGACGAATTACGGCCCCGGAGATTTCCTGAACGTCTATGCCCAATCCGGGCTCAAAATGCGGATGGCCCCGGATATCAATGCAGAATCCATCATCGTCATTCCATACGGTGACGAGGTGGTTGTACTCAACACCTTCCAGTTCAGTGAAGAGAAATCGGACCGGATCGGCTGGATCGACGGCCACTGGATCCTGGTGGAATATTTCGGTCTCGAAGGCTATATCTTCGATGGTTTCCTGTCCGAATTGCCCATCCCGATCCATGAGGGCGAACTTTGCGGGGATTGCGACCACCTGATTTACCCGTTTGACCAGTACCTGGATGACTACTTCCTGCTCAATGCGACCTGCACCACGGAATCAGCTTCCGAACTGGCCAACCATGTGATCCATGAACTGGACTCTGTCATGATCCGCGAAAGGTCCTATGCCAGCAACTGGTTCCACCTTGAAGTCACGATCCAGGATATCCGGATCGGCGAGATCCTCAACCTGTTCAGGTCCATGATCATCGACAAGCAGATGCGGGATGAATTTGAGCAAAACCTGATCTTCCATACCGGGCGGGACGGCAAGGTGAATTCTATCCTGATCAACATGTACACAAACCCGATCAAGATCGACAGCATTGGACAGGGGATTGTCCGTGTTTCCTCGACAATCATCCATACAACCGCCATCGGAACTGAACCTTAATGCACATTGCCAATCCATGTGCTGAAGATCCACCAGGCCCAACCTGTCCGAACCGGATATCCTCGAGTAGGAGTCCGGTTCTTTTATATTCATCATTCATGTACTCATGCACTCATGCACTCAGCACTCCGCCAAAGAAGCACACCAGCACATGATATTCAAAAGGTACCCTTTAAAAGTTATTACACAGAGTTACACAAAGGAGACACAGAGGGACACAGAGAATGATGTAAGTACTGATTGTTTTCTCCGCGCAGCTCTGCGTCTCCTCTGTGCCTCTCTGTGGAATAGCCTGGTCTGATATCGAATGAGCTGTTCATCAGCTATTGCACAGAGTTACCCAAAGAAGACACAAAGGGACACAGAGAATGATGTAAGTGCCCAATGTTTTCTCTGCGCAGCTCTGCGTCTCCTC
>JARQTN010000107.1:1369-5692 GCA_029976695.1 Lewinellaceae bacterium
GTCTCCTCCGTGCCCCTCTGTGGTATAGCCTGTTCTGGTATCGAATGAGCTGTAATCTATAGCGGCGATGTCAGACACCTTGGAGGTGTCAGACATCTGCCGCACCCTTTAACCCTACGACAGCTTCTCAAGCTCACTCACCACATAGGCCCTACGCCTCGTGGATACCGGGATCTTGGCTCCGTCCCTCATCACGAGGTATCCGCCGTCCACTTTTACAAATTCGCTGATCCAGGAAATATTGACCAGGTGGGACTGGTGGACCCTCAGAAAACCCGCAGGATCAAGCAGCTTGTCATAGTCCTTCAGGGTCTTTGTCACCAGGATCGGGGAACGGCCCTCGATGTGGAACATGGTGTAATTGCCATCCGCCTCACATCGCTGGATATCACTGATCTCAATGAGATACATTTTATCGAGTGTCTTGAGGACAATCCTTTCCGGGACAGCATCTATGCCGGTTTGGGCGCCGAGGATGGCCAATTGCTCCCTTGCGATCCCCTTTGAAGCTGCATGCCGCTCGACGGCCTGCACGAGCTCCTCCGGATCGATCGGCTTGAGCAGGTAGTCGATTGCTGCATACCGGAATGCCCGGATCGCGTATTCCCCGGAACCTGTCGTAAAGATCACCTGGCTTTCCATTTCGGGAAGGACATCCAGCAGGTCGAAAGCCGTCTCGTCACCCAGTTCAATATCAAGGAACAGGATTTCAGGCTGCTCTTTTTTGATCAGTTTCAGCCCTTCCACAACTGATGATGCTGACCCGACGAGTTGCACAGACGGGCAATAATTTTCGATGAGGGATGCGAGGTTATCCCGCGCAGCCTCAACATCCTCGATAATGACGGCCCTTATCTCCGCCTTTTTTTCTGATTTCATTCCAATGGAAGTTTCAATATCACAATCGTACCTTTCCGGCTTTTGGCATCCGGGTGAAGGGGCCGGATCTCAACCTTTCCCGGGCGTTTCATCATGCCCAGCCTTTCCCGGATCACATGCAAGGCCACGGAGCCTTCACGCACCCCTTCCCTGCCATCAAATCCATGTCCGTCATCTGTGATCTCAATCAGCAGGTTCTTCCCCTTGAACGAAACACCGATACAGATCGTGCCTTCATCCAGGCCCTTGAAGCCGTGCTGGATTGCATTCTCAATGAACGGCTGTAGCATCATAGTGGGGATTTCGACCAGATCCGGCTCAATGCCTTCTGCAAGGTTTATCTCAAACCCGACCTCCATACCCCTGCTCAGGGCCGCGATGGCAATATAGTGATCCAGGAGCTCAATTTCTTCTTCCAGCGATGTCGTTTCCTTTCGGCTGGATTCCAGTACCTGGCGCATGAGTTTTGAAAATTTGGCCAGGTGGAGCTTTGCCTCCTGCAAAGAGTCTTCGTTGATCTCGGACTGGATGGTATTCATCGCGTTAAAAAGGAAGTGCGGGTTCATTTGCAATTGCAAAGCTTTACGCTCCAGGTCCAGGGCTTTATTCTCCAGGCGCATTTTCTCCCTTTCCCGGATCAATTCCCTATGCATCCGCCTGTTGCGCAAGGCTATTCCAGTACCAAGCAGGATGGCTCCAAGCACTGCAATACTCCCGTAAAACCACCAGCGCCGATACCAGGGCGGCAGGATCCGGAACGCAAAAGCTGCTGCATCATCTGAACAGGAACCTTGTGCCAGGCAGGCCTGAACCTCAAATCGATACTGTCCCGGGGCAAGGTCCGGAAAAAAGACCTCATCTTGTACGGCTGGCGGTGACCAACCAGAGTCCGAACCTTTCAGGCGCCACCTGAACAAAGTGGACCCATTCCTGAAATAATTCGCTGCAGCAAACACAAACCGAAAGTCATTCTCGCCGGGCCTGAACCGAATCTCGGCAAGCTGCCTGTTCCATGGCCCAAGCTTGTCCGCATATGCAGTTTCGTACAGATCTTCAAAATCCAGATCGATGCGCCGGATAAATGCTTTTGGCGGGGTGGCTCCGGATGATTCTGTCCCGCTGGTCAGGCTCAGCCAGAAAACACCCTGGTTCGTTCCAATGAAGACCCGGCTAAAACGATCGATTTGCATGGTACCCGGGATAAATTCCAGGTTTTGGATTCCCCCGATATCCCCGACCAGCTTCCCCCCGCCAATCATCCCCCCGGCACGGTCAATTTGGTACTGATACACCCTTTCCATTGTCGTCAGGAAAAGCTGGTCCTGTTCAATCACCAGGTTTTTCATCACGGGCCAGCTCTGACCGGTTTGATTCCGGATAATTTTCATTTCGGGATTTCCCTGGTACAATTCAACGGCATACAGGCCGGCTCCTGAAGTACCCACCCACAACAAGCCGCTTTCATCTTCCGTCCAGCAAGTGACGCCACCAAAAAAACCGGGGGTATCCAGCAAATAAAACCGGCCATTCTGGTGCCAGCCTATCTCATCCCGGGTATGCCACCATACGCGGTTGCGCCGGTCCACATGGATGCCCTGGATGGCATTCGATCCGGTCCACCCGCAGGCATTCACCGTGACCTGCAAAAAGGGAAAACCGGTCCTGATTTCGTAGCCTGCCTTGTAAAGGTCCCTGTCCGAGAGAAGCCACATGTTCCGTTGCTGATCCCGTTCCAATTGCAGCCATCTTCGGGTCGAATCCAGATGGAGGATGACCTCGCCACCTCCTGCTTCCCTGTCAAGGACCTGGATGTCTCCTGCAGAAGAAAGGAGTAAATACCGTCGGGCATCCAGCCTTGTGAGGTCCGAAAAACCGCCTTTTGCCGGTTGGGCAGCAACCGGCTTTGGAGCCGGGGATGTCCCGCTGAAGTGCCAGGCTTTCCCTTCTTCATCCACCACCCATACCTGGTCCTGTCCATCCAGGTAAAGCCTCCGAATGCCGGATTTATAGTTTCCCGGCTGATTGACCAGGCGAAATGGTTCACTCAGGTAGCGCTGGATATCCCCGTTGTCCATGCCGAACCAGAGGTTCCCGTCCTGGTCGGGTGAAAGGTCCCGGATCGCACCTCCCGGGCTATCCTTCCTTATCACTTCTCCGGCTTTGAGTACATATAATTCACCCTCAGTATTGTAAAACCAGATACTTCCATCAGCATCACGCATGCTCCCAACCAAACTTCCCCGTCGGGAACCGGGTACTATCGTACAGTTGCCGTCTGCACAACTGATGATCCCCTTGTCTGCGCTTGTGAGATAAAGCGAAGTGTGATATGATGAACCACCTGTAATCCTGTCCGGCATCATTCCCGCGGGAAGCCTGTATTCTGTTTCCCTTCCATTTGGCCCAACAAGGGTGGCCCGGCTGCCTTTGATCCGGATAAACGCTCCATCACCAGCTGGGAAAACCAGGTCCGTTCCGGGGCTTGAAAGGGTACTCAATTTCCATCTGTTATTTTCCTTGCCTCCCACAAAGTCTAGCAATGAGCGGCCCGTCCAGAGACGGAGCTTCCCCTGGTAGCTGAAGAGGGAGGCATCGGGTCCTAGCTGTGACATCGTGTCCAGCTGCCAGGCATGCCCATCGAAATTTGATACGCCAAATTCGGAAAGGACCCAAATCCTGCTGTCTCCCGTTTCGGTGACAGAAGAAATGAAATATCCTGTGCCGCTATCGCTACGGCCCCGGGTAATTGCCATCGAACGGCCATCATACATGCAGATGCCACCACCTGAGGTGCCGATCCACAGCCTGTTCATCGAATCGAAATACAGGCAGGAGATATTCGGATGGCATTGCCCGGAAGCATCCAGGATCCGTTCAAAAGACTGGGATCCAGCTGCAAATGAAAGGCTTGAAAACAGGATCATCAAAAGCCACTGCATACGGGATAGATGACGGCATTTCATATGAAAACAAGATACAAACTCAATATTTTATCGTACCCGGGAAACAAATTATTATGTGCACCTTGAAGGAACCGAGATTCCTGTTTTTTCAGAATAATATTTTTATTCCTATTGACAATAAAATGGATTCTCTTTATTTTTGGTCGAAATAAAAAATATTCCGATGCGCCTGCTCTACATCTCCTTCTTTGTAATTTCAGTTTTCCTATTCACTGGCTGTGCGAAGGATGCACTTGTCAAGCCAATCTCTGAACTTGAGGCAGGGAAATCGGACGTCACCAGCCTGACGGTATCTGTTTATGACCGGTCGGCATCGGAGCATAGTTCCGGGAGTTGTGAAAGCACGGGGACCAGTACGGGCAGCAGCCGGATAGGCATTCCGAATGCAACGGTTGAAGTATATTTTTCAGAATCCGATTTCCTGAACCGCAATTCCCCCGAAAGGGCAGGGACCACGGACCTGAACGGCAGGATCCAGTTT
>JARQTN010000108.1:0-18208 GCA_029976695.1 Lewinellaceae bacterium
GAGGGCCACTGAGGAGACACAGAGGTTCACCGAGAAATCTCTGTATGATATTTCAGGAAACGCCGGAATAAAATCCGGCGCTATCGATGTACATGCCCAATTTGGATTTTGGGTCCTGACCATTGGAATCCGTTTGGAAATTGAAAAGTGTACCTTGAAATTTAATTGGTCCTTCATTGATTGTTCCTTGTGCCTTATCAACACAGCGTCCCCAATTTCTAATTCCTCTCTTGAAATTTGAAACTCCTCCCTCCCTATCTCAGCCCATAATTGTGCTCCGATGTCTCCTCATTCCGGTCAGTCGCCGGGGGCGGTGTCGGGGAAAGTGCGGATATGCGCGCATACAACTCATCCGTCATATCCACTTTCAGGGCATCCAGTGATGCCTGGAGCTGTTCCGGGTTGCGGGCGCCGATGATGGGTGCCGTCACGCCGGGATGGGCGCCGACCCAGGCCACAGCAAGGGATACCGGGTGATGGCCGGTCTCATTTGCCAGTTCGGTAAATTTTTCGGCGGTTTCATACATCCAGCTGGCCGCATAGCGGGTATTGTACATCTTGTTCTCCACCAGCCGGCCAACTTCGGGCGCCTTATTCATGCCGTACTTCCCGCTGAGCAAACCGCCGCCGACCGGGCTGTACGGGATGACGCCAAGTTTCTCCGAGATCGCCATTGGAAGGATCTCGACCTCCGCCTGGCGTTTCACCAGGTTGTACATCGGCTGGATGCATTCAAAACGGGACCATCCGCGCCGGGCGGATATCCCCAATGCCTTGGCCACCTGCCAGGCCGCAAAATTGCTCGCCCCGATATAGAGCACTTTTCCCTGGCGGACCAGGTCATTGAGGACCTCCAGGGTCTCTTCAATCGGTGTGAGGTCATCAAAACGGTGGATGAAATACAGGTCGATGAAGTCAGTCTGCAGCCTGCGCAAACTTTCTTCCACTGCGCGGACAATGTGGTACCGGGTCGCACCCATCGCATTGACATCATCAGACATCCTGAAATAGACTTTGGATGTAATGACCACCTCGTCCCGGCATTTTTCCTGTTTCAGGATCCGGCCCAGCACTTCCTCCGAACCACCCTTCTCATACACATTCGCGCAGTCAAAGAAATTGATCCCGGCCTTCCTGCACATGTTGAACATCTGCTTTGAAGCAGGTACATCGGCAACGCCGGAAAAGGACATTGTCCCGAAACAAAGCGGGGAAACCATCACCCCGGTTTTTCCCAATATTCTGTATTTCATGTCGATCCTTTTTATCCTTACGAATATACCGTATCCATGCCCGCTAGAAAAGCCACGGACCTGCCTCTTTTGAAGAAACCACCTATGCGCATAAAAAAAGGGCTACTGCTCAAACCAGTGGCCCTTTCCCAAAAGATTTTATTCAATTCCTTTCCCTATTCCATCTCATCGGATGCACTCATCACCCATTTCCAGGTTTCGCTTCTTGTGATCTCGCGAAGGCCTGCACTGGCAGAAAGCACCTGCCCCAGGTTTTCTTCATTCGGATGGGCCTTTTCCGCAGCATCCCACATATTCATTTTGGACATCTGTTCAAAGCTGTCAAACATATCAATCGTCACAAAATTGCCTGCCCATGCCGTACCCCGCGGGAATACACGGCTAATGAACATCCAGTCTTTGATCATGCCACTCTTCGCAGACTCCTTATGGATGGGCTTCCAGATATTCCTTTCCGCATCGACATAGGCATCCGCGTTTGCATCATCCACCGTCATAAAATTGACCTGGGCCAGCCTGCCATTCCCATCCGGCCCAGGGATCGCCTCGTCAATCAGGCTGTAGAGCATGGAACCGCGAGCTTCGGCTGCATTGTTAAAGCGGTCCATCAGGGCATCCATGCTTCGGTCTCCCATGACCTTTTTCACGACTCCACCCATCTTTTCATGTGACCATAAATAGTCGAGGTTTTTCATGCCATCCAGGACAGTCACCATGTAATAGTCACAATCGCAATCCCGCCCATTCGGGTACACAACTTCCATGAGGATCCAGTCAAGGATGACCCCCTCCTTCATCAGGGCATGGTTGAATTTCATCCCCTCTTCTTTCATGAGCGGGATAAGATCATCGCTTTTCTTCTTGATACACTCCATCTCAAAAAAAATGTTGGGTGCATCCTGGGCAATGCTGTCAGGCAATAAGAAAACAGTACTGAAAAGTGCACACAGAAAGGCAACAAGAATCTTGTTCTTCTTCATTTTGAATTTTTTGAGGTTATAAAAAGGTTGCAGCGACAATTTACACAGAATAAAGCAACTTCCGCATTTTATTATATCATGCACGGCTTGGACCTGTTCACTGGAATAATTGCCTCATCAATAAAAACATTTCACAATTGTCCGGCCCTGTCACCAACTTCCCCTATTTTCATCGAACTGATCCGGATAAATCTATAGAGTCAAAATGTTCAGGAGATCCCTGACCCGTTGGGTTCATATTTCATTTCTCTGCTTTCTTTCTTTCCCGGCCTGTCCACAGGTATCGGGTGACTGGCTGATCGATGCGACTCCTTTCAAAGCACAAGTTGAAGAATACAATGACAGCCTGGTCCTGACGAACGGTCTTGTCCGGAGGGTTTTCATGCTTGCCCCGAATGCAGCGACAATCGCCCTGGACGAGGTAACTCAAAACACATCGATGCTCCGCGGCGTCAAGCCGGAAGCAGAGGTTTCAATCAACGGAACAAACTATGCTGTTGGCGGACTGACCGGGCAACCCAATTATGCGTTCCTGCTCCCGGAATGGGTCCCGCAGCTCAAAAACGATCCACAAGCGTGGCAATTCAGGGAATACACCACATCGGAACCGGAAGCGCCTTTCTCGTGGAAACGTTTGCGGCACCACCAGGAAGGCCTTGCCTGGCCGCCGGAAGGGATCAGGCTCACCATGGCATATGATCCTCCGAAAGGATCGGGCCTACGGGAAGTTGAAGTTCTCATCCACTATACATGCTTCGACGGCATCCCGGTGATCGAAAAACAGATGGAGATCATCAACCGGGGAGACCTGGCGATCACGGTAGATTCCTTCACTTCAGAGATCCTCGCAGCAGTGGAATACGGCAGCAGCGTGGAGAGCCGTGCATACAATGTGGCCGCATCAAATATCCATGTGGAAACGGATTATGCCTTTGCCAGCATGGAAGCCGCCGATGCCAACCACCACGTGGTCCACTGGCTGCCCGACTCGGAATACCATACCCAGGTGAACTACCAGAAACAGACACCCTGCCTGCTGAAAGTCTCCCCCGAGACCGGCCCTGACCAGGTCGTATCCCCGGGGGATACCTTCCTGACCTGCCGCACATTTGTCCTCCTGCACGACAGCGATGACCGGGAAAGGAAAGGCCTGGCCATCCGGCGCATGTACCGCAAGATCGCCCCATGGACGACGGAAAACCCGCTTATGATGCACGCGCGGTTTGCGGACTGGGAGCGCGTGAAAACGGCCATTGACCAGGCCGCTGAGGTCGGGTTTGAGATGGTGATCCTGACATTCGGCAGCGGATTCAATATTGAAGATGAGGATCCGGTATATCTCGAAAAAATGCAGCAGTACGCAGCCTATGCACGGTCAAAGGGCATCGAGATCGGCGGATATTCGCTGCTGGCATCCCGTTCGATCAGCCCGGAAAATGATGTTGTGCTTCCAGAGGGGGGAAAACCTGTTTTCGGGCATTCGCCTTGTTTGGGCAGTAACTGGGCAAAGCAATATTTCGATAAACTCTACCGGTTTTATGCCGCATCCGGGTTTTCACTGCTGGAGCATGACGGATCCTATCCAGGGGATGTGTGCCACTCAACCAGCCATTCCGGGCACCGCGGTTATGCAGATTCCCGGTGGAACCAGTACCAGGTTATTTCAGATTTTTACAAATGGTGCCGAGCGTCGGGGATTTATCTGAATATCCCGGATTATTATTACCTCACAGGCGGAAACAAATGCGGGATGGGGTACAGGGAAACAAACTGGAGCCTGCCGAGGGCACAGCAGGTGGTCCATACCCGGCAGAATATCTATGATGGAACATGGGAAAAGAATGTGACAATGGGGTGGATGTTTGTCCCTTTGACCGAATATCACGGGGGCGGGAAAGCAGCCACGATCGAGCCGCTCCGGGAACACCTGGACCATTATGAAATGATGATGGCTTCCAACCTGGCTGCCGGTGTGCAGGCATGTTACCGGGGTCCGCGGCTGTTCGATACCGAACAAACAAAAGAAATGGTAAAAGGGATGGTTGACTGGTACAAAGCCCACCGGGATGTGCTGGAAGGGGACCTGATCCACTTACGCAGGGCGGACGGAAAGGACCTTGACTACTGGCTGATGGTCAACCCGGAAAGTGAGGAAAAAGGCGCGCTTGTGGTGTTCAACCCAACGGAGCGGGAGATTACCAAAACCATCCATGTGCCCCTGTACTACACTGGACTCAGCCGGGAAACAGAAGTTTTTTATGATCATGGGAAGATCACAGCGTACCAACTGGACAGGAGCTACTCGATCAATTTGGAAGTTACCGTTTCTGGCAAGGGTTGGAAAGCCTACTTTTTCAGGTAATGATCATCTGCATCCTGCTCTTCACGGATGCTGCCTTTTTCATCTTTCAGGATCACGATCGTCTGCCAGGCGATCAGCACCGACCCGCCGATGACGGTTACGCCAATGATGGAAGGGGTCGGGTTTCCGGCAACGACGAGGATCAGGAAGAGAATCGTCAGGAAGATGATAACGGCTTTGGTGATCAGGCCCATACACTGTGAAAATTTGAAGTAAAACAAGGAAAAGTGAGCAGGGTTTCCCCGGAAAGCAAAAAAACGCGCCGCCGTCCGGGGTGGACGGCGACGTGGAAACATAAAACCCGTATTCTTCACCGATGCCGGTGTCAGTTCCATTCCGGCATCATCGCATTTTCAAAAATGACCTTCCGTTGCTCCCCCTGGAGGTCCATGACCAGGATATCAGGATTGGAAAGGCCATCATTGTTGATGTTCGTGAAAATGATGCTCGCATTATTCGGCGAAAACCTCGGATCCAGGTCATTTGTGCCTGCCGGCTTGAACTCCGACAAGTCCTTGTGTGTCCGGCTTTGAAGATCATACAGGAATATCCTTGAATCCAGCATCCGGCCGTTTTGCCCCTGGTACCCGGAGACATCATGGGTATACAGCAAATACCTGCCATCCACGGAAAAATGCAAACCCCCGGACCTGCCATTCACGTCGGACAGCACCGTATCTGACACTATGAATTGCTGATCGAAGATGAGGATCAGGGACGAAAAAAGGGTTGCGCTGTTCATTTTTACGGCAATCCTTTGCTCATCTGTGGCGATATCCACTTCCGAGATAAACAGTTGTTCCGGGGCCTGGTAATGCAACTTCCGGCCGGTACCATCCTGGTTGATCGAATACAATTTGTCAAACCGCATGAAATAGAGCCTGTCCCCCCGAGGTGCCCATGCAAAGTCGAGATCAAAGGCATTGATCCCCCCGACTTCCGCAGAGGTCAGTTTCCGAAGGTTTGTCCCGTCACGGTCCATCAGGAATATCTGCGGAGTGATCCCTTCATCACAGATGAATGCAACCTTGTCGCGCAATGGACTCATCCTGGGCCTCCATGTATTGAATTCACCAGTGGTCAGGCAGGTCTGCTCACTTTCCAGGCAGGAGGCATAGATGTTGAAATTTCCTTCCTGGCGGACAAACAAATAGGGCTGGTCAGGAAAAGCGATGGTCGAAAAGCTGTTCACCGGCCCGAAAACGGGCGGGTTGTTTTGATCATGCACAACGACCTGCCACTGGTATGATGCCTGGTAGTGGAGGCCCTGAAAAATCAAAAAGGTATCCAGGATTTCCTCTGCGATCCATCGTCCGGTTGGTTCTTCAGCAGAAAACAAGCGGACGGAATAATACAGTGTATCATTGTCCGGATCAGATGCCTGCCAGGTGAAAACGAGTTCATTGATTGTATCCAGGGTGGTCCCGTCAGCAGGCTGTACGGGGAGTGGCTGAGCGGGGGCCCTGTTCTCTTCCACGATTTTTTGCAGTGTAACCACGGTTTCTGTTGTGTCTGTCGCTTTTACCGTCAGGCTGACGGCATCCGAAAGGTAGCCGGTCTTCGACACCTGCAAGGAGTATGTACCGGCCTCGACATCGAAAAACTCAAAATACCCTGATTCGTCTGTCACTGTGGTGCCTACGGAAGGGGTTACCTTGATCGTCACATTTTCCAGGCCTTCATAATCCTGGTCCGAAAGGACAGTGCCATAGATCATGCCCATTTGCAGCGGTACGAATGTCTCCTCCGAGCACCCGATCAGGATGCCAAGGAAAAGGAATGTGAGGATTTTTATGTTTCTATTCATGATCACTGATTTAAAAGAACAGATCGGCTGGCTGGTCAAAATCCCGGCCAAAATAAATGTGCACTCCAAGCCTTGCCTGCCAGTAAAAATCATTGTATTTGCCCTGTTCAACCTCATCCAGCCGGTCTGTAAACATGGTGTGGTGGTCTACGGCCAGGTTCAGGCCGAGATACGGGTTCAAAAGAAGTTCCATTCCAGCACCATAATAGACCTGTGCAAAGAGTTGATCGCTGAAATCAAATCTTCCGCTAATATTTCGTGTGATCCCTCCCACACCGAGATGCAGGTAAGGCGTGATGGATTCATAAGGCAGCAGGAGGAATTTTGCTGAAAGTCCGAAATGGCTGATCTGTTCGTCAAAATAATCCTCGGTGCCGAGGGCACACTGGCCAAATTCCAGCGCCGCGCCGATCCTGCGGTTCACCTGCCAGCCCATTGTGCCGCTCCACCCTCCCTTGAGCTGCGGATCCGGGAGGTCCCCCTGGTAATACATGGCACTTAACGCTGTGCCTGCAAAGAATTTCTTTCTCCGCGAAGTGTAATTCCGGTTCACCAGGTCTGTGTGCATCATCTCCTCCTTTTCCCGGAGATAGGCGTTTACCGCCCGCGAAGAATCTGCGGCGGTGGCCCCTGTCCTCCAGAGGTTTTCCATGATGCCTTCGAGCACAAGCATTTGAACGGCTTTTTCGATCGCCCCGGTCACTGCCATCTCGGAAGGTTCGTTGTAGGTAATGCCGGTCTCAAACTCCAGGAGCCTTTTCAACCGGACAAACCTGAAAACCCCGACATCTACCGCCTGTGACAGGATCGTTTTGGAGGTGTACACTGTTTTCAGGATCTTGCCGCTGCTGGTGGAGATGGCCCTCAGGTATACGGTCACCCTGTCCTGCCGGTATTGACCCGAGCCTCCCGTACCGAAATACCTGAGCCCCGCCCCCCCGGTCAGGATGTTTGCATCATACGAAATGATCCCGCCCTCGAGGATGATCCCTGCAAATAGCAGGGGGGGCAACAGCTGATCGTTCTCACCTTGCTGGAATTGCGCCCTGCTGGATCGAATGATCTTTCGTTCGTTTAACAGGTTTGCGACATTCTCCCTTTCTATCGGGATGAACCATCCGGATTCCTCCAGGGACCGGATCAGGATACTGGTCGCACCCTGTGTCACGGCAGTAGACCATCCGGCCCCGGTTTCAGTCGGCTTGTATTGCCCCGTCTGGTCGCGGAATTTATAGACCGCCGTCACGATTTTCTCCTGTGGAACCGGAAGCTGTTGCAGGAGCCGTGATGTCGGCGTCTCTTCTCCTATTCTTGCGTTGGCTGTCCGCATTGGCTGGTTGAGGTAGACCCCGCATCCGAGAAAGAGCAAGGGAAACAGGAGGAGAAGTGGTTTTATGCATTTTCTTATCATGGTTTTCCGATTTACGGGTTTTCTTCCATGGTGGCTGTTTCACCAGGGGAGTCTCAATAAAAAGGAATTTCGATAATCGTCTGGGCGCCTGTGTTGATGTCCAGGATGGTGATCGAAATACCCGAGAGCGTCGGTATAATGTCAATGCCGAAATCCCCGATGATATATGTGCCTTCCTCAAGGCCGTCTTCGCCAAACTGCACCTGCACCAGGTTCCTGGATAAATTGTTCAGGATCTGGCGGTTCAGGCTGTTGGTGAAATCATCCAGCGGGTCGGAAGCCCCGATGCCCAGGTCTAACCCCGTTTCATCAGCAAACAGGTCCTGTGCCTGTGCCGAACTGAGCATCCACTGGTAATTGAAGACTTCGCCGCCGAATGCAGGGTTTCTGGGCCTGTAGACAAAGTCCTGTGCCGATAATAAACCGGACATCCAGAGGAACAACCCGATTAAAAGGATGCCTTTTTTCAAGCTTTGGGTGAGGAGGGTTTTCTGTTTCATATCTCCAGGTATTGTGTCAATAAATCCCGGTACCTTTCTGATCGGTACCTTCCAGTTGTTTCATGATCGCTTCATAATTGGCCAGGTATTCCTGTGCCATCCCCGCCATCTGAATGGCAACTTCCTCGATGAAGTCATACCTGGGTTGCATGTTCAGGGTTTGCAGCTCCAGGTCATTGACGGTCAGGCGGATCCGGGAGCCGATCCCGATTGCAGGCATTTCCTCCAGTTCGATCATATATTGTGTTACACCACGGGGCGCTTCAAAATGCTGGTAGAAAAGGTCATAAAAATCATGTCCCGCCTTGCTGATGGTCCTGTCTATGATCAGGTCTCCGATCTCCAGTTCCAGGAATTCCTCTTTTTCCCCGGGCAGGGTGTCGCGAGCACGCTCGAGGAGTGACTGGAGTGTGCTTTTGTTTTCATTCGGAAATAACAGGTGCTCACCCGTACAGATCTGCATTCCGTCGCGATAGATATGCAGGATTGCAGAGATCTCATATCCTGGCTCCACGTTTATGACGGTTTCTGAAAGGATATTCAACCTTTCCGGGGAAGAGGTGAATGCCCCTCCCTGCTGCTGGGTGGCAACAGATCCTCCAGGAAGCTTGCGAAATAGCTCCAGGCTGTAGTGCAAACCCGCCAGGTCTTTTTCGCCGATATGCCGGAACACTGCGGAAATGTGCAGCATGCTGTCAGATAATTCGGCCTGGACCGCACAAAAACACTGCAGTTCAGATTCCTGGGAATAGCCTTTTTGTACAGGTGAAAACGCGATGAGGACCATGATCAACATCGTCGTTAGCTGTAAGCAGGTTTTACGTATCACTGTTTCAGTTTCCTTCAGTATTTAAATCAATTGTTGATTACCTTCATTTCGATCCCGGAACCGATTTGTTTTATTGTCATATCAAATGAGCTGGGCCTGGTGACCTGCCGGATCAGCGAGTTCTGGTCGCCATCCTGTATGATGGTCAGTTTCGTGCGGTACAGGTATCCATACTCCTGCATCATCAGGTTGTCATTTCCCCTTTGGATAAAACTGAGGTCCGACTGACTGCCGTACATATCCAGGAAGAACCTGTTGTGATCCCCGACCTGGCTGACCTCCGACCGGGTACCTGAAAGCTCCTGCCTGATCTCTGCCATGTTCTGGTTGCCAAACTGAAGCAGGCTGAGTTGGTTTGGGTGGTTTGGATACAACTGGGACTGCATCAGCAACGCGGCATTCATGTCACCGATCTGCTCGATGTAAGCCTGGTTGGCTGTTGCGGGCATATCGATGGATTGCACAATGCCGAGCTGCGTCTTTTCAGCAAATTCCTTTTCCGTCACGGACTGGGCTGCAGACCATGAAAGAAAGCCTGCTGCCAGGAAAATGGTCAGGATGGATTTGATTACACTCATTGATTTCCGGTTTTTCCGCAGGAGAAAAACAGGAAGGAGGTCCCTTTGAAAGCCTCCTTCCGTCTCTGCTGCGGCAGCCATCTCTGGCCCCTGAATGATCTTAAAAATTACTCTGTACCGTTTCTGTGTAGTTGCCGTTGCCAATCTGTGTTTCAACATGGTTGTGGCCAACGCCATACTGCCAGGTTTTTGCTGTATTCCCGAATCCATCTTGCAGGTGATCCACGATATTCAGTGCACCAAACTGCCATTGTTCAGACCAGTTGTTGTTCCCATTTTTCTGTCTTGCATAGGCATCGTTTTCCTCGCCTTCCTGGTGCTGCATGGCACCGTTTTCCCCATGCCAGTCTTCATAATTCTGCAGGATCTCGGCCCTGTTCAACAATCCATCCTGGAATTGCCATGAGTAGTTGTCATACCCGTCTGTATGGGTCTGCGCCCAGTTTCCTTCTCCGTACTGTGTTTGGTATGCTTCATGGCTGTATCCATCATGCTGATAGGCGCGTGCCTGGTTGTCCACACCCCTTTGATATTGCTCTGCATAGGAATCATTCGTCCATTTCCAGCCATACCCCTGGTCTACGTAACCATAGTTGTTGGTCCCTTCCTGGTCCTGCAAGGATGTATTGTGGTGGAACCTTTGATGGGATTCAGCATAGTTGAAGTCATGCCTCTGGAGCTGGGTGGCACTATGCCAGTTACCAATTTGATCAATATACGCCGTGTTTCCCGGTGACATGTTGGGGATTGCATTCTGGTTTTGATACCCATAGTTGTTTTCCCCTTTCTGATAAATATCACCAAGGTTGTTGTCGTAGCGTTGTTGTTGCTCGGCACTGTTCCATTTCCCTTCCTGGAATACTTTGGCCAGGTTGAATTGTGCCCAGCCGACACCCGTTTGCTGGAGTGAATAGTTGTCCCAACCCATCTGGTCAAGATCCATCATGTTATTGTCTCCATCCTGGATCTGGAAGCCATCGTTGTACCAGCCCCATTGATCCACTGTCGTATAGTTCTCAATCCCGCTTCCAGGTACATTGATCCCCCTTTGAATGACATCAGAGAGGTTTTCAAGTCCGGTTTGGTTCACGTAGGCTTCATTATCAGTACCTTTTTGATACAGGGTACTGGTGTTGTTTTGAGCCAAAGCAAAACCAACAAGGAAGAGCAATGAAAACATTACAAGAAATAATTTTTTCATAACTGTTTGCTTTTAATTTTTGAATAAAGAAATCACTTCATTTCCCGGAACGCCAAAGCTGGCTGTGGTACAGGCATAGGAACCCCACGTTTTCGACCGCCATGGAAGATGCCGAAACACGGATAAAACCACCCCGTACGCACACGCTTCAAATCCGGGGAAATGCGACTAGCTGTTCTTGTGAAAGTGTGATGTGCTATGACAGGTAGTCTGTTGTCATAGCATGGTTAAGGTAGTTTAAAGGTTAGAGACATTTGCCCAGAGTTTTATGGTTAAACAATGGGGCTTTCAAGTTTCCAATCGGTAACCTAAGTACAATGCAAGGTGAAAAGCAATGACACTTGTTAGATGGAGATATGATTGTCGTCAAAAGAAATAAAATCTTTACATAAATTATTGATATACAGCACCCTATGCCTCCAGAATTGCCTGCAGCTCCTCAACGGAGGACTGGATGGTTGTTTCAGAAATGATCACTGGCGTGCCTGTTTGCAACTTCACCAGGTACAGGAAGAACCGGTTCAGGAGGTTCGTGTGATAGGCAAAGGGCCGGTCTTCGAGATAGATGCACAACCATTTTTGACCAAGGACCTTTTTGATCCTGATTTCACGGATGGCCTTTCTCTGGATAAACGTGATCCCCCATACGTTTGTCATATCAATGATCCTGTCTGGTGTGATCACCACGCCAAATTGTTTCTTCCAGAGCCGGGCCAGGCTGTACAGCCAGAATCCCAGGAGGTAAATGAAAAAAGCCATCATAATGATCCCGTAGATGGAGGGCAGGTCACCCGGTTTGACGTAGTAAAAGAAGGAACCGATGGATATCAGGATCAGGAATGTGAATACGGAAGCGAGTACATGGAAATGTTTCTTGCCGGGTATGGTTTGCGTCTCGCTCATGTCCTTTTCATGTGCCATCAAGATAAAACAAGGGGCTGGATTTTCCCATTAAAAACCAGTCAAACTCAAAATATCGGGCCATGGACATCCAGGATATTCGGTCGCCTGGTCAATGGCTTTGATGAATCTCAAGATATGCAATGACAGGTATCATATCCGGCCGTTCTCTATTCCCTGTATTTTTAATCAAAAGGATGATCGGATGATCGGGGTAGAAAAAATGGATCGCCCATGGATAGAACTTGATGTTCAACAGCCGGTATGGAGTTCCTTTTTCACGGTAGCTCCTTTGGTTGTGATCGGTACGAGGGAGGGAGATCACTACGACCTTGCCCCAAAACACATGGTCACTGCGCTGGGCCAGGAAAATTATTTTGGTTTTGTGTGCACACCCGGGCACTCCACCTACCATAACGCACGCAGGGAGAAAGCATTCACCGTAAGCTTTATCCGGCCGGACCAGGTGGTCCTGGCCAGCCTTACAGCCACTCCGAGGGGTAAGGAAGCCAGTATGGAAAAGAGCATTGTAGAAAAACTTGCCACCTGGAAAGCTTCAAGTATCGATGCACCTATGATGTGCGATGCGTACGCATGGCTTGAATGTGCCCTGGACCGGATTGTCGATGGTTTCGGGCAGTACAGTCTTGTGGCAGGCCAGGTCATCAAGGCATATGTGCACCAGGATGACTTGCGGGTTTCTGAGCGTGATGAAGCCCGGATGATCAGGGAGAACCCTTTGCTCGCGTATATCGCGTACGGCAGATTTGCAGAAATCTCTGAAACGCTTGGTTTTCCCTTTCCGAAAGGGTTTGATCGCAGGCTTGTAGACCAGTGACGACACACAAAGCGATGAAATGGGAATCTACAGATCGGATCCTCACTTTCCTGGAGGGCCATCGTCCTGCCATGGTCTCGTTGCTGAAAGAACTGGTCATGATGGAATCGCCCACCTCGTCTCCCGAGTTGCAAGTGCCCATCTTCCAATTGGTCCGGCATCAATTGGAGGGGATTGGATATTCTGTATTCAGGATGCCGGGCAAAGAGACGGGTGGTTATTTGATCAGTCATCCGGTAAAAAGAGAGAAAGGGGCTTCGGTCCAGTTGCTGATTGGCCATTGCGATACCGTCTGGCCCGTGCATACACTCCGGGACATGCCTGTTCAGATCAGCCAGGGAAAGATGAAGGGGCCTGGTGTATTCGACATGAAAGCCGGCATCACACAAATGATCTTTGCCCTGAAGGCCATCGCTTTCCTTGGCCTGCCCCTTGCTCTTACCCCGGTCCTGGTTCTGAATTCTGATGAGGAAAAGGGAAGCCGAGAATCTACAGGTGCGATCCGCCGCCTTTCGCGTATTGCTTCCCGCGCATTTGTGCTTGAACCCCCATTCGGGCCTGAAGGCAAACTGAAAACCGAGCGGAAAGGCCTTGGACGCTTTACGCTCAAGATCACTGGTGTCCCGGCACATGCCGGCCTCGATCCAGGCAAAGGGGTCAGTGCCATCCTTGAACTTTCCCAACAGGTACAGCGCCTTTTCTCCCTGAATGATCCGGAAAAGGGCATTACCGTTAATGTGGGCATGGTAGAAGGCGGCACAGAGGCGAATATCATTGCCCCATCAAGCAGTGCAGTCATCGAATTGCGGGTCAGGACAGCTGCTGACGGGGAGAGCATGACCAGGAAGATCCTGGACCTGAAGCCCATTCACCCGGGTATCCGGCTTTCTGTCACGGGGGGTATGGGCCGTCCGCCAATGGAAAAGACGATGCGGAATAAAAAATTATGGCTTGCAGCAAAAAAAGCAGGGAATGCATTGGGCATCGACCTCGGGGAAGCAGGCGCCGGGGGCGGGTCGGACGGGAATACGACAAGCCAGTACACAGCAACCCTTGACGGGCTCGGGACACCAGGTGACGGCGCACATGCCCGGCATGAACACATCCTGTTGGATAAACTGGTGGAACGCACGGCATTGCTCATCCTGTTGATTACGATGAAGGCGATATGAAAAAGAAAGAAAACGGCTATCGATTCATTTATTCATCACTGACCCGCATTTCAGACCTCCATAAAGGGTTTACATACAAAAAATTGCCCCGTAATACCTGGGGAAACGGCGATTACGTTGTTGGAGAAGTCATCGAGATTGGCGGCGGCAACAGTTGTGTGGAACTCACAAGCGGACGCATGATGCAGCTGATGAATGGAGATGTCATTGTGGGTGCGCTTGGAGAACGCCATGCAACGCTTGAAGCAACTGGGACCTGGCGCGATGTGAAGGGGAACCGGAGAATGGACCTTCTGACAAGTGCCGGGCTGATGGGAAAGATGACATCCCGTTCTGTTTTTATCACGCCCCTCATCAAGCTGGAGTATGCCGGTCACGTCTTTCGTGAAGATCACCGCACAAACATGGGGGACTATGTTTCTGATTTCCCCCTTATCCCGTTTGACATGCCGGTCATTCTCCTTGTCGGCACATCCATGTCAGCAGGCAAAACCACATCGGCAAGGATCGTAACGCGTCTCCTGAAGGGTATGGGCTATCGTGTTGTCGGTTCCAAATTGACCGGTGCGGGCAGGTACCGGGATATTCTGAGCATTAAAGATGCCGGAGCAGACGAAGTGTATGATTTTGTCGATGTCGGGCTGCCATCGTCAATTTGCCCCCGAAAGGATTATCAAAATGCGTTGTACAAACTGTTAAGTATGATCATGCGCAGCAAGGCAGATGTGGCCGTCATCGAGATCGGGGCTTCTCCCCTTGAGCCATATAACGGTGACATTGCCATCGAGGCGATCAAACACAATGTCCGGTGTGTCATACTATGTGCATCAGACCCATATGGAGTGTTGGGTGTCATGAAGAGCTTTGACCTGACACCTTCTATTGTCGGTGGTCCGGCAGCAAATACAATTGGCGGGGTTGAGTTGATTGAAAAGCTTTGCAATGTCAGGGCCCTGAACCTGATTGACCCGCAAAACCTGCCCTGTCTGAAGGAGATCCTGACCACCCGCCTGGATAATCACCGCTGAAATGAGTATCCGTATACTTTTAAGGTGTCAGGAGATGAAGAAATGAAGATAACCCTTATGGCGTTACTGCCAATGTGACCAAAAAAAATTGAGTACAAACGCCTTTTTGATGGCTTATATCATAAAGTAGCAAAAGTATCATGAAAACTTTCTTCAGCACAGTCGTCTTCGCCCTGATCTGCAATTTATCGCTGTTTGCGCAAAGCG
Organism: Lewinellaceae bacterium; assembly: GCA_029976695.1. Lineage (GTDB taxonomy): Bacteria > Bacteroidota > Bacteroidia > Chitinophagales > Saprospiraceae > JARQTN01. The sequence continues at coordinate 15,067 of JARQTN010000108.1, forward strand.
ACAGTACGGGGTTTGCCGGGGACGGCTTCAGCCTGGAAGGGGCAATTGAGTTATTCAGAAATGCAAAATCACCTGAGGATTTCGAGAAACAATTAAACAGCAAAAACCAGGAGGTCAACAACCTGGACCTGAACCAGGACGGCGAGGTAGATTATATCCGGGTGGTCGACCACAAAAACGGTGACGTCCATGCAATCGTACTGCAGGTTCCCGTCAATGAGAAGGAATCGCAGGATATTGCCGTCATCGAAATTGAAAAAACCGGGAAAGAGTCCGCCATCCTGCAGATCCTGGGTAATGAAGATGTCTATGGTGAAGAGGTCATCGCAGAACCGTTTGAGGAAGAATCCAAAGGCAAGAATGATCGTGGCCCGGCAGGAGAGGATTTCTATACAGCCCGGATCGTGGTCAACGTGTGGTTCTGGCCCTGCGTGTCGTTTATTTACGCCCCGGGTTATGTCTCCTGGGTTTCCCCATGGCGCTGGATGTATTTCCCGGTGTGGTGGAACCCGTGGAGGCCCGTGCCCTGGCGCATTTACCACAGGCATACCATTCGGTGGCGGCCACACTATCACCGGGTGACCGTGCATCGCGTTACCAAAGCACACAAGGTATACGCGCCCAGGCGCACTTCTTCTGTCACCGTCTCGAAAAGGACGACGGTGGTCAGGAAGCAGACGAATGTACGCGTCCGGAAGGACGGAAATTCAGTTGAGGCAACCAAAAGAACGACAACCCGTGTTGCTAGAAAAAGCGGAGATCAGACAGTCAGGGGAACGAAAACGACCAGGAAAAGCGTTAATAAATCAGCGCGTGGCACCAAAACCGCATCCAAACGTTCCAAAACAACAGTAAAAAAAGGCTCGAGCAAAAGTGGTGTCCAGAAATCGAAAAGGACAACGAAAAGGAAGAAAAACGGATAAAGAAATTACCCCCCTAATGAATGTTGGATAATACCCAGCATGATAAAGGCCAGCGATGAAAAGCTGGCCTTTTTTATTCTCTCCGTTTACAGGTTGAGCCAGTAGGTCACCTTCGCAACCAGTGCCCGGTTTCGCTGCTGGAACTGACTGAACGAATCATCGACAAGGTAATTATCCGTATACACCAGGAAAAAATCCGAGACGGGCGCAAAGCGCCATTGAAAACGCGTATTGATGTTCAGGTTTTCCTGCTGGTTATTGTATTGGAAAAAGGCCGTCAGGAATAGTTTTTTCGTAAACGTCAGGTCAAGGCGGGGACCAATCAGCCAGACATTCGCAGGTACAAAGGGATCTTGCAGCTTTACCTTGTTATAGTTTACATTCAGGGCGATGAACCCATAGGGCTGAAACCGATACGTTGTCTGGAGTGAAAACCCGATTCTCGATCCATTGAAAAAAGAGCCTGCCGTAGGACCGAACTCCGCATAAAATTTCTTCCGGCGGTCCGTGGAATACTCTGCACGGGCTAAAAAATAGTGATAATCTGTTCCTGCTGGCAGAAAAACACCATCCTCCTGAATTCGTGTTGGGTCAAAATCATCGACAAGAACAAGCCATGTGTCCGTCATCCGGAGCCAAAACCGGGTGTTGTCCTTGAAATCCAGGCGGTAGCGCAGCTCCACCTCACGCTCTGAACTCGTCCAGGGGGCCAGGATCTGTTCGGGGTCCTTGCCCACCTGCCAGAAAAGCCGGGTATCCAGGCTGATGCTGTGCTGGTTGATGGTGTTGCTTTTGGGATAAAAGTAAAGCTCGAATTCAGGGCTGACTTCAAGGAAATCTTTTCGCGGTACAAATCCGACCTCGGCATCGAATCCTTCCCCGACAAAGTTATGTAGCCATTCAACTCGGTAGTTGCGCGTGATCTTTTCGACGTGGACTGCGTGGATGAACGGATTGGCCTTCTTTTCAGGGCTGAACACACGGTGATAAAAGGTTTTGCCGGACCATTCATTGTTTTTGCTCAGGTACCGGTATTCTATCCCGGCCACCCTGTTGTAGGGGTTAAAATCCCCGTTGAAGTCTTTGGCATTGATTGCCTGCTTGTTGACAAACAAAAATGAAATATTTGACCTGTCAAATACTTTGTGCTGGATTGCCGCGACCGTGAAGTTAAAACCTGGAATACCCGATGCTTTTTCATTGTCCGTCTGCATATTGAGCAACCCGATCCGGAAATTATCATTCACTTTCCCGCTCAGCCGGGCACCGTACAGGATCGGGTTCTGGATGTTTTCTTCAGTTACTGTATCATATACGATGCCGATCCGGCGGCTGAAAAACGGGTTCGACCGACTGAACCCGAAGCTGCCGAACAGGTCGGCATTCTCAAGGAAGAACTGGCGCCGCTCGGGAAAAAACACCTCGAACCGCCCCAGGTTGGTCACCTGCCGGTCCACCTCTACCTGCGAAAAGTCCGGGTTTGCGGTCAGGTCGAGGTTCAGGCCAGGGGTGAGGCCGATCTTGGCATCCCCGCCAAAACTGAACGAGTTCTCCGGTTTGGCCTGCGACAGGTCCTCAAAGTCGCGTACAGAACTGGCAGCCAAAAACGGGATCAGCGAAACCACACCCCCTCCGCCTTCGGGCGGGCTTTCAAATTCAATGGGTGTGGAGAAAGAAAGGTCCATGATGCTCCTGTTGCGCGGGATACGCGTCAGGGTGGAGCGTTCATTGAGCTGGGTCTCGTTCCGGTACAGGTTGATCCGCCAGTTGTTGCTGCCTTTCTGGAAGCGGATGATGTTGAACGGGATCATGAACTCCGCCACCCACCAGGTGTCATGCCTTTGGGCATTGCCAAACCATTTGTTGTCCCAGCTGTCCTGCCAGTCCCCTCCTCTCCGTCCGCCGTTGGCGATCAGCGCCTCCCTGCGCACGCCGTAGGCATTCATACCGAAGACGAATGCATTCAGTTGGTCGCCGTATGTGTCAAAAACCAGTGTGATATTATCATTTGAACCGAAAGAGAAATCGCGTTTCAGCGAGGTCACCACAAAATCATTTCCCTTGCTGAAGAGGGTCACCGCCACATAGAGGTATTGGTCGTCATAGGCCATCTGAAGCTCCGTCTGGCCTATAGCGGCTACAGAATCCGCCGGGAATTGCTGCCAGAAATTCCCGTGCCGGGGAGCTTTTCCCCAGGTTTGCTCATCCAGGATGCCATC